>CALJLV010000204.1 GCA_937982505.1 uncultured Desulfobacteraceae bacterium | reverse complement strand
ATTGACTGACGTGACTGGAGTTCAGACGTGTGCTCTTCCGATCTGCCAGCTGCCCCTGGAGGTGCGCGAAGACGAACAGGTCCTGCGGCGCATGCTGGCCTACCTCAAGCTTGGCGGTGAACGGCTGGTGCGCCAGTACGTGGCGACGCTCAAGGCGGATTTTCCGGAGGACACGGTCCTGTTCAAGCGCCGCGGGATGGACGAGAACCTGGATGACGGCGCCAACGACGGTGAGTCGGAGGAAGGCGAGGAGACCGGCGTTGCGCTGGGTGAGGATGAGGATGGGGTGGACGCCGAGGATTGAAGCTGGCGGATTGATCCGGTCCTCGACGGGTTATCGCGGATAACGGGGGTCCGGCCAATCGCCGTGCCTTGTGGAGCAGGGAGGTCGTCCATGACCGAGGACAATCCGAAAATCGCGCCCATGCATCGGGTGACCGTGGCGCTGAGCGTCGAGACGGCGGGCGGGGACGGGCGAGAGACGCCTGCGGCAACGTTTTATACCTTTATCCTCGGGGTCGCCAGCGGCGGGATGAGCCCTTTCGAGTACGCCCTGCTCGACAGGGCACCCGGGGAGGTGGTGGCGCTGAACATCAGCCCGGAAAACCGCCATCAGGTCTTCGAACATCTCGATTCGGCCCTGGATTTTCTTGGCCCCAGCTTCCCGCCGCTGCGCCTGAGAGTGGAGGTGACCGCCGTGGCGCCCGCCGCACCCCGGGAAATCGTCCAGGCCATGGCCTCCGCGAGCGGCTGCGGCTGCGGCTGCGGCTGCGGCTGCGGTTGACCGGCGCGGCGCCCCGCCGCGTGCCGATGCCTCCCCGGAACCGCTCAGGTCCAGCGGTTTTGGCGGGCGTCGCCGGTTTCAGGGACGGACGATTGACCGCCGGGATGGCAGGGAATGAAAAAGGCCAGCCCGTCCTGCGTTTCGACCCGCCGGGCGGCCGTCTCATACAGGCGGCTGACCATGGGCGCGGTCATCACCAGCCCCGCCTTGCCCCCGGCCAGGACCCGGCCCTCGCAGAGCATGACGACCGTATCGGCGAATCGTGCGGCCAGGTTCGGGTCGTGCAGGGAAGCCACCACCCGGGTGCCTTTTTTCTCGCAGAGCCCCTTGATGATCTCCAGGAGCCGGTACTGGTTGTTGAAATCCAGGTGATTGGTGGGTTCGTCCAGCAGCAGCGTATCCTGAGCCTGGAGGATGGCCCTGGCCAGCAGGGCGATGCGCCTTTCCCCCCCCGAGATCCGGTTGAAATTGCGTTCGGCCAGGGGTTCGGCCTCCAGTTCGGCCAGGACCCGGCGGGCCTCCCGATAGTCGTCGGGCCCCGGCCGCTGCAAAAAACCCAAGGCGGCGGTGCGTCCCATGACCACCACGTCGATGACCCGAAACGGGAAAATGGCGGTATGTTCCTGGGGCACCAGACTCACCTGCCGGGCGACGGTGGCGCGTGGTGTGCGCAGCAGATCCAGGGCATCGATGGCCACCGTGCCCCGCTGGGGGCGCAGCAGGCCGGCAAGACAGTAGATCAGGGTGGTTTTTCCCGATCCGTTGCGGCCCAGCAGCGCGCAGAATTCCCCCCGGCCGATCTCCAGGTTCACGTCCGTCAGCACGGGATTGCCGTTGTAGGCAAAATGCAGATGGCGGCACACCAGGCTCACGACCAGCCACTTCCCCGGTTGCGATACAGCAGATAGGCGAACAGGGGCGCGCCGATGAAGGCGGTCACCACGCTGATGGGCAGCTCGGCCATGGTCAGGGAACGGGCCGCCGTGTCGGCCAGCAGAAGAAAGATGCCCCCCGAGAGCACCGCTACCGGCAGCATCTGTTCGTGGTTGGGGCCCACCAGGGTGCGGGCGATGTGCGGTATCACCAGTCCGATCCAGCACACCTGGCCGCAGACCGCCACGGACACGGAAACCACCATGGAGCCAAGAAAGATGAAGACCAGGCGATACACCATGGGGTTGAGACCGAGACTCCTGGCCTGCAGGTCGCCCAGGGAGAGGATGTTGAGCTTGTAGCGCATCAGGTGGATCAGGATCAGGCTGCCGCCCATGATGGGGGCGGCGATGAACAGATCGCCCCACTGCCCCCGGCTCATGCTGCCCATCATCCAGAACACGATGGCCGGCAGTTCGTTGTAGGGGTCCGAGAGGTACTTGAGCAGGGTGATGGACGAGTTGAAAACTGACAGCACCACCAGACCGGCCAGCACCAGCACCAGCATGGGCCGCACGGCCACCACCCGGGCGATGAGCAGGGCCATGCCCACCGCCGCCAGGCCAAAGGCGAAGGCCAATGACTGGACCACCAGCCAACTGCTGCCGGCCACCAGCAGCCCCAGGGCCGCGCCGAAGGTGGCCCCGGCGGAAACCCCCAGGATGTCCGGCGACACCAGGGGATTACGAAACAGTCCCTGGTAAACGGCCCCCGCCGCCGACAGTCCCATGCCCACCAGAATGGTGAGCAGGGCCCGCGGAATCCTCACCAGGCCGAAGACCAGCGCCTTGCCTCTGATGTCGTCGTCGGCACCGTTTCCCAGCCAGGCCCGGACGATGGCGCCCAGCTCGTCCGGAGCGATGGGCACCCAGCCGATCCACAGGGAAAGCCCCAGCACGGCAACCAGCCCCACGGCCAGACCGGCGTTGAGGCGGGCCGCCCGGGCGGCGGGGTTCCACGATATGTTGCTCGGAGGAGCTGTTCGCACCCGAGGCTCCAATGGTTCAGGACTTCACTGCGGCAGGCGTCCGCCCAATTCGGCAAAGGATTTGCCGAACAGGGTCAGGTGGAAGCGGTCGATTTCGGCCGCCAGGTCCACGTCGGCGAATTGCTCCGGATAACATGTTTGCGCCATCCAGAGAACCCCCAGGGCCGAAAAGGGCGAGGGAAAATCCCAGGGGGCGATGTTGGAGGGGAACTGGTAAACCCGGCCGGCGGCCACGGCCGACACGCGGGCGAACTGCGGTTGCTCCAATTGTTTGAGCCCGCGCTGGGCGCCGTGGCCCGAGACGAGGACCAGGTCCGGGTTCCAGGCGATGAACTGCTCGGGGGAGATTTCCCGGAAATAGCCGCTCAGGGCGTGCCCGGCGTTGATGCCGCCGGCCATGGTGACCATCTCGTCTTGCAGCAGATCCCCGGAGGCGGTGAAAAAGAGGCCCTGGGGCGCGGCGAAGTAGACCACCTTGCGGCGGTCCGGCGCAATGGCCGCCACCCGTTGTTCCACCAGATTCAATACGCGCTGGCAGGCGGCGATGGGCGCCTCGGCCCTTTCGGGAGCGCCGGCCGCCTCGGCGATGAGCCGCAGCGTGGTATAGAGGGAGGCCATTTTTTCCGGCAGGATGACGATGGCCCCCACCCCGTGGTCCACCAGGCGGTCGGCGACGGCGATCCCGTCCTTCTGGGCGAAGAGGATGACCAGGTCGGGCTTGACGGCCAGGATGGCCTCGAAGTTCAGGCCGGTGGACTTCTGCCCCACCGCCGGCAGGTCGGCCAGGGCCGGGGCTACCGCCAGAAAGAGCGGGTCGTGCCGGGAACTCGTGTCGATGCCCACCAGGCGATCCTGGAGGCCAAGGGCCGTTACGCACAGCGAGGCCGGCTTGAAGGTGGTCACGATGCGTTGGGCCTCGAGCGGCACGCGGACGGTGCGGCCGATCATGTCGGTGAGGGTCCGGTCGGCGGCACCGGCGCTCGCGGCGACCGCCAGGACGATGCCGAGAGCCAGCAAAAAGGATAGCGGGCCATTAGGGCGCTTCATTTCGTTTCCTCTTTCTTTTTATCCCAGGTGCGGACGGAGAAATCGAACAGATCCCCGGCGAGTTGCCGCACCGCCGGGGAACAAACCGCCAGGCGGTAGTCGCAGTCCCGGGCGCGATCCTGCCAAAACGGCGGCAGCCGGTCCATCCGGCTCACCATGCCGCCCCTTTCGTCCGGCGTCACATAGACCAGTTTCTTGATGCCCGAATTGATGATGCGCGTCAGGCACATGGGGCAGGGTTCCACCGAGCTGACCAGCACGAGGTGGGCGCAGTCGCGCGGATCGGCCCCTGATGTCCGGCCGCCCATCTTGCGCAGCCAATCCTCGTAGCGGTTCAGCAGGTCCATCTCCGCGTGCAGATCGCTTCTGAAATACGGCCGGTACTGGCGGTTTCTTCCTGTGCAGACCACCTCGCCGGTCTGCTCGTGAACGAGGCACGCGCCGATGCCGCCCGAGCCTTCCTTCAGTGACGTCAGCGCCTCTTTGACCACGATCAACCCGTACCGATCGTCCTTGAAGGCCGGGTCGGGGCTCAACATTTGGATGCGGCCTTCGATCTGCGCCAGTTCCTCCGGGCGGCTCTCCGCCGCGGCGGCCGCGGCCGGGTGGACGACGAGGAGCGCCAGGACCGCAACGGGCGCGATCCACATGGCGGACTTGGGCTTGAAGAGGAAATACCCGATCATCAGGGCCATGATGAGGGTCAACCCGAGAATGATCACCGCCAGGCCGGGATCGGAAACGATGACCAGCAACGGTTGACCGGCGTTGGGGCCCTGGGCGGCCTCGGTGGAGGCGGGCCCGGGGCGACGGGCCGGCGGAGGCCCGGCGGGCATCGGCTTTTTGTGCGCCTTTTCTCCCTGGGGGGCTTTGTCGATGAGCAGAAAGCGCCCGTCGATGAAGGCCGGCCGGCCATACTGGAGCTGAAGGGCTTGCCCGCCGGCGCCCACCAGAGCGACGGCGGTCTGGCGCAGCCGCCCGCCCAGGGCCGATGCTTGGGGATAGAATTCGTCCTGGATGGCCGCCACCCGGTAATCGGGGGCATCCGGTGACACCGCGATGGGGCTGTCGGCCGCCAAGGGGATTCGCTGCCACCGGCCCATGGTGAAGGACGCCAGGTGGCCGAGCATGATCGTGATGAACAGGAAATGAACCAGCGAGGGGATCAGCAGATAGAAAAATCGACCCCGCGCCATGTTTCGGCGCTGGCCGACGAGCCGCAGGCACCGGTTGGCGGCGCAGACGAAGGTGTTGATGCCCAGCAGGGCCATGATGACGAAAAGTACCGGTATCCACCAGACCAGTTCCGGCCGGGAGGCCCACTGGACCGGCAGCCAATCCTGGATCCGCATATGGTTCAGGGCCATGAAGAGCGAAAAATGATCTTCGGCATGGAAGCTGCCGGCCAACAGGGTGGCCGATGCCGTCAGCAGCAGGATCACCGCCAGGCGGATGTCCCCCAGGGTATGCCAGATGGATTTCAGCACGGTCAGCCTCCCACCCGCAGGTGGCGCATTTCGTGAAGGTAGTTGCCGTAGCTGATGTAGAGCACCAGCAATCCTCCGGCGGCGGCCAGAAAGGCGCTTTTGGGTTTCCATTTCGGGACGAATTGAAGGTGCAGGGTGGCGGCGAAGAAAGTCCAGATGGCCGCGGAACTCAGGTGACGGGAACCCCAACTGAACGTGTTACCCCAGCCCACGAAACACCACAGGGCGCCGGTCATCTGGGCCACGGTGTACAGGCTGAAGCCCCAGACCAGCCAGTTGTAACAGGCGTGGGCGGGCGCCTTGCCCGCCAGGCTCAGGACCGCCATCCAGGCGGCGGCGTAAAACAGGGCATGGGCCATGGATTCAGAAAGAAAGAAGAGGGTGGCCCAGACGGATTCGCGCTTGGGGCTCGGTGGAATCATCCCTTTGCTGTAGAAAAGGCAAAAGAGGCAAAAGGCGACCGTCAGGGCCAGCAAGCCCCCCATGGGGGCCTTGGGCACCATCAGGGCACGCACCACGGCGATCAGGGCCAGGCACCAGGGGAGCAAAAATGGGCCTTCCACCACCGGATGAACCACAAAGACGCCGCCGAGCCACCCGCGGCCGACGAGATAGAGGCTTTGCAGGGCGAATCCGACCGCCAAGGCCGCAGTCCCCAGGCGGCGCTGACGAAAAACCGCCAGTCCCCAGGCAATGGCATAAAGCCCCATGGCGGCATGCAACCAGGCGTGAACTCCGGTGGTGAACATCGTCAGCTCTCGATCTCGGCGCGGCGGATCCAGACCACGTGGGCCAGGCCCCACATGGCGCGATCCGAAAAATAGTCCGCCGTGGGCGCCAGCATGTATCCATCGGCCGGCGGCTGACCGTCGATGCGGTCGGCGATCATCATGGCGGCGCCGTCGGGGGTGGCAAAGATCTCGCGACCCGAGAACAGCGCCCGGTACCCGTCACAGGCGACAAAGAGGAAGAAATCATTTGGTCCGGCCTCGGGGAAGTTGGTGTTGAGAAAGTCGCCCAGGTCGAATCCTTCGGCCCGGACGATGTCGTCGACCCCGTGGCCGTGGCCGATGCGGATCCACCGGGGGGCCGCGGCCCGGTGGAGGGTTTCGAATCGTGCCGGGAAACGGCGCCGGCCGTCGCTGCACGTGACGCTGTCGCTGTGGCAGACGAATTTTTTCTTCCGCGGCGGCAGCGGCTTTTCATCAACGGCAATCCCGTCGTAGGAGATGCGGACCACATCGTCCAGGTAGCGCGCCGTGTCCGGCTCCTTGGGGCAGATCAGACGCAGCCCGGTCAGGTCCGCCATGAACCGGTTGGCGGTGTAGCTCGCCCGCACTGTCTCGTTGGTGGGCATCACCGGCGTTCGGCTGAACGCCAGGGTCGGCGGTTGGCCGTCGCCGGTCATGATCAGCTCGTTGAAGCTGAAATACGCCTTTTTGCCCGTGGCCGAATGGAAGGTCACCAAAATATCGGTGGGCTGGTCGAAGGCTGAATGCGTCGGCTTCTGGGGGGCGATGCCCTCCAGAAGGTTGAAGACCGGGATCCCCACGTGGATGTAGGCCCCCAGATACTCGCCGTCCGGCGAGATTTCCCGGGTGCGGATCCGGGTGGGGGCCAGGGCGTTGAGGGCGTCTCCGGAAAACTGGTAGGGCCTCTTGGTCAACCCGTCGATCTCCAGGCGGACGTGGGAAGGCACCCGCCGGGCCACGGCCAGGGGCGTGGCCCCGGACATGGTCAGGTAGTCGTAGTAGTCCTTGCGGCTCTGGCGGTAGCCGATGGCCAAGCCGGCCACGACGGCGGCGGCCAGGAGGATCGGGAGAAGCTTGCGGGTCATGGGGAATCGGCTTTCCGGGGGGATTCTTTTTTCAGCTCCATGGCATCGAACAGCTCCCCGGCGGCGTCGAAGGCTTCGTAGGCGAGCCGCCCGGCAGAAACGCGGATCACCTGGAACAATTGACGGCCGGTGCCGGTTCTGGCCATCCGTGCCAGATGGCGTGGGTTGACGGGATAGGACTTGGGGCCGCTCACCGAGATCACGTAGACGGTGCCGGGTTGATCCGGTCCGACCCTCTGGCCCCCTCGGAGTTTGAAACTGCGGCTGTAGGTGTGGTCATGCCCCTGGAGTACCAGATCCACTCCGTGACGGTCGAAGATGGGGACGAACAGATTTTCCAGGAGAGTTTTGTCGCGGTGCTTGCCCGTCGAATAGATCGGCTGATGGATGGCGACGATGGTCCAGTGCTGGGGGTCGAGCCCCAGAATCCGATCCAGCCACGCGGCCTGTTCCTCGAGTTTTTCGTTGCCGTTGAGCATCACCAGGCGGGTGCCCTGATAATCGATGCGATAGACGGTCTCCTCGAGCCCGGCAGGTCCGTTTTCGGGCAGGGTGAAGTGCGGCCGCCACAGGGGGAAGAGTCGATAGGCGGGGCCGTGGACGAAACGTTTGTCGGGGTATTCGTGGTTGCCGGGCAGGAGGATCAGAGGGGTGGTGCGCGGGATCCAGCCCAGGGCCTCGAAGAGCTCGGCCCACTCTTCGTCCCGGTCGCCGTTGTCCACCAGGTCGCCGACGAAATGCCAGAAATCGGCCTCCGGGGCTTTTTTGAAGGCGGCGCGGAAAACGCGCGCACACTTGGAAAGCACCTCTTCCTGGGGGTCGCCGAAATAGACGAAGGAAAAAGGCGACGAAGCGGTGCCGGCGGTTTCGAAATGGTTCCACTCGCTCCAGGTCTGCCCGGCCCCCACCCGGTAGGCGTAACGGGTTTCGGGTTCCAGCCCCTCGAAGATCACCCGATGGTGGTGGACCCGGCGGCCGTCTCCCAGGACCACCGAAAGGCTCTCGGCGTCCACGGTGCGCGCCCGGGCATCAAAGGCGCCGGATCCGTCGGCCCTGGCGATCTGGGACCGGGGCGTGGCCGTCTGCGCCTCGGTGCGCCAGGTGACCGCCTGGCTGGTGGCCGGGGCGGCGGTGAGGTTCAGGATGATGCGCTCGGGGGTGTCGCGCGGTTCGGGGGCTGTCGAGGCCCGGGCGACCGGCTCGCCAACCGCCGGACCGGAACCGTTTGGGCTGGCCTGGGGGATGGCGCCCACCGCGCAGCCGGCCGCGATCAGAGCGATCCAGCCCAAAAGGATGCCAAAGGTGGTGGCGTGTTTGCGGGTCATTGTCGCTCTTGAGCGGACCCCGCCCCGGGGCGGGCGGGGTCGCCGGAAGGATTGTTCCTGGCCAAGGGTTCGGGGGGTGTCACATCCGGAAGCTCAGCCCCAGCCACATGCTCATGCCGGGGGCCGGATAGCCGCTGTTGGGTTCGTAATTTTCGTCGAACAGGTTGTCCACGGCCAGAAAGGCCTCCATGCGATCGGACAGCAACGGTTGGGTGATCTTGATGTTGCACAGCTGGTAGCTCTCGTTTTCGATCACCTCCAGCTTCGGATCCGCGGGGGTGGGCAGCTGGCGGTAGGATTTGCCCAGGTAGAGCATGTTCCCGTTGAGCCGGGTGCCGATGACCGGAAGGGTGTACTGGACACCGAAGTTGAAGGTGTATTGGGGCACGCCAAGCACCTCATCGCTGACCCGTCCCGGACTCTTGTTGTCGGCATCGTTGTACATGCAGCCCAGCTTGAAACTGAGGTCTTCCATCGGGGTGATCACCGCGTTGACCTCCACCCCCTGCATCTCCACCTCGTCGTGATTCTTGTACTGGGAATAGGGGTTTTCCTCCGGGGGGACCTCACGGGTGATGAAATCCGAAATGTCATGGAAGAACGGCGCCAACTCCACGCTCATCAGGTCCCGGTAGCGCCAGGAGAGACCGGCGGTATAGTTGATGGCGGTTTCGGCGCTGAGGTCCAGGTTGGGGATATTGCCGCTGTACAACTGGCTCAGGGTGGGGAAGCGGGTCTTCTTGGCCACCGAGGCGAAAAGCTTTACACGGTCCACCACCTCGTAGGTCATTCCGATCATGGGGTTGAGCTCATCACGGGTTCCCGGGGTCCCCGAATCGACGATGTTGCCGTCGTTGTTGACGTCCTCGTCGGCCTTGCGCACATCGAACCAGTCATAGCTGACCCCGGCCACCACCGAGAGCCTGTCGTCGAGAAGGGTCATTTCGTTTTCCAGGCCCATGGAGCCGGTGTAGGCGTAGCTTTCGGCGAAGGGCAGGGTCTCCAGATCGCGCTGCTCGTGGGTGTCCTTCTTGTAATGCAGGGAGAACCTCAGCGCGTCCCAGTCCACGGGCCGGAAATCTCCCAGCAGCATCCCGCCGAGGATGTCGTCCTTGTAAGTGCTCACCGCCACGACGCGCGAATAGGTCTGATCCGCGTAGGAGGTGTAATCGTCGCTGTGGTCATGGTAGTAGAGCTTGGCCTGCAGGTCGAAGCGTTCGGAAAAGGCGTGTTTGGCGCTCAGGTCGACGCCCCAGTCGTCGTAGTCAGTGATGCGGTCGAACTGGGTGAAATCGGGGAAGACGTTCACCCGGTCCAGGTTGGGGGCGTCCCCCTTTTCACTGCTGATGTAGTGAAAATTGACATAGACTTCCGTATCCGCTGAGGGCTCCAGGCCCATTTTGCCCCAGAAATTGTCGGTTCTGTAATCCGAATTTTCCCGTTCTCCGCCATCTTCGATGCGCGTGCTGGTCGTGCCGCCGGGCCGGCGTCTGATCTGGCCGATGCGCGGGGCGAAATCGTCGGAAAGATCCCAGGAATCCCACTGCCGATGCGAATAGCTGAGCCAGTAGTTGAAATTGCCCACCTTGCGGCCGTGGGAGATGGACGCCTTGTAGGCGTCGTCCAGACCGTCGAGGCCGTATTCCACCGTTGCGGACAGGTGCGGCTTCTCGGTGGGCTCTTTGGTGATGATGTTCACCACCCCGCCCAGGGCGTTGGGGCCGTAGAGGACCGAAGGGGCCCCCTTGACCACGTCGATGCGGGCCACCGACTCCAGCCCGATCTGGTTGAGGTCCATCCCGCCGTATTTGGTCTCATAGTAGGGCACACCGTCGATGAGGGTCAGGATCCGGTTCTGGTCGAATCCGCGGATGTTGACGCTGGGAAAGTACTTGCGGCCGTAGGTGACCTGGACTCCCGGGACGTGGGTCAGAGCGTCGGCCACGCTCTCGGCGTTGACCGCCTCGAAATCCTCGGTCCGGATTTCGTTGGCGACGGTGATCTCGCGCACCGCCGAACTCCTGCCGCTGACGACGATCTCGCCCAGCGAATACTCCTGGTAGCCCTTGTCGTCTTGGGCGCCCGCCGCGGGTACCAGGAGTGCCAGCGCCATCAGCAGCGTGCTCACCACCACGCGGGTTGGCTTCATCCTTGCGGTTCGAAACATTTTCGCCTCCTTTGAAGTTGGGTTGGTTTTCCGTTCTGATGCGACTGCGAGCCTGTTGGTTGACCCCCTTTTCCCGCTCAAGTCAGTTCAAAGACGATGGTCAGTTCGAGCGCCAGATCCTTTTTGAAGAGATTCGCCGGCGGCCGGGGAAAGGGGACCGCCTGGCGTACGGCCTCCAGGGCGGCCGCGTTCAGGGTGTCGTTTCGCGCGGCGCGCGTCACCGCCAGGTCCCGCACGCTGCCGTCGGCGGCCAGGACGAAGCGGATCGCCACTCGGCCTTCGATTCGGGCCTTCCTGGCCGC
Source organism: uncultured Desulfobacteraceae bacterium (assembly GCA_937982505.1). Classification (GTDB taxonomy): domain Bacteria; phylum Desulfobacterota; class Desulfobacteria; order Desulfobacterales; family UBA2174; genus UBA2174. The sequence continues at coordinate 30,753 of CALJLV010000204.1, read as the reverse complement.
CTCGGGATAGCGCTTGCGGCTTTCGATTCGCAGGCGCACCATTTCCAGGTAGCTGTCAGGGGTCATGAACTGGCTGGGCGCTTCCGCAGCCTGGAGTACCGGAGCCCAGTCGGATGCCGCCACCGCCGGGGTCCGGGGGATGTCCGGCACGCCGATGCGTTCGCCGGGGGGGGACGGCCGGGAATCGGGCGCGGCACTGGGCGTCGGGGGGGGCATCCGGGGAAAAGGCTGCTGGACCACGCTGAGTCTGGAAACCTGTGCGCCGGGTTCCGGCGCCCTGGGCCTCGGCCGGGGCCGGGGGATATCCCGCAGCGGGGGCCGGTGAATGTTTTGCAGGGTCGTTTCGATATACGTCAGGGCGCGGGTCCGGTAGATGCCGGAAAGCTGAATCAGCACCACGAGGTGAACTCCCAGGGAGAAGACGATCAGCGTTCTCAGCAGCCAGTTGGGCCCGGATCTCGGCACCATTCGGATCAAAGGTCCTTTTCCGTGGCCAGGCAGAGCCGGCCGGCGCCGGCGGCTTTGGCGATGTCCATCACCCGAACGGCCTTGTTGAGGACCACCGCCCGGTCGGCGCGGACCACCACCAGCGGGTCTGGCCGCGAACCGAGTTTCTCCCTGAGCCGGTCGAAAAGCTGCCCGAGGGAGACTTCCTCGTTTTCAAGAAAGGCCCGGCCCTGGGCGTCGACGAACACCGTGATCACCTCTTCGGTCTGGGGCGCCGCGGCATTGGCCTGGGGCAGCTTGACCTTGATCCCCTCGTCCACCATGAAGTTGGTGGTGAGCAGAAAGTAGATCAGCAGCATGAAGACGATGTCGATGAGCGGCGTCATGGGCATCTGGATCGGATACCGTGCCCTGCGCTTGACGGGGCGGATCATGACTCAATTCCTTGTCGGGCGGGCAAGCGGCGGGACCGCATCGCCGGGGTTTCGCTCGCGGGCGCGGGACCCGATGGATTTCAGAAACACCACCGTGCCCTCCTGGAGCTGGGCTTCGTAGCGATCCACCCGGGCCACCAGGTAGCTGTGGGCCACCATGGTGGGCAGGGCCACCGCCAATCCCAGGGCCGTGGTGAGCATGGCCTCCCAGATCCCGCCGGCCAGGACCGCCGCGTTGACCTTGCCGCCCATCTCCTGAATGACCATGAAGGCTTTGATCATGCCCAGCACGGTGCCCAGCAGTCCCAGCAGCGGGGTGATGTTGCCGATGGTGGCCAGCGCCTGCAGATAGCGCGACAGATCTCGGGCTTCGGCCTCGGTGGCATGGGCCAGGACCGTTTCCAGGGTTTCGCGGTCCTGGTTCTTGACCTCCATGGCCTGGGTGAAAATCCGTCCCAGGGGAGACCCGTCTTGACTGGCCAGTTCATAGGCCTGGTGGTCCTCCCCATTTTTCAGGTGACGCGAGACCTGGCCGACGAGACCGTTGCCGCGGATCCTGACCCGGCTCAGGCGCACGAGGCGCTCGAGAAACAGCGCCAGGGCAATGACGGAACACAACACAATGGGGCCCACCAGCACGCCCCCCTTGGCGAGCAGATCGAACACGCGCTTTCTCCTTTGAAGCTAATCGCCGCCGACCGTTTCCTCGAGATCCGGCCGGCCGTCGCCGTTCAGGTCCCGGGACCGTTTCACCAGGGCTTCGGCCTCGTCGTAGTCCTCCCACAGGTCCGCTTGGCCGTCGCCGTCGGTGTCCTCGGCCACCTGCGCCAACCGGTTTTGCCGGTAGGTGTACCAGACGTCCACCCGGCCGTCGCCGTCGCGGTCCCTTTCGGCGCGCACGGCAGATTCGTTATCGTCGTAGGTCCACACCAGGGTAAACCGATCGCCGGCATCCGGCGCCTCTTCACAGCGGACGATTTTCCCCTGTGGACTGTAGGTTTCCTTGAGATCGAAGCGGCCGTCGGCGTCTTCATCGATCATTTTCTCTCTCAGGACCCCGTCCTGGTAGTGGTAGCGGCCTTCGGGTGACCCGTTCCGGTCCGCGTCCACCTCCATCACCATGGACCAGGGGGGACGATCGAACCACTGGGTGGTTTCGAAGGTGCCGTCTTGGTCCCGGTCCCGGACCAGCCGGTGCTGCGCGCCGTCATGGTAGTAAACCTTCAGATCCACCCGGCCGTCGTGATTGCCGTCGCGCTCGGCCCGCACCAGCGCCTGCCCCTCGTAGAACTCCCAGGCATCCACGCGGCCGGAGAAATTGGTGTCGCTTTCCACGCGGGCCTTCTCGCCCCTCTGGTTGAAGAAGATCGTCACGTCGGGGCGGCCGTCGCGGTTCTGGTCCTGGGTCTGGGCGGCGGGGCGGCCGCCCTTGTAGAAGGTGGCGGTTTCCAGAAAGCCGTCGCCGTCCCCGTCGGCGATCACCTGGTCCAGGACCCCGCCGCGAAAGTGGTGGATCCGGTCGATGCGGCCAGTGTGGCGGCTGTCTTCCTCCAGTTTCAACGGTTGCCCCTGGGCGTCGAAAACCACGAAGCGATCCGGGGCCCCGTCGTGGTTGGTATCGGCTTCCTCTTTCTGGGGGGTCCCCTTCTGGTAGGTGGTTTTTACGTCGAAGCGGCCGTCCCCGTTGGTGTCTTTCTGCTGGAGGGCCGGCAGTCCCTTTTCAAAGTGCACCACGACCTCGGGGGCCCCATCGCCGTCTTCGTCCTTCTCCTGGCGGGCGATCTCGCCGTTGACATAGCGGCGCGTGGTCTCGAGGGTGCCGTTGCCGTCGCTGTCGTGGCGGCTGAGGCGCGGCTGGCCGGCGTCGTCGAAGGAGACGATCGCTTCGATGCGGCCGTCGCCGTCGCTGTCGGTCTTTTGCTCCGCGGGCACTTCGTTACGGTAGGTCTGCCAGACGTTGACCCGGTCGTCGCCGTCAGTGTCTCGGGTCGATGAGATCAGTCGACCCTCGGCGAAGGTATAGCGCGTATCGAAGCGGCCGTCGCCGGTGGTGTCCTTCTCCAGGCGCAGGGGGCGCTGGCGGTCGTCAAAGGCGATGACCTGCTCCAGCCGTCCGGCGGCAGTGAACCGTTCGTGGCGCACCCGGTTTTCACCCTCGAAGATGTCGCGCGTGTCAACGGCGCCGTCCCCGTCGCGGTCGTTTTCAATGCGGATCAGCTTTCCCTGCCGATAGAACTGGACCTTGTCGAACCGGCCGTCCCCGTCGGCATCGATTTCCAGGCGGACGGGCCGGTTCTGGCGGTCGACATGGGCCACCTGGTCGATCCTGCCGTCACCGCTGGTGTCGCGTTCAACGCGCCGGGTCTGATCTTCGGCGGCGACGCTGGAAAAAGATTGAAGATTGATCCAAAGAAGAAAAAAGACCGCCAGCCCGTATGGGAACCACTTGGCTTTCATCAATCAAACCACGCAACTGCTTCGCCGATGGCGTCAAACCAAATTTAATTCCATAAATAAAGCAGGTTATCGAATCTCGTGCCGTGGACGCGAGAACGGGAATTCCATATTCCTTCCTTCCGCACCATGTCAACATGATAAGGGATTATAAAGTCGTTTTAATCGTTTCTCGCTGCCAGAAAGAAAATTATAAACCTTAACAAACAAAAACCGACAGTCAAGGAAGGCCTGGAATGGACGGTCGACCTTCGGGGGCCGTCGAGGCCCTCCGCCTGTAAAAAGACGGTGTCAGGACGCCGGGTCGCTCAGACACGATCGTGTGACCGAGCACCTGCTTCTGGCCCGAAGGTCGCCGTGGGAGGCGGGGGGGAACCGGCAGTGAGGCACGAAATGGGACAGGGGTGGCAACAAAGGGGACCCGTCAACGCTTCTTGCTGAAAAAGCCGAGTCTTCCCAGGATGAAAATCAGCAGGACGGCACCGCCCAAGGCCACGCCGAAACGGAGAATACCGCCGTCCGGAGCGATGCCCAGAACGCCGGCGAGCCAGGAGCCCAGCATCGAGCCCACCACGCCCACCACGATGTTGGCGATGATGCCCATCTGCGCGTTGGTTTTCATGAGGATGCTTGCCAGCCAACCGACGATGCCACCGATGATCAACGACATGATCCAGCTCATCGAGCCCTCCTTGAGGTGTTGAAAACGGTTAGGCCCCAGCCCCATTGCCGGCCATCTTCCGGTCATCCCGCCAGAACTATCTGGCGCCCCTTTTAAAAGAGTGAAATGGAACGCTCATGGCCGGCTCGGGGTTGGGCCTTTGGGCAGAATCTGCCCCAGTCGCTTAAAACGGCATCATAGGCATCGGCCTCCGCTTAAACAAGCGTCAAAATTTCACGGTCAGTTGGGCGGCGACGGCATCCCTTTCGTCGCCGGTTTCAAACTCGCCGTGCAGGTATTCCAGCGCCAGGGTGGTATGGGCGAAAATACCGTAGCGCACCGCCGCGCCGTACTGTTTTTCGGGGATCCAGTCGCCGCCGTCGTCGCTGCCCTCACAGCGCAGCGCCGCTTCCAGCCGATCGCCGAGCGCGCAGGCCACCTCGATGTTCCAGGCCTTGGGCTCCAGCGACCGGCCGCCGTCGAAGGAAAGCTCTCCGGGCGCGAAGGGATCGAGGGCGGCCACATATTCGGTCTCGATATCCGCGCCGCCAGGCGGCCGAATGCCGTCAGACACGGGTGGTGTGTCTTGAGTGCTTACTTGCTCCAGGAGGGATTCCGCCCGGCCCTGGGGCATGGGAAGCGGTTCAAGGCATCCACTGATAGATTTCCATCGCCACCCCGTGGCCGCATTTGCCGCACGTTTTGCTGCAAACCGCCCGCTGTTCCAGTTTGAGCACCCTGCCTTTTCGAATCCACTGATCCAGCATTCCCTTCATGGCTTCCGGTTCGGTGTCGAAACGATAGGCGAGGTCGCCGAGGGTGACGCGTCTGTGCTGCATCAGGTATGGCTTGATGTGAGACAAAATCATCGCTTTCTCCTTTCCCCGCCGAATGCGCCAGCCGCCTTCTCAGGGCGGGCGGCGGCATTCAGGGGGTGCCCGTTTGCGCTCAAGCCGCTGCGCCGTCCGGCAGGCCTGCCCCGGCGCCGTTTTCCTTGCCGCCCAGCTGCCGCAGGATCCCCACCACCCCCAGGAAGAGCGCGCCCAGTGCCGCGATCCACATCATGGAGGATACCGGGTGGCGACCGATGGTGGCCGCCTGGTAGAACAGGACGGCGGCCATATACGCCAAACCCGTGGTCCAGGCGCCGACGAAGGCTGTCCAGCGCAGGTTGGTTTCGCGATAGACGGCGGCGATGGCCGCCACGCAGGGAAAGTAGAGCAGGATGAAGAGCAGGTAGGCCAACGCCCCCGCCCTGCCGTCAAACAAGCTTACCATGGCCCCGAAGGTGTCCACGGCCACCTCCCGTTCCTCGGCCGCGCTCTCCAGCGTGCTCACCTTTTCTAAGGAAATTCCCAGCGGATCCAGCAGAGAGTCGGCCACCCCCGCCAGGTTTTCCGGTATGCTGGCCAGGGCTTCTCCGATACCGGCCCAGAAATCGAACCCCTCGTCTTGCCCGGCATCGGCCTCGGCCGTCGCGTCCGCGCCGATGCGGGTGTACAAGGCGTCCAGGGTCCCCACCACCGCCTCCTTGGCGAAGATGCCGGTAAAGATGCCGACGGTGGCCGGCCAGTTGTCCGGGGTAAGCCCCATGGGGGCGAACAGCGGCGTGATCGATCGGCCGATGGCGCTCAGGGCGGACTTGTCGCTGTTCTCGTTGCCAAAGGAGCCGTCGGTCCCCATGGAATTGAGAAAACTCAAGACCACCACCACCGGGATGATGACCCTGCCGGCTCTGAAAACAAAGGACTTGAGGCGGTCCCAGGCACGCAGGACCACTCCTTTAAGCGTCGGCAGGTGATAGGGCGGAAGCTCCATCACAAACGGGGTGATCTCCCCCTTGAGCAGGGTGCTTTTCAGAACCAGCCCGGTTATCACCGCGAAGCCGATGCCGGTCAGATACAGTCCGAAAACCAGGTTCTGGCCTCCCGCGGGAAAGAACGCCGCGGCAAACAGGGCATAGACCGGCAACCGCGCGCCGCAGGACATGAACGGGTTCATCATGATGGTCAAAACGCGATCGCGCTGGTTTTCCAGGGTTCGGGTGGCCATGATGGCCGGAACATTGCACCCGAATCCCACCAGCATCGGGACAAAGGATTTGCCCGGGAGCCCCACCAGGCGCATGAAGCGGTCCATGACGAAGGCGGCCCGGGCCATGTAGCCGGAGTCTTCCAGAAAACAGAGGCACACAAACATAAACCCAATGGGAGGAATAAAGGTGGCGATGGTCTGGATGGCGCCGCCCACACCGCCGGCCAGCAGCGCCGTCAACCACGTGGGAGCCCCCACCGCGGCCAACAGCGCGCCAAAGCCGTTCACGAAGAGGGTGCCGGCGAAAATATCGAAAAAATCGATGAACGCGCCGCCGATATGGATTGTCACCAGGAACATGAGGTACATGGCCGCCAGAAAGAGGGGAATCCCCAGGGCCCGATTGAGCACCACGGCGTCGATCCGGTCCGACAGGGTCTTGCCGGCGCGGTTGCCTTTTTTGACCGCCTCCCGGGTCAACCCGTGGATCAGGCCGTAGCGGCTGTCGGCCAGCAGGATGTCGATCTCTTCTTCCAGCGTGGCCTCTATTTTCTCCTGGTGCACCGCGCGCGCGTTCAGCGCCTCCCGGCTTGCCAAAGAGGCGATCCATGGATCGCCTTCCAACAATTTGACCGCCGCGTAACCTGGGTTCATCTTCCGGCCCAGGGCCGCATCCGCCACCAGGGGCACCAGCGCCTCCACCGCCTCCTGGATTTGCGCGGGGTACCGCACGCCGAGGGTGGAAACCGATTTGGCCTGGGCGCAGCGGTTGACGTGCTCTTTTAGTTCATGGATGCCTTTTCCCCTGGCGGCCACCAGGGGCACCACCGGACAGCCCAGGCGGCGGCCGAGCAGCGGGATGTCGATCTCGATCCGCCGCTCTTGGGCCATGTCCATCATGTTCATCGCCACCACCATGGGCACCTGCATTTCCAGAAGCTGGACGGTCAGATAGAGGTTGCGCTCGATATTGGCGGCGTCGATGATGTTGACGAACAGATCCGCCTCGCCCGACAGGATGTAATCGCGGGCCACCGCTTCATCCAGCGAAGCCGCAGATAATGAATAGATGCCGGGAAGATCCACCACCGCGATCTTTTTCCCTCCATGGGCATACTCGCCGGACTTGCGATCCACGGTGACGCCGGGCCAGTTGCCCACCCGCTGCCTGGTTCCGGTCAAGGCGTTGAAGAGGGTCGTCTTGCCGCAATTGGGGTTTCCGACGACCCCGATCACATGGTCGCTCATGATGGCGTCCCCCTTTCCACAAGAAGCGCGCGCGCCTCGTCTCTTCTCAGAGAAAGGGAGAATCCGCGCACCCGAATCTCCACCGGGTCTCCCAGGGGGGCGATCCGCGCCACGGTGAAGGACGTGCCCCGGGTCAGACCCATGGCCAGCAGTTTTTCTCGATAGGCGGCCGTGCCTTTGACGTACCCGGCCACCTTGCCGGCTTCGCCCACCGCCATGTCCTGCAATGTGGCGCTCATCGGGTTCCTCCTTCCATGACGGCCACCTGGATCTTTTGGGCCATGCCGCCGCCCAGATAGAGGCGCGTGCCCTGGTGGCCGAGCAACAATTTGCCGTTCATGGCGTTGTGCAGGACCTGCACTTCGGCGCCGACGCGCAGGCCAAAGCCGGCCAGCCGCTCATGAACGCCTTTTCCACCGTTGACCGAAACGATCCGGACCCTTTCGCCTTCCTGTGCCAGACGCAACGCGAAACTGCCCGTGTCGGTTGCCGGTTCCTTGGTCAAGGGGATCGGCCCGCTGCGGCCCCCCCGCCATCGTCCTGTCCAGGGCCAACTTGTCAGGGTTACATCTTCCATTGCGCCTCCCGTAAGGGGTTCATCTGAACACTGGTTTTCGTTGACGCGACCCACCCACAAAAAAAGGCGTATCCCCATGCGCCGCGTTGGCATCGGGCTACGCCTTCACTTCCTTCGCGCCAGGGACTGCCGAAGGCCGTAAGACGATCATTTCAAAGATAGTCTATTCTATCTTTGTGAGGGGTTGCTATTCCATGCGCCATTCCTTTTGTCAAGCCCTATTTTCCGTTTTCTCCGCGACGCCGCGTCCCCCATCGCCGGGGCTCAGGGAAATTTCACCCGCGGCGATTGCGGTCGCCTACCCGGTATCCATGAGCACCTGGGTCAGGTGCTTGCGCAGCGCCTCGAGCTGTTTGGACTTGAAGGCGCGCCGGCTGGCCTCCAGGACGTCGATGGCCTGCTGGATCGCGGTCCGGTAGCGGTGCTCCCGGGAACGCCGCGGACAGCCGGCCAGAACGATCTCCAGGCTGTCCGCATCCAAGCAGTCCCGCAAGGCCGCGGCCACCAGCGCGCGGTGTTGTTCGATCTGGCGCTGGAGCCGGCCGGCGCTCTCGTCGACGGCGCCGAGCAGGTCGCCGCGATCGGCGGCGTTCTCCCACGGCCCGGATGCAACCCCTTCGCCCGTCTCCAGGGTGGCGGTATGGAGCGACGAGTGGAGGCCGCCGCATTGCAAGCGTCGACGCGCATGCCGGGGGCGGCATGGCGGCGTGAGTTTTGAATTTAGACTATTGTTAGTCATTTCTATCTCAAATTGCCAAAAAAGAGCCGCTAGGCACAGCCTGGCGGTCGACCCTATCGCACGAGGGAAAACCGCCCCCCCCTCTGGTGGCCTATGCCTTCTGCGGGCAGGCGGTGCCGACGCCGCAGTCGAGCCGGTCGCCTGAGTCCGCCCGCTTCTGCAGGGTATCCGAAAACAGGGCCGAGCGCTCCGGGCAGTCGTCCGGTGGCCCGCCGTGGCGGCGGTAGGCGTCGAAGCGCTCCAGCCAGTTTTCGCCGGTTCGCGGGCAGTTGCGGACAAAATCCATGAAGTCGGTCAGCCGTGCAAGGGTCTCCAGGCTCAAGCTGTGCTCCATGTGGCAGGCCTCCTCATCGGCCGTGGCCGCATCGATATGGAGTACATCGGTCAGGAAACTGGACAGCAACCCGTGCCGGCGGCGCATCTCTTTGCCGACCCGCTTGCCGCCGGCGGTCAGATCCACGTACTCGTACTTGCGGTACTTGACCAGTCCCCGGTCGTCGAGGCTCTTGAGCATGCTGGTGACCGTGGGCATCTTGACCCCCATGCGCCGGGCGATATCCTTGACACGCACGACCTTCTGTTCCTTGTCCAGGTCGAAAATCGCCTCGAGGTAGTCCTCCATCACGGAGGTCAATTGCTTTTGCGAGGTGTCCTTGGCCGGTCCCATGGCGTCCTCCCGGGTTCGGGTTCACTATCACCGGTAGGCGATCCTAACGAAGGCAGCGGCGGATGTCAAGCCGCCCGGGCGTGACAGGCACCGTTCCCCTCGCACCGGAAAGCGCGGGGTCTTCACGTCCTTGGGAGAAAAGATCGCTCAGAGCACCGTGCATCGACGGATCATTTCACGCCATTGCCATTGTCGGCGATTTTGGATAAATGGGGGTTGCGCCTGGCGCTGCCCGGGTTCGATACTTCACAAGGAAAATTTACGGCATGGATCCCTTGGCGCGGTCGCCAGAAGCGGATGTGTTTGGCCTCAAGACGGGCAATGACCTCCAGCAGGAGGTGCGCAGGACAGCCCATCGCGTCATCCTGGTCAGCGGCCCGCGGCACAGCGGCAAGACCTCTCTGGTGGAAGCCCTCCTGGCATCTCTGCGCGGCAAACGCCTGCGCATCGCCGGGATTTTGGCCAAGGGATTATGGCAGGACAAGCTGCGGTCTGGATTCGATCTGGTGAACCTGGCGGACGGGTCTCGCACCCCTCTGGCGCGGCGCCGGCGCGAACCCCATCCGCGGCACGGGATGATGTTCGATTTTTTCGAGGCCGGCCTGCAGGCCGGCCGTGCGGCCCTGGATCCGGGGCGTTGTCACGGGGCCGATCTGGTGGTGGTGGACGAGCTGGGCCGACTGGAGGCCGGCGGCGGCGGATGGACACCCTCGGTCAAGGTCCTGCTGGCCCGAACCGCCCCGGTGTTCATCCTGATCGTGCAGTTGGACAGCCTGGAGCGGATCATCCATCTGCTCGGGATTTGCGACCCCGTGGTGATCGATGTGCGCGAGACCGACGCCTTGGGTCAGCTTGAGGCGGCGCTGGCCGTCAAAATGGCCTCATCCGCCGCCTGAACCCATCATCATTTCCACGGGAGCCATGATGCGTATCGATTCGACCCATGTCGGGACCCGGCTGAAACCCTACCGGGTCGTCGTCGACTGGCGCTGGACCACCAATTACGCCGCGGCCCTGGGCGACGCCAACCCCTGCTATTTCGACGACGCCCGCCCCGGAGGGATACTGGCCCACCCGGTCTTCGCGGCGGCCGTGACCTGGCCCGTGACCCTGCACCTGGACCGCTATGTCGAGAGCGCCTCATTTCCGGCGGCGTTGATGGCCCTGCAGGTGCACCACACCGAGCAGGTCGTCCTGCACCAGCCCGTGAGGCCCGGCCAGGAGCTGACGGTCCGCGGGGCTCTGGCCGCCATCCTGCCGCACCGGGCCGGCACCCGGGTGGTCCTCCGTTACCGGGCGGAGGACCAGGCAGGAGTGCCGGTATTTACGGAATACATCGGCGGCCTGCTGCGGGGCGTCACCTGCGCCGACGCGGGCCGCTGTCTGGACGACCTGCCGCCGGAACCGCCCGCGGCGCCGGCAGAGGGGTCCGCCTGGGAAGCGCCGGTGGCCGTCCATGCGCTGCTCCCCTATGTTTACGACGGCTGCAGCGGCATCGTTTTTCCGATCCACACCTCCCCGGCCTTTGCCCGCAGCGTGGGGCTGCCGGGCATTATCGTCCAGGGAACAGCCACCCTGGCCCTGGCCGTGCGGGAACTGGTCAACCGGGAAGCCGGGGGCGACCCGGGGCGCATCGCGATCCTGGCCTGCCGCTTTGCCGGGATGGTTCTGCCCGGGACCACCGTATCGGTCGTCCTGCGGCACCGGGAGGGTGAGCAGCTTTTTTTTGAAGTCCGCACGGCGGAAGGCCAACGGGCTTTGAGCAACGGGTACGCCTGCCTGAAGGCGCCATGAGGCCTTCCGGGCGGCGGCAACGAGGACCCACGCATCGGCTGAAAGGAAGAGAGGACCGCATGAGCTGGCAACACCTCGACCAGACCTGGCACTACGTGGAAAAGTGGGCCGCCGCCAAACCCGGCGCCGAGGCGATCGTTTTCGGGGACGAGCGGGTCACCTGGGCCGGATTCAAGCAGGCCATGGATCGGGCCGCCAAGGCGTTTCTGGCGGCCGGGGTCCAGCCGGGCGACCGCGTGGCCATGCTGGCGATGGCCCGCACCGAGTTTCCCGTCACCTTTATGGCGGCCGGAAAGATCGGGGCCATGTGGCTGGGACTGTCCCCCAAATTCACCCTGGACGAGCTGCGCTTCATCGTCAACGACGCACGCCCCGCCGTCCTGGTGACCCTCGGGCAATACCAGGGCAAAGATCTCGGCCCCACGGTCGGCACACTGATGGCCGAATGCGATTTTCTCAAGAAAGTCCTTGTCATCGGCGGCGGCGTGCAGGGCGCCGAGGATTATGCCGCCTGGGTCGGGCGGGAGCGATCCGAGTTCGACCCTGTACTGGCCGACCGGGCGGCGGCGGTGGGCGCCGGCGACGAGGCGCTGCTGATGTACACCTCCGGGTCCACCGGCAAGCCCAAGGGGGTGGTGCACACCCACCGCAGCATCGTCGCCAACATCCGGGTGGAGATCGAAAAGTTCTACTGGAAGGACAGCGCCCGGGTGCTGCTCCATTTTCCCATCAACCACGTGGCCGCCGACGTGGAGATCGGCTTCGGCGCGATCATGAGCGGCGCCTGCATGGTGCTGATGGACCGTTTCGATCCGGCCGGCACCCTGGCCATGATTCCCAGGGAAAAGCTCACCGCCCTGGGCCAGATTCCAGCCATGTTCCTGATGGAGTTCAAGGATCCGGCCTTTTTCCAGACCGATCTGTCCAGCATCGAGTCGTTTCTGTGGGCCGGTTCCGCCGCCCCTCAGATCATGGTCGACGTACTGGATCAGATCTGTCGGCAGACCGGGGCGAGCCTGATCACCGGCTACGGATCCACCGAGACCTGCGGGTTCGTGACCTACACGGAAAAGGGCGACGGCCGCCAGCGGCTGCTCCACTCGGCCGGCAGAATCGCCCCGCCCTTCGAACTGAAGATCGTCGATGAAGGGCGCCGTTCGCTTCCCGACGGTCAGGTGGGCGAGATTGCGGTGCGCGGCGCCTTTCTGATGAAGGGCTACTTCAACAACCCGGCGGCCACGGCGGCGGTCATCGACGCCGAGGGCTGGTACTACACCGGCGATCTGGCCTCCAGGGATGCCGAGGGCTATATCACCATCGCCGGACGCCGCTCGGAGATGTTCAAGTCGGGCGGCGAGAACGTCTATCCGCGGGAGGTGGAAGAATTGATCGAGACCCACCCGGCGGTCCTCTTCGCCGCGGTGATCGCCGTTCCCGACGCGCTTTTCCAGGAGGTGGGCTGGGCCTGGGTGATGCTCCTGCCCGGCCAGGCGGTTTCGGAGGAAGAACTGCGCGCCCTGTGCAAGGAAAAGCTGGCCAACTTCAAGGTCCCCAAGCGCTTTTTCATTCGGCCGCAGGTGCCCATGCTCGCCAGCGGCAAGATCGACAAGCTGGCGCTGAAAAAGGAAGCCGGGGCACTGCTGACTGAAAAAGACTGAGCCTTGCATGCGCGAAAGCGTTGCCAGATCGCGGGGTCGAGGGCTTCCACGGGGGCCTGCACCACCGGCTGCGCCTCGAGGCGGATCATCCACGTCCGGCTGCGCTGCTGCTCCAAGCGGATGCGCTGGTCCGCGGGCAAGGCTTTCGGCAGGCGCCCGGCGATGCCGACCTCAGTGCTCTTCGCGGTGCTGTGCGAATCCACCCCGCAGCGAAAAGGCCGTCACGATGGCGCGCACCTTGTGCGCCGCCCCGGTCAGCGGATAATCGGCCAGTTGGCCGGGCGTCACCCAGCGGTGGGCCGCCGGGCCACGGCGGCGGACCCGGCCGGCTTGCCACGCGCAACGGAATATTTCGGCCTCGATTTTGAAGTGGGTGTAGGCATGGCGGATTTGGCCGAGATGCTCCGCGACCCGGATCCGTATGCCCAGTATTTCTGAAATACCGGCTGTGGCCGTGGATTCGGGGGCATGCGCGGGTGTCAAAGGCATCGCGGGAAACTCCCACAGGCCGCCGAGCAGCCCTTCGGCCGGCCGCTGCACGATGAGCAGCCGGTCCTGCCTGAACACCACCGCCGCGACCAGCCGATATGTGGGCGCAGACCGCCTTGCCAAACGGCGCGGATATTGGGACTGGCACCCGTCGGCCAGCGACCGGCAGTCGTAGGCCAGGGGGCAGCGATCGCAGCGCGGCCCGCGCGGGGTGCAGACCAGGGCGCCGAGTTCCATGACGGCCTGGTTGAATCGTCCGGGATTGCGTGGATCGAGCCATCGGGTCGCGATCGGGGCCAGCGCTTTGTGCGCGCTGGGGGCGTTGACCGGTGTTTCCATCTTCAGAAAGCGGGTCAAGACGCGTTTGACGTTGCCGTCCACCACGGCCAGGGGGCGATCGAAGGCGATGCTGAGTACCGCCGCAGCGATGTAGTCGCCCACGCCGGGCAGGGCCCGAAAGGCAGCCGGGTCCCCAGGTACCTGGCCCCCATGCTCTTGGACCACGATTTGCGCCGCGCGGTGAAAGTTGCGCGCCCGGGCGTAGTAGCCCAGCCCCTCCCAGAGTTTAAGCACCGTTTGCCCATCGGCGGCCGCCAGACGGACGATGTCCGCAAAGCGTTCCAACCAGCGCATAAAGTAAGGGATGACTGTGGCCACCTGGGTCTGCTGCAGCATGACCTCGGAGACCCAGACGGCGTAGGGATCCGTGGTGCGCCGCCAGGGCAGGTCGCGCCGGTGGCGGTCGTACCATTGGTCCAGGTCCCGGCGCAGGCGCGGCAGGTCGGTTGCGGCGCTCAGATCTGGGCGCAAAGGATCCCCGAATCGGTGGGGCCCCGGTAATCCAGGCGCCGGATGTTGCGGCCCCCGGCGGCCGCCATCATGCCGCGGATCTGCCCCTCGGTGTAGCTCTGGCCGCCCTCGGTGCCCAGGAGCATGTTCAGGGAGAAGAGGGCGGCGAACAGGGGGCTGTCGCCCGTGTCGTCCAGAATGAATTCGTGGACCAGCAGGTGTCCCCCGGGTTCCAAGGCCGCTGCGGCCCGGCGCACGATGAGCGCCGCGGCCTGCGGTGATTCGCCGTGCAGGATGTGCGAGAGCCAGGCCGTTTGGAATCCGTGCGGCAGGGGATCACGGTGATAATCCCCCGGGACGAATTCGACCCGGTCGGCCATGTCAAAGCGCGCGATGGTGCGCTGGGCAAAGGGCCGGGTGGTGGGCAGATCGAAGACCGTGGCCTTGAGGGATGGGTTGGCCTGGCAGAAGTGGATCGCATAGGTGCCCGGCCCCCCACCCAGGTCGAGCAGGCGGTTGCAGCCGGTCAGATCCACCGCCGCCGCCACGGCCGGGGCCTGGAGCATGGCGTTGTTGAACATGCCCATGAGAAATGCTTCGCGCACCGCCGGATCGCCGAAGGATGCCCGGCCGCGTACCGGGCGGCCGGAGCGCACCGCCTGATCCAGTTGCGTCCAGGACGGGGCCAGGTGGTGGTGGTGCAGGATCATGTGGCCCACGTAGCCTGGGGTGTCGCGCACCAGGAAGCGGTTGGCGGCGTCGCTGTTGGCATAACGCGTGCCGGATTTGATCAGCAATCCCATGGCGGCCAGGGCGTTGAGGAGCATGGCGGTGGCACGCTCCTCGGTGCCCAGTCTGTCGGCCGCCTGGCCTGCGTCGAGGCGGTCCAGTCCCAGGGCGCTGAAGACGCCGAGTTTGACGGCCGCATGCAGGGCGCAGGTCTGCCAGTATATCCCGGAAATCTCGAGCAAACGGCCTGGGTTCCACTCCGATGGCGACATGGACGTCTCCCGGTCAGATGATGTCGTGAAAGGGCGAATAGAAGAAAAGCGGAATATCTGTTTTCTTATTTTGCCGGCGGCTGATCGCCGTCCTTCCCTTCCTCCTGGGGAGGCGCTCCGCTGAGCCGGTCGATCTGTTGGGGCAGTTCCCGACTCAGAAAGGCCGAAAGCAGGAACGGATAGTCATTTTCCGATGAGATCCCGGCGCGCTGGGCCTCATCGCCCTCGGGGGCGAACAGGATCAGGCGCAGCGGTTTTTCGCCTTCCAGAACCAGAGTGTAGGCCGGCGCTTTCTTTTCCATGTCGGTCTTGGCGCGATCGTAGAGATAGGCGGCGCATTCCAGGGTCGCCAGGCTGCCCAGGATCTCATCGATGATGGCGCCGTCGGCCGGCTGGCCAGCGGCGTTGCGCCAGAGCGACGGGGCGGCGCCCGGCCTGGCCTCGGTTTCCGGACTCGGCTGGTCCGGGGGCTGAAGCGTGAAGCGCAGCGCCTGGGCGGCGCCCGTCTGAAGGCTCAGGGCCCGAATCTCGTTTTTTCTGAAAGACAGGACCCGCTTGTCGCGCAACTGATCCACGGTCCGGTCGAAACGGCCGCGGAAGTCCTCCCGGGCATGATAGACGTTGGGGTCGTCAGCCACCGCAATGAAGGTGTGCCGGTAGGTGGAAGCCGATTTGCCGATGGTCAGATCGCGTTTCAGGCTGTCGCCGGCCCAGGCCCGCACCCGGATGCGGTGGGCCTCGTCCAGGTCGTAGCGCTCGTAGCTGCGCGCCTCGGAGACCAGGGCCGTGAGCCGCACCGAGGCGACGGCCTCGATGATCCCGTTGACCTTGTCCTGGTCTGCCAGATAGTCCTCGGGACCGATGCGCCACCCGTCATCCACGCGCTTGAGGTGGATCTGGGGCTCTCCGGCACGGTCGATTTCGATGCGGGTGAGGATCTCGGCCGCCACGGCCGGCAGCTCCGGCAAGCGGTAGGCGGTCTGCTCCTGGCGCTGCCAGATCAGGTAGCCGCAGAGGACCGCGATAATCACAAGAAGCCACAGATACTCTTTTTTCAAATTCATCGATCACCGAACCTCATGGTGTGAACATTGCTTGAATCCGCCGCTGGCGGCGGGCGCGGCCCAGCCAGACCAGCAGGCCCAGGCCGATCACCGCCAGGGGAAGCCCCAGGATGTTCACGGCCTTGATCAGGGTCCGGGCCTCGGGCCGCACCGGATCCAGGGGGTTGAAGCGCTGCTCCTTGCTGCGCAGGCGAGCCAGGTCTTCGCGCTGGTTGAGATAGTCGATGGCATTGAGAAGGAAGATGCTGTTGGGGGTGCGTCCCTCGGGATCCAGGATCTTGTCGGTAAGCATTTCGGCGCTGGCCATCACGAAGACTTTCGCCGGCCGACCTCTGGGGACGAAGGCACCCGTCTCCGCCGTGCCGGCCAGCTCGGGTCGGCCGCCCGAGCCGGCGCCGGCATCCGTTTCATCCCCGGCCGGCTCTTGGGGCTTTTCCTTGACCGGGATCGGCCGGCCTTCGAAATAGCTCGGAAAGGCCCCTTCTAGGATCAGGGCCAGGGGAAAGGGGCCGTCCATCTGGTTTTCGGGCGGGACGCTGGCGAACATGGGGTTGAGATTGACCGGTTCCTCCATCCGCCAGGAGCGCTCCGAGGAAGTGAAGAGGACTTCGCTGCGGAGGCCGATGGCCTTGAGTCGTTCGGGATCCAGCTCCAGCGGCGCGATGCGAAAGGCCACGAGGCCGCGGATGTTGTTCATGAAGTCGAGCCGGTCGCTGATATGCTGGTTTTCGATGAGCGGCGCGAAGTACAGGGTCTGTTCGCCGCCGCCCATGTCCTGGGGCAGGCGCTGGCGATAGGCCCTTTCGTCCAGGACGTAGGCCTTGGGTATCTTGACCCCCCAATGGTTCAACAGTTTTTCCAGACCGCTGTCCAGCGGCTGGTAGACCGGCGGCCTGCCGGGCAGGAACATTTCCTTGAACGGATCCAGGACGACGAAGAGATTGCCGCCGCGCATGAGGAACTGGTCGATCTGGTAAAGGGCCCATTCGCTGATGGGTTCGCCGGGCCGCAGGATCATCAGGCTCTGGACCCCCGGTCCGATGGGCGTTTGGGCCGGGTCCAGAGGCTTGATGGTATAGTTGTGGTTCAGCAGCCCGCGGAAGGTCTCCAGGGTCTCGTCCTGAATCTGTCCCATGGGATCCCGGGGCGGCGGGCCGCTCAGGTTCAGGGTGCCGTGTCCGGCCAGGACCCCGATATCGGCGTTGATGTCCAGCAGGGCCTCGACCCCGTCGGCCAGCATGGCCTCCAGATCGGCCTCGGCGCTCATCTGGTACTGGGTGCCGAAAATCGGCAGCTGAACCACCTGAACCACCGGCAGGCTCACCCGGCGGCCGGCATGGCGCAGCACCAGACCGACGGCCCCGGATCCGGCGCTGACCTGGTGCTTGGGCAGCTGGGGCCACTTGAGGGTCAGAATGTCCAGCTCACGGCCCAGATCCGCCATGTCCTGATCGGCGGGCGGATCGATGTGGGTGAAGGCCAGCTTGTGGTAATGCCGGCGATTGACCCGCTCGACCACCTGGGGCAGGGTCCGGGGCAGGTCGCTCAACCCCTCCAGGCCCATGAGGGGGGCCACCGATTCGAGGCTGGCCGACAGGTAGAGCTGGATCTGGATCTTGTCTTCGATGGCCAGCAGGGCGCTGATCTTGTGGGTCATCTTCTGGATGGCGGTGGTGATGCGGTACTCGAGTCCATCGGTGGTGGGGATGGCCTCGATCCGCTCGACGAGATCCCCGTGGATCATCACCATGCCCATGTAGGCTTTCTGAAACTTGACTTCGTCTCTGTCGATGGCCTGGATCTGCACCGGGTAGATGCCGTAGTTTTGTGCCAGGCGGCGGTTCTCTTCGGCCCTGGCCGTGGTGTCGCCCTCGTCGGGGCTCACGTCGTAGAAGCGGTAGTTGAAGCGGCGTCCACCGTGCCGGGCGTACTCGGCCAGCAGGTCGTGCAGGTAACGTTCCGTGCCGTTGTGCGGGGCCGGCAGGTTGCGGGTGAAAAAAACGTTGATGGTCAACGGCTCGCTCAGCGCCCCCACCACCTGGCGACTGGCCGCCGAGAGGCTGAAGAGCTGGTTGCGGGTCAGATCGATGCGGGCAAAAAGGGTCAGGGCCACCAGGTTGACCAGCACCACCACCACCAGGTAGACGATGAACTTGACGTAGCTTGCGGCGTTCCAGCGGGACATGCAAGGCTCCCTAATGCTTTTCGTGGATGCTCAAGTTTGTGGCGTACAGTCCGATGAACACCAGGCTGGCGAAATAGACCAGGTCCCGGGTGTCCACCACCCCTTTGGCGATGTTCTGGAAGTGGAAATCGGTTCCGATGTATTCGAGCACCCCCACGATTTTTTCCGGCAGAAAAAACAGGACCCGGCCCAGCAGGGTCAAGGTGAAGCAGATGGCCATGCCGACGATGAAGGCCACGATCTGGCTGCGTGTCAGCGAGGAGGCGAACAGTCCGATGGCGGCAAAGGCGGCGCCCAGGAGCAGGGCCCCGGCGTATCCCCCCGCCACCGGACCCCAATCGAGCCGGCCCAGCAGGGCGATGCTGGCCGGATAGGCCAGGGTCGGCGCCAGCATGACAGCCACGAAGGCCGCGGCGGCCAGAAACTTGCCCGCCACCACCTGGGCGACGGTCACCGGCAGGGTGAGCAGGGTTTCATAGGAGCCCAGGTGCAGTTCCTCGGCCATCAGGCGCATGGTAATGGCCGGCACCACGAAGGAGAAAACCAGGGGTAGCAAGGAGAAGAAGTTGCGCAGATCCGCCTGGTTGAACAGAAAGAAGGTGGCAAAGAAGAACCAGCCGGTAATCAGCAGGAAGATGCTGATGACGATATAGGCCACCGGCGAAACGAAGTAGGCCCTGAACTCTCTTTTGAAAATGAACCATGCCTGGCGCATCGTTTCAATTCTCCCGGGTCAGTTTGCGAAAGATGGTTTCCAGGGTCTGGGTTTCCTGGTTCAGTTCCATCAGGGTCCAGTCGGTGGCCTTGACCGCCTGGTAGATGGCCGGGCGCAGATCGCTTTCGCTGCGGCAGGCCAGGGCCACCCGCAGCAGGTCGCCGGCCTCGGGACTGATCTGAACGCTGGTGACGCCGGCCACGCCCCCCAGACGGGTGCGCACGTCCTCGGGCGGGGCGTCGCGCAGGGCCAGGCAGACCCGGTATTCACCGGCCGCCGAGCGTTTGATCTCCTCGGTGCTGCCGTCGGCGGCGATGCGTCCCTGGTGGATGATCAGGATGCGGTCGCAGGTGGCTTCGGCCTCGGGCAGGATGTGGGTGGAGAGGACGACGGTTTTCTCCCGGCCGATCTCGCGGATGATATCGCGGATCTCCACGATCTGGTTGGGATCCAGACCGCTGGTGGGTTCGTCCAGGACCAGGATCTGTGGATCGCTCATCATGGCATGGGCCAGCCCCACGCGCTGTTTGTAGCCCTTGGAGAGCACCCCGATAGGCCGGTGCATCACGTCGCCGATCTGGCACAGGTCGGCCAGGCGTCGAATCCGGCCGGCGCTGTCAGCCGGTCCCAGGCCGCGGATCTCGGCCACGTAGCGCAGGTAGTCGTAGACCAGCATGTCCGGGTAGAGGGGCGCCGATTCGGGCAGGTATCCCATCAGACGCTTGACTTCCAGCGGCCGGGCGGCGATGTCCATGCCGCCCACCTGGATGGCGCCGGCCGACGGCCTGAGAAATCCGGTGAGCATGCGCAAGGTGGTGGTTTTGCCGGCGCCGTTGGGTCCCAGGAGCCCGAGGATCTCTCCGCTGGAAAGGGTGAACTGGATCTGGTTGACGGCGCAGAAGGCACCGTAATACTTCGTAAGGTTGTCGACCTGGATCATGGTGCCGTCCTTGAAAAGCGTTGCGATCGCATCCCGCGGTCATGGTCCGCCCCCGGATCCGGTTCGGGTCCGCAAGGCGGTTTTTATAGGCAAGATTCCCCGTACTGTCAAGTCGGCGGCCAGGGCTTGATTCCATGAAAAGATTTAAAAATAAGGGTGTTGACAATCCAGGACGCATTTCTTACTAGTGATGCGAAAACGAAAAACCGAAGCGTTGCAATGCCCGGCGCCGTTTGGCACAGCCGGGCATCCTGTTTGATGATCCGACCGCCATCGAGGGAGACGCCATGACCCGCATGCCCGACTACAAGGTTGCCGATATCACTCTGGCCGATTACGGCCGCCGGGAGATCGAGATCGCCGAAAAGGAAATGCCCGGCCTGATGGCCACCCGGGCCAAGTACGGACCGGAGAAACCCCTGGACGGGGTTCGCATCATGGGCAGCTTGCACATGACCATCCAGACCGCGGTGCTCATCGAAACCCTGGTGGCCCTGGGCGCCAGCGTGCGCTGGGCTTCCTGCAACATCTTTTCCACCCAGAACCAGGCCGCCGCGGCCGTCGCCGCCCGGGGGATTCCGGTCTATGCCTGGAAGGGCGAGACCCTGGCGGAATACTGGTGGTGTACCCTCAAGGCCATGACCTGGCCGGACGGAAGCGGCCCCCAGCTCATCGTGGACGACGGCGGGGACGCCACCCTGCTCATGCACCGGGGCTACTATGCCGAGAAAGATCCCGCCATTCTCGACAGCCCCACGGACAACAAGGAGCTGGCCATCATCAACGACCTGCTCAGGGCGCTGCAGGCCACGGACCGGCGGTTCTGGCAGCGCCATGTGGCCGGCTGGAAAGGGGTTTCCGAGGAGACCACCACCGGGGTGCACCGGCTCTACCAGATGATGGAGCGCGGTGAACTGCTGGTGCCCGCCATCAACGTCAACGACTCGGTGACCAAGTCCAAGTTCGACAACATCTACGGCTGCCGCCATTCCCTCACCGACGGGATCAAACGGGCCATGGACGTGCTCATTTCGGGCCGGACGGTCATGATCTGCGGCTATGGGGACGTGGGCAAGGGGAGCGCCGAGGCCATGCGCAACGAGCGGGCCCGGGTCCTGGTGAGCGAGGTGGACCCCATCTGCGCCCTGCAGGCCTGCATGGCCGGATTCACGGTTTGCACGGTGGAGGACGCGCTGCCCGAGGCCGACATCTACGTGACCACCACCGGCAACTGCGACGTGATCCGCATCGAGCACCTGGCCAAAATGAAGGACCAGGCCATCGTGTGCAATATCGGCCATTTCGACAACGAGATCCAGGTGGGACGGCTGCGCCAATACCCCGGCGTGCGGGTCGAAGAGATCAAGGGGAGCGAGTGCCCGGTGCACCGCTATACCTTCCCCGACGGTCATGCCATTTACCTGCTGGCCGAAGGGCGCCTGGTGAACCTGGGCTGCGCCACCGGGCATCCGAGTTTCGTGATGAGCAGTTCCTTTACCAATCAAACCCTGGCCCAGATCGATCTGTGGCGCCACCGGGACCGCGCCGTGGGCGTCTATCGCCTGGGCAAGGGACTGGACGAAGAGGTGGCCCGGCTTCATCTGGACCATCTCGGGGCCCGGCTGACCCGCATGACCCAGGCCCAGGCGGACTATCTCGGCGTGCCGGTGGACGGCCCTTTCAAGCCGGAACACTACCGCTATTGATGCGGGTTTACAAACCCACCAGGGGCGCCGGATGGCGCCCCTTTTTTTTAGGCCTGGGGCTTTTTATTTCCGGTATGCCGACGACGACACGCCCTTACCGGCGACGCCTGTATCCAGGCTCCTGCTTGTCGGCAGGCGGCAGCAACGGCAACCCCACAGGGCGCAAGGGCCCTGTGGGGTTGGGGGCTGCCGATCATTGCGATTTGGCGAGCTGTTCGCGGATGGCGGCATGGGCTGCGGCCAGCCGGGCGATGGGAACCCGGTACGGCGAGCACGAGACGTAGCTCAGACCGATCTGGTGGCAGAACTCGATGGATTTGGGATCCCCGCCGTGCTCGCCGCAGATGCCGCATTCGAGCCCTTCGCGCACCCGGCGGCCCTGCTCCACGGCGATGCGCATCAGGGCCCCCACCCCGTCCCGGTCGATGGTGTCGAAGGGATTGTCCGGCAGGATGCCCTCCTCCATGTACTCGATGAGGAAGGCCGCCTCGGCGTCGTCGCGCGAGATCCCGTAGGTGGTCTGGGTCAGGTCATTGGTCCCGAAGGAGAAGAACTCGGCGTATTCGGCGATCTGGCCGGCGGTGACCGCCGCGCGTGGGATTTCGATCATGGTGCCGAACTTGTAGGCGATCGTGACCCTCCTTTCCGCCATCACCCGCCGGGCCTCTTCCTCCAGCACCCGGCGCTGGATCTTGAGTTCGTTTACATGGCTGGTCAAGGGGATCATGATTTCCGGATGCACGGCGATCCCTTCCAGGGTCACCTCGCAGGCCGCCTCGAAGATGGCGCGCACCTGCATGCCGGTCAGTTCGGGGATGTGGATCCCCAGTCGCACCCCGCGCAAACCGAGCATGGGGTTCTGCTCGTGGAGGCTTTCCACCCGTTTGAGGATCTGCTCCTTGTGGCGCACCTGTTCGAGCAGGGCGTCGATCTCCTTGAGGTTGGGGGCGTGCTGGAGCCGGATCTTCAGGTCGGCCAGTTCGCGCAGCAGTTCGCTGCGGCTGGGGAGAAACTCGTGCAGGGGTGGGTCGATGAGGCGCACGATCACCGGCAGGCCGTTCATCACCCGGAACAGACCGGCGAAGTCGTCCTTCTGATGGGGGAGCAGGGCGTTGAGGGCCTCGCGTCGTTCGATGGGCAGGTCGGTCATGATCATCTTCTGCACGTGGGGCAACCGGTCCGGCTCGAAGAACATGTGCTCGGTGCGGCACAGGCCGATTCCCTGGGCTCCGTAGTCCAGAGCCCGCTGGGCGTCCCTGGGATAGTCGGCGTTGGCCCAGACCCCCAGGCGCCGGAAGCGGTCGGCCCAGGAGAGGAGCCGCTTGAGCCATGGATCGCGGATGTCCGGCACCATGGTGGGCAGCTTCCCCTTGAAGACTTCGCCGCTGGAGCCGTCGATGCTGATCCAGTCGCCCTCGTGGACCACCGTATCGCCCACCCGCATCAGGCGCTTGGTCAGATCGATCTCCAGGGCCGTCACGCCCACCACGGCCGGCTTGCCGAACTGGCGTGCCACCAGGGCCGCGTGGCTCGTGCGCCCGCCGCGGGTGGTGAGGATCCCCTGGGCGGCCAGCATCCCGTGGACGTCGTCGGGTTTGGTCTCGGGCCGCACCATGATCACGTCCTTGCCGTTCTGCTTGCTCCAAGCCTCGGCGATGTCGGCGTCGAAGGCCACGATCCCGCAGGCCGCCCCGGGCGAGACGTTGAGCCCGGCGGCCAGAAAGTCTCCGGAAGCCTTGGCGGCCCGGATGGCCTCGCCGTCGAACTGGGGGTGGAGGAAGAAATCCACCTGGGCCGGGGTGACCCGCATGACGGCCTCCTCGCGGGTGATCAGTCCTTCCTCGACCATTTCCACCGCGATGCGCACCGCGGCCTGGGCCGTGCGCTTGCCGTCGCGGGTCTGGAGCATCCAGAGCTTGCCGCGCTCGATGGTGAACTCCACGTCCTGCATTTCCCGGTAGTGGGTTTCGAGCCGGGTGCAGATCTGTTCAAACTGCTCCCAGACGCCCGGCATGGTCTCCCGGAGACCGCCGATGTCTTCGGTCATGCGGATTCCGGCCACCACGTCCTCGCCCTGGGCGTTGATGAGATAGTCGCCTTCGATCTGCTTTTCGCCGGTGCGGCCGTTGCGGGTCATGGCCACTCCGGTGGCGCTGTCGCTGCCCATGTTGCCGAAAACCATGGTGACGATGTTCACCGCCGTTCCCAGATCGTGGGCGATGCCCGCGGCGTTGCGATAATCGATGGCCCGCTTGCCGTTCCAGCTGCGAAAGACCGCCTCGGTGGCCATCATCAGTTGGGCGTAGGCGTCTTCGGGGAAGTTGCGGTTGGTGTAGCGCCGGTAGATGGTCTTGAAGCGCTCCACCACCGTCTGCCAGTTTTCGGCGCTCAGCTCGGCGTCGCTTTTGACTTTGGCCTCGCGCCGGGTCTCGGTGAGCACCGTTTCGAAGGGGTCGTCGGGGATCTCCATCACCACCGTGCCGAACATCTGGATCAGGCGCCGGTAGGCATCATAGACGAAGCGTGCGTCCCGGGTGAGGCGAATCATCCCCTGGGCCGTTTCGTCGTTGAGGCCGATGTTGAGCACCGTGTCCATCATCCCGGGCATGGAGAACTTGGCGCCCGAACGGCACGAGACCAGCAGGGGGCTCTGCGCGTCGCCGAAGCTGCGGCCGGCGGCCTTTTCCACGGTGGCCAGGGCGTCCAGCACCTGGTCCCACATCCCTTCGGGAAAGGCGCCCTTCGATTCGAGATAGACGTTGCAGGCCTCGGTGGTGATGATCAGCCCGGGGGGCACGGGCAGCCCGATGCGCACCATCTCGGCCAGGTTGGCCCCCTTGCCGCCCAGCAGCCCCCTGGCGGTGTCCCCCCGGGCGGCGGCATAGTCCTTGGCTTGATCGAATTCGTCGAACAGGTAGACCCATTTTTGCGGTTGCGCGTCCATTTAAAGCCTCCTCAATGATCTGGATATCGGTTGCTGGCGGCAGGGCGGCGGCGCGGCCAGGACGCTTCCTGGCGCGGCGACAAGACAAGAGGCGCTAAAAATCCGGCACCCCCATTTCCTTGGGATAGGACACCGTGAAACGGATTTCCACGGTCTCTTTCTGACCGGGCTCCAGGGGCCGCTCCCAGCGCATCACGCCCTCGCGACCTTGGTCGTTGCGCTGGTCCGGGGCTGGATCGAAGGCCAGATCCGTAATGCGGATACGGTCGATGCGCGAGACCGGGACATGATCCAGCAGCTGCACCGTCGCCGGCCGGTCTCCGAGGTTTTCCAGGTGGATGCGATAGCCGATGTCCCGCACCACGGTGTCCCGTTCGATCTGACCGAAGAAGGTCTCACGGCGTTTGTCGGAGACCTTTTCTCGATGCACCAAAAGGGTGCGGTCGAGCCCCAGGTTGAGATCGAAGGGGCCGCCGGCGCGCATTTCGGACATCTGGGTCTTGCCGAGATACTGACCGGCGAAGTAGACCTGCATCGGTCCCGGGAGCAGTTCGCTGTCGGCCTCGGTCTGGCAGACCAGAAACGCCGCGGGCCGCATCTTGGGCACGGCCAGGTGATGAAACTTCCCCTGGAGGGTTCGGGTGAATACGGGCACCAGGGTCTCCTTGTCCTGGGAGGCCACGGCGACCGGACGCGGCAGGCTGTATTCCACCGCCAGGGCCGAGCGGCGCACCTCGGCCTGGGCCAGGGCGGCTTGCGGAGGGCCGCTTTCCTCCAGCTCCTGGCCGGCCTCGGCGGCGGGCGCCGGGGCCGCTCCCAGGACGGCGGCATCCATGGCGCGCATCTGGGCCTTGGCCACGGGGCGCGGCAGGTCCACGACCCAGGGGGCCAGATCGGGCAGGCGCCCGCCCGACAGGGGCAGGGCGTTGGAGACCGTCAGGACGGCGTCCGGCCAGTCTTCGCCACTTTTCTGATGGATGCCGGCAAAGAGGCTCAGGGCCACGCTGTCGGCGCTTTCTGGAACCGCGGCCCGGTACAGGGGGCGCCAGAAGGCGCCCGCCACCTGGTATTCGGCCTCGATGCGGATCGTCTGGGGCCGGGCCGCCTCAAAGAGGATTTCGATGACCTGGAGCTGCTTCTCTCCGCGGCCTTCAAGGGCCGCCAGCTCCCGGCGTGTCACGTCAATTTCGCCCTGGAGGGTTTCAATTTTCAGATCCAGGGCCTGCCGCTGGGCGTTGGCTTCGCCGTAGCCGCGCTCCACGAAGGCCAGGGTGGCCTCCAGGGTCGAGGCATCGGGCAGGCGGGTCTGGATTTCCCGGGGGACCTGAGTTTTGGAAAAGTCGATGAAACTGTCGAGAAAGGCGCGGCGCCGATCCAGGACCGCCTTTTCATCGTTCAGGGCGCCCAGGCGGCGTTCCAGCTCGCGCAGCCGGCCGCGCAGGGCTTCGATGTTCTCCTGGGGGTGGGTGTCGACGGGCACCTGCCGGTATTGAACACCCAGCAGTTCGCCCTGGCCGAAGACCCGGGCCATCACCGATTCGGGATCGATGTGGAAAGCGGTGGTCTGGAGCCGGATCTCGTTCACGCCAGCCTCCACGGAGGCCTCGGCACCGCGCACCACCCGGGCCCGGTCGGCGTAGACGGTGGCCGATTGGATGCGGGACGGCACGGTGGCGGCCGCCAGTGGGGCAGGGGCGATCGCAATGAAGAGAAGGGCCATGAGGGTGCGGCAGGTGCGCTTCATAGACGGCCTCCCTGGGGTATAACGGGTGAGTGGCGCGCAAAAGTCGAACGATTGATCATATACCAGGTAATTGCCAAACCGGCTACCGGCTTGTCGGGCCTCAGGCCCGCCGATTGACATGTGCTCGCCTCTTGTGTAGATGCCATCTGCCGATCCGGTCCTCAGCAGCCGGGATCGATTGGCGCCGGTCCTCACCTCCTGCAGATCTCGTCTGAGACGAGGTGTCCCATGGCCAAATCCATCATTTCCCCGTCGAGCGGAGTGATCAGCACTCCGCTCGACGGTCCCAGTGACCGTCTTCGACAAGGCGCCGCGGCCGAAGGGCTGGATGCCGCCATCCCCTTTTCGCAATGGCCGGCGCTGAACGGCTACCTGAGGGCCGCCGAGAACGCCGCCGAGGATTGCGGGCGTCTCGCACGGCTTTTATCGATGCCTCGGATCCTGTTGGAGATAGGCTGCGGTGACGGCCGGGTGGCCCGGCAGATTGCGCTCAAAAATCCCGATCTGGCCGTGATCGCCACTGATGCCTATGAATGGGACGGACCCGCGGACGGCGGTTCCCAGTATCGGCGCGTGGCCCTGGCCTGGTGTGGGCGCCAGCTGGCCGTCCAGCAGGAGATGCCCGCCAACTTGGTGCTGCTCCGGGCTCAGGTGGAAATCCTGCCCTATCTGCCGGCCGCCTGTCTGGATCACCTGCTGCTGATCCATCCCGAACCCCAAACGGCGCGGTCGATTCTCGACCGGCTGGCCCAGGAGAATTTCTACCGGGCCCTCAAGGCCGGGGCGCGTCAGATCGTGGTGGTGCCCTTCTGCCGGGAGATGGGGGTCTTTGCCTGCGGCGGGTTCGAATTCGAGCATGACGCGGACTGGTCCCGGGGGCTGGGGGTGCTCACGGCCAGCCGGTTTGTCTTTACCCGTGCCGAGCGGGTCCAGTGGGGCGTGGACCTGCCGCGAACGTCTCTGTACACGGGCGGCTCGACCCAGACCGATGTCTTTGTGGCCGGCACCCTGCGCGGCGGTCAGCCCCGCCCCTGAGGTCCGCAAGTGCCGCTGTACAGACCGTTCTCCATGGAGATCTTCCCGCAGGCGACCATTCGCTCAAGATGCTTGGCGATCATGGCCCCTTCGGCCCAGCGGTAAAAATCGATGGGTTCCCGCGCTTTCCAGTAGACGATCCACTGGGCGACGATCTCCTCAAATCCTCGCGGTTCGACCAGATAGCGGGCGATCGCCTCCTCGCGGCGGTCGATGACCGCCAGGTAGGCCTCCCACAAGGCCTCGGGCACCTGGTGGAAAACCCCCGTTTCATGGCCGGTCAGCCAAACCCGGGCCGGAATGCACCGCAGCCGGGCGAGGCTCTCCATGCTCTGGTGGATGCTCGAGTCGCGGTCTCCATACCAGGGGCCGAAGGGCGTCAGATCGTAGTCCCCCAGAAACAGGACCTGCGGTTCGCGAAAGAAAAAGCAGAGGTGGCCCGGGGTATGCCCCGGGGTGTGGAGAACGTCCACGGTGACCCCGGACAGGGTGAGGGTCATTCCGCCCACCAGATCGGGGCGCAAGGCCCGGGGCCGGAAGTGGAACATATCCGTCACCATCCGGCCGAACCGGGCCCGGAAACCCGCCTCGCGAATGCCGTAGGCGTCCAGGAAGGCGTCCAGATCGGTCAGGGGAGGGGCGTCGGCCGGATGGATGCGCACGGTAGCGTCCTCGAAGAGGTCCAGATGCATGAAATGGTCTTCGTGCCAGTGGCTCAGCCAGACTTCGCGTACGCCTTCCTCCCGGCGCAGGCGCTTCAGGCGTTCCCGGTCCGCGGCCGGGTCGATCAAGATCCGGTCGCCCTCGATATAGACCGAGTGGCAATGGGGATATTTGCCCCTATCGGGACCGGGGATGAAGCGCACTGGACCGAATGCGATTTCCTGCATGGCGTTATCGATTCAAGGACCGTTTCGGTGTTGATTGTTTGGTGCGGCCAGTCTCAGGCTGCGGAAGATTTGCGTCAGGTAATCGTCCTTGCCGGCGAAAATAGCCTTCCATCAAGTGCCGGTCGCCAGTATCGGCAGGTCGGCGGTTTGTGCGGATCTTTTCGCCGGTCGCGGAGAGATCGGGTCTCATACCGCAGAAGTTTACCTTATCGGGAGGGGAGCTCAAGCCGATATTGCCCGCCGCTGAAATTTGTCGGATCATCCGTCCGCATGGCCTTCAAAGAAGTTATCGTCCCGGAGCTTGAAGATCGTGTCCAAAATCTGGAACGGGACATCGCCGAACTCAAACGCCGCGTCGGCGCATGAAGCAGCTCCCAAGACGGCGGTTGTGGTTTTTTCGACCG
Source organism: uncultured Desulfobacteraceae bacterium (assembly GCA_937982505.1). Classification (GTDB taxonomy): domain Bacteria; phylum Desulfobacterota; class Desulfobacteria; order Desulfobacterales; family UBA2174; genus UBA2174. Next base: position 2,134 of record CALJLV010000204.1, on the reverse strand, counting down.
TTGTTCTTGCCCCGATCGGGCTCTCTTCAGCCCTGTAACCCCGGTCCCGGATCGAGACTGCCTGCCCTGGACTTGATCCGGAGTCCATTTTGAGCGGCTGAAAGGTGCCGGATACCTCCCGCTGATTTCCTGATCGCCTTCCGTCGTTTCGTTTCGAGGAACATGGATTCCCGCTTTCGCGGGAATGACGGAAGGGGGGACAGGAATAACGGAAGGGGAAAAGAAGAACTGTAAAATATGCCCCATAAAAAAATCCGGAGGCGGTCTCCCGCCTCCGGATTTTTTTGTCAACTAAGCGCTATATTCTGACTGAAAAAACCTCGGACTTAGAAGCTGAGGGACAGACGCGCGCCGACTTCGTAGGGATTTTCCTCGGAAGGATTGCCGGCAGTCTGCTTGTAGACGCCCTCATCGGCCCACAGGTAGGCGCCGACCACGTCCAGGTTCAGGCCCTGCACCAGCTCGTAGGTCACCTTCACGTCGAGTTCGGTGCCCAGGGTCTCATCCACGTTGGTGGCCCGCTCTTCAGCCAGCTCGGCGTACCACAGATCGACCGTCACGGTCAGCTTGTCCATGGGCTTGATCTTGGTGCCCAGGTTGGCGGCCCAGACGTTGGTGATCTTGTCGCCCGGGGTGTTGGAGGGGGAGCTGTCGTCGAAGATGCCGAAGCCCATGATTTCAGCCCAGTAGTAGGACTGGCCCTGGGAATCACCCTGGGACGGGATCCAGAAGGCTTCCAGCTCGTCGTCGGTCCAGTCGTCATCGCCGGAGGCGTAGAAGTACTGGCCGTGGATGTCGAACATGCCCATGTCATAGGCGCCGCCGATGGCGATCAGGTAGGCCTCGATGTCCACATCGGTCGCTCCGGGAATGGCCATTTCACCGTCTTCGTAGATGCCGGTGAACCACAGGGAGAGCGGGCCGAATTTGGCGTCGGCATTCAACCCATACCACCAGATGTCAAGCTCGGTGTTCAGCGGCAGGGCGCCAGTCAACCCCAGCACCTTGGAATCCAGCGGATGATAGTACAGTCCGTTGGTGTTGACCCAGCCGCTGATGTCGTCGGAGGTCGCCCAGAAGATGAACGGATTGATGCTGATGCCGTCGCCCAGGTTGAAGCTCGGGAGCAGACCGTAGTAGTCCACATCCATGTCGTTGAAGTCGCCGTAACCGGCATTGTGGCCTTCGAAAGCCTTGACCCAGATGAAGGGGATGGAGAAGCCTTCACCCTTGTAGGTGACGATCAGGCCGGAGAAGTCGTCATCCATGAAGAAGCCGCGGGCTACCGTGCCGCTCTGGATACCGACCTTGGCGTTGACCGGACCGACGTTGAAATCGGCGTAGCTGTTCTTGACGCGGATGTGGCCGGTACCGTCGGCGCCGATGTCACCGCCGTTGGTGTCGCCCCACACGCTGTTGAACTCGAACTTGTTGACGAACTTGAGGTTGTCGTTGATCACCGCCGTGTAGTAGAGGCGGGTCCGGGTGTCCACGATTGTTTTTTCCGTGTCGGTGTCCGCCCCACTGAAATCCTTATAGGTGGACATACGGGTACGCCAATAGCCGCCGAAGACGTTCTCCAGGGCGGAGGCCGGAACGGTGAAAGCCACCACCAGCAGGGCCGCCAGGGCGATAATGCCAAACTTTTTCATCTGTTTCCTCCTCAAAGTTTTTGGTTCGCAACCAACCAAATCATCATCCTTGGAAATTGCCGCGGATCGCTGATGGCCGAGTCGTCACCCCCTTTCCGCGAAACCGCCTGCGCTCGAACACCCCGCGCCGATGCATGGGTGCTCCAGTATCGGCGCCAGCATATATTAAAGCGCTCCACGGCTGTCAAGCTTTTTTTGAAGGCCAGATGGTGGGCTAACCCTTCGGAACGACTTCGCTTAAGGCCTTGCCCGATTGGACGATCGAAAGGCGGCGCCCTTCGGGGCCGCCTTTTTGTGCAGAAAAATTGGCGGGCGGTTTTTCGGGCAGGCCGGAGGGATCTGTTTACTTTTGGCGGTTTTTGTCCCGCCGTTGTTTTCGACTGCAGATCCCTCGTCGTGCCTCCTCGGGATGACACGGGAGGGTTGGCTCCTCGGGATGACACGGGAGGGTTGGCTCCTCGGGATGACACGGGAGGGTTGGC
>CALJLV010000203.1 GCA_937982505.1 uncultured Desulfobacteraceae bacterium | reverse complement strand
TGACTGACGTGACTGGAGTTCAGACGTGTGCTCTTCCGATCTCTCCACCGGCCAGCCGGCGGCCAGCAGCGCCATGCGCGCGATGTTCACCGATTCGCCGTTCTGGTAGGACTGGCCCATGACCACTTCGTCCACCCCGGCCGGATCCACCCCGGCCTTCTGGACGGCGGCATCCAGCACCAGGGCCGCCAGCCGGTAGGCCGGCACGTCCCGCAAGGCACCCATGTAGCTTCCGATGGGGGTTCTCACACCGCTGACGATGACGACATCCGAATCTTCCATTCAAAATCCTCCGTCCCGTCCACCCCCTTGCGCTGCGCCGCAAACCGTAAAAGTGAAGGTGGAAGGGGTGCCGAGCCGACAGGGTTGAAAGTAAACGGCGTGCTTTAACGTTAAAGCATTGTAATGGTATATTTTCTACTTTTATCGCAAAAGCTTGTCAATGATTTTGATTTTCCATCTGATTTTTCTCCGGGAAACGCGGCGGGGGATGAATTCGACAGGCTTCGGAAAGCACCGCGGCTGTGCACCCCGACTCCCCGGAACAGGAGAGACGGACGGCCCGCCCCATGGGGGAGGAATGGCTGCCGGCTTTTCGGCTTTAACGATTAACAGTTTCGCCCTTCGGTTCCTGCCATCGCCTGTGCAATCCGGCCCATCCCTCACATCCCCAGGTAGGCCCGGCGGATGTTCGGATCGTTCATCAGATCGGTGGATCGGCCCTGACCCGTGATCCGTCCGCTTTCCACGATGTAGGCCCGCCCCGAATGCTTGAGGGCCAGCTCCACGTTCTGTTCCACCAGCAGGACCGTGGTTTCGGCGCCCAGGCCGTCCAGAGCGGCGTAGATCTCCTTGGTCACCCGCGGGGCCAGACCCAGAGAGAGCTCGTCGATGAGCAGCAGCTCGGGGCGGCTCATGAGGGCCCGGCCGATAGCCAGCATCTGCTGTTCGCCGCCCGAGAGGGTGCCGGCCCCCTGGTTCATCCGCCGGCCCAGGGCCGGAAAGAGGTTCAGGACCCGATCCAGGGTCTCCTTGAGCCGGGGACGCCCCCGGCGGGGGAAAGCCCCCATCTCCAGGTTTTCGCGCACGCTCATCCCCTTGTAGACCCGGCGTCCTTCCGGAACCAGGGCGATGCCCAGATGGGTGATCTGGTGCGGCTTGAGCCCCGTCAGGGAGCGTTCGCGCAGGCGGACCGTCCCCTTGCGCGGAACCAGCAAACCGGTGATGGCGGCCATGAGGGAGGACTTGCCGGCCCCGTTGCTGCCCAGGATGGCCACACGCTCTGCGTCGGCCACGGTCAGATCGATTCCCCACAGGACCTGGGTTTCGCCGCGAAACACATCGACACCTTCGATGGTGAGCATCTCAATCCCCCAAGTAGGCGTGGACCACGCGCGGATCAGAAACCACGGCCGCCGGCGGCCCCTCCATCAAGAGGGTCCCCTGGTCGAGGACCAGCACCTTTTCGGCCGCCTGCATGATGGCCCCCATGACATGCTCGATCCAGAAAACGGTCAATCCGCGACGGTCGCGCAACTCCCGGATGAAGCCCACGGCCTCCTGGATCTCCTGGGTGTTGAGCCCCCCGAGCACCTCGTCGAGCATCAGCAGGCGCGGTTCGGTGGCCAGGGCCCGGGCGATTTCGAGGCGCTTTTTCTGGATCACGTTGAGATGCTTGGCCGCCGTGCGGGCCTGGGCCTCCAGGCCCACCTCGGCCAGGAAGCCGGCGGCCCGGTCCTGCCATTCGGACTGCCCCAGGGCGGGGTGGCGGTTGATGATGCCCACCGCCACGTTTTCCAGGCAGGTCATCTCGCCGAAGGGCCGGGTCACCTGAAAGGTGCGCGCGATGCCCCGGCGGCAGATCCGGTAGGCGGGCAGGCCGCTGATCTGCCGGCCGTCGAACCGCACCGTCCCCTGGCTGGGGGCCAGGGCCCCGGCCACGATGTTGAACAGGGTGGTCTTGCCCGCCCCGTTGGGGCCGATGAGGCCCACGATGGTGCCGGCCTCCACCGCGAAGTCGACCCCGTCCAGGGCCCGCACCCCGCCGAAAGCGCGGCTCACCCCATGTCCTTCCAGCAATGCCACGTAAGGCCTCCCTTTGCCTGCCAACCCGATGGTCGGTATTGCCCGCCGCGCAACGCGGCCGGGATCACGGTGCGGCGCCGGCCGCCCTGGCCAGGTCCCGCCGCGCCCGCCATCCGTTCCAGATCCCCACCACCCCCCGGGGGGCGAAGCGCGCCACGATCAGGGCCACCAGGCCGAAGGCCAGCACGTGGTACTCGCCGTAGGCCCGGATGTATTCCGAGAGGATCTCGAGCCCGAAGGCGCCGATGATGGGGCCGGCAAAGGACCCCAGACCGCCGATGACCGTCATCGAAAGCACCAGAAACTGCTGGTCCAAAGACGGGATCTGGGGGGTGATGAGCAGCAGGTAATGGCCATAGAGGGCCCCGGCCATGCCGGCCAGGGCCGACGAAACGGTAAAGGCCAGAACCCGCACCCGCACCACGTCGACCCCCAGGGCCGCCGCGGCCCGCTCGTCGTTCTGCACGGCCCGGAAATTGAGCCCGATATTGGCGTGGATCAGCCGGTGGACCACGGCCAGGGTGACGAGGGCGGCGGCTAGAAAGATGTAGAAATAGGCCAGCTTGGAATACTCGGCGATCAGCCCGGGAACCTGCAGGCCCATAGTGCCGCGGGTGATCTCGTACTCGTTGTTGATCACGATATGCAGAATCTCGGAAAACCCCAGAGTGGTCAGGGAAAGGTAGATCCCCCCCAGCTTGAGGCACAGGATCCCCAGCAGAAACCCGAAAACCGCGGCCAAAAGAGTCCCCGCCGCCACCCCGATCCAGGGGTTGACCCCGGCCTTGACCGCCAGGATCCCCGAGGCGTAGGCCCCGATGCCGGCGAAGGCGGCATGGCCGAAGGAGACCTGTCCGGTATAGCCGGCCAGCAGGTTCCAGGAGGCGGCCATCATCACATAAAACAGGGATACGATCAGGATGTGCTGGTGATAGACCCCCAGGGTCCAGGGCAGCGCGGCAAAGGCCGCCACGGCCGCCCCCAACCACCATCGTTTAGCGATTGCCTTCAATGGCCGACTCCATCGAAACGGCTGACCCGGCTAGGCCTCCCGGCGGCCGAAGAGGCCGGCGGGGCGGATGAGGAGCACCAGGATCAGGATCAGAAACATGAACAGGTGTTTGTACCCCGTGGAGACATAGGCGGCCCCCAGGTTTTCCACCACCCCCAGGACCAGCCCGCCCAGGACGCACCCGGACATGGAGCCCATCCCCCCCAGCACCACGCAGACGAAGGCCGTCAGGGCGATGGGGGTCCCGGCGGTGGGCGTCACGGGAAAGACCGGGGCCAGGATCACCCCGGCGGCCGCGGCCAGGGCGCACCCCAGCCCGAAGCCGAACATGTTTAGCCGGGTGGTGTCGATCCCGTTGAGCTCGGCCATCTCCCGGTCCTGGGAAGCGGCCCGGATCATGCGGCCGAACCAGGTGAGCTTGAGCATGGCGAAAAACAGGGCGATCACTGCCACCCCGGCCCCCAGGGCCGCCAGGCGCTGATTGCCGTAGAAGAAGAGGCCGAAAATATCGGTGGCCCCCTTGACCCACCCGGGCGGCTTGTTGGGATAGGGGCCGAAGACCAGCAGGTAGATGCTCTGCAGGACGATGGACAGGATAAAGGTCAGGATCAGCGAGTACATGTCGTCGCCGTAGGTGGGCCGGATCAGGGTGTATTCCACCACCAGGCCCAGAACGAAGACCCCCGCCACGGCGATGAGCATGGCCGCCAGCGGGTCCATCCCCAGGGTGTGGGCGAACAGGTAGGAGAAATACCCGGCCAGGATGTAGAACTCCCCGTGGGCGAAGTTGATCACGTTCATGATCCCCACCACCAGAGAGACCCCCAGGGCCGTCAAGGCATAGACGATGCCGATCACCAGTCCGTTGGTCAGGGCTAAGGCGAACATATCCCGTCCCGCTTTGAGTTTGGGTTCGGCGCGTCAAGAGGCCCGCGCCGAACCCAAACCCAAAATTGAAAAACAGGTTTGTCTTTCGGCCGGCCGCACGCGGCGGCCGAGCCTTGATCCGGCTTCAGCGCTTGAGTTTTCCGGTAGCCCCTTCGGGGGGATAGAGGACCGTCTGGACCTTGTCCTGCCACTGGATCACCAGCATGGGCGGCATCCACTGGTGGTATTCGGGCCCGCCCTTTTCGGTACCGAACTTGGCCCGGCCCCGGGTGGTGAGCAAATCGGTCGTTTCCAGCGCATCCACCAGCTTCTCGGCATCCAGGGTGCCGGCCCGGTTGATGGCGTCGGCGGCGATGAGCACCGCATCGTAGATGGAGCGCGACTTGTAGTCGGTGGGGGCCTTGCCGAAGGCCTTGACGTAGTTCTCACGGAACTCGGCGGCCAGGGGGGTCAGCTCGACTTTTTCATGCATGGAGGAGACGAAGCATTCCAGATCCCCGTAGTCGCCCACGTTGGTCCAGTAGTCGGGCCAGAGACTGGGCGGTCCGGCACCGTCCAGGATCACCGCCTTGGGGGTCAGCCCCACCTCGCCGGCCTGGGCCACGAAGTAGTGCAGCCCCGTGCCGTAAACGTAGGCCAGAACCACGTCCGGATCGTACTGCTTGATCTTGGTCAGTTCGGTGTAGTGGTCCTGGCTCTTACGCTCGGTGACCAGCTGCTCGAAGGGGATTCCGGCCTGCTTGAGGGCCGCTTCGGTGAGCTGGGCGATCCCCAGGCCCCAGTCGGTGTTTTCGGCCACGATGTAGGCCTTCTTGAAGCCTTCGGCCACCACCCACTGGGCGATGGTCTCGTTGACCACCCCGGAATTGGAGGGGCCGGCGCGAAACACGTAGCGGTAGTTCTTGGCGGTGATGGGATCGGCCCAGGCTTCGACCACCACGAAAGGCACCTTGAGCCGGTTGGCCACCTCGATCTCGGCCAGGGCCGAGGAGGAATGGCTTTCTCCCAGGACCATGGCGACCTTGTCGCGGGTCACGAGGCGCTCGAAGCCCGAGGCGGCCTTGTCCGGCGCCCCGGCGGTGTCCTCGAAGACCACTTCCAGGGGCTGGCCCAGGACGCCGCCCTTGGCGTTGACCCAGGCCGTGGCCAGCTGGATCCCTTCCTCGAAGGCCTTGCCCGTGGCCGCCGCATCCCCGGTGCGCGGTCCCACCACGCCGATCTTGACCGGACCGGCCGCCAGGGCCGGACCGGCCACCGCCGCCAGTCCAAACAACGCCAGAACCAATCCCACTGCGATGGCTTTTGAACGCATGACGCCCTCCTTTACATGTGAAACGTGGTTGCCTGTTCCGGTACCAAACCCACCGGACCCGGGTAAATCGTCCGGCCCGGATCAGATCGTCTCCGGCAGTCCCAACTCCCGCAGCTTCGCCGCCGTGGGCCGTCCTTGATCGTCCCAGCCGCGAAGCCGGTAGTACTCGACCAGCATTTCTTCCAGGTGGCAGACCATCCCCGCGGCCGGGCCGTCGGGCAGGGGGGTCTTGAGGATCCGCTCGGGCAGGGTGTCGTCCCGACGTGAAAAGCCAACCCGCACCAGAAAGAGGCGCTCGGCGTTGAAAATCCGCTCCCCGGCCAGCGAGAGTTCTGCCACGGTGTAACCGGCGCCGGTGGCGGCGTTGATCAGCTCGCAGATCCCGTCCGGAGCGATGGTCGGATCGGAGCGCATGAGATTGCGCATCGAGAAAAAGACGCACAGACCGGCCGCGTCGATGACGGCAAAATGGTCCTGGAAGTCCTTGATGATCCGGGGCTTGTCCGTCCAGGTCTGCGGATCGATGAGGTGCGGCACCCCCAGGATCTCGATATAGGCTGGATCGCCGCGCATGTGCGAGGCCCCGATGGGCGAGGTCGCATAGGCCAGGCCCATGCCCTGCTCGGCCCGGGGCTCGTAGCCGGCAAACTCCTGGCCCTTGGCCACGATGGCCAGCTCCGGGTGGCCGAAGCGCTGGGCCAGGCGCAGACTTCCCTCGGCCAGCAGATCGCCGAACCCCTGACGCTCGGCGGTAAGCCGGGTCAGTTCCACCAGGGCCCGGGCATCACCGAAACGCAGCGGGCGTCCCACCTCTTTTTCGCCGATGATCCCCTTTTCGAACAACTCCATGGCGCAGGCCACAGTGCAGCCCATGGTGATGGTATCCATTCCCTGTTCATTGCAGATGTAGTTCGCCTTGGTCAGGGCCGCCAGGTTATCGATCCCGCAGTTGGACCCCATGGCATAGATGGTCTCGTACTCGGGCCCCTCCCCTTCGCCGGAGAACTCAGGGTCGTCCACCCGGGTCACCCGGCCGCAGCCGATGGGGCAGGCATGGCAGGCCTTGGGCCGCACCAGGTACTGGTCAGTGAGGGCCTGGCCGCCGATGGCCTGCCACCCTTCGAAGGTGCCCTGCTGGAAGTTGCGCGTGGGCAGGGCCCCCACCGTCTGGGTGCCGGTGATGGTGGCCGCCGTACCGTAGGTGCGCAGTCCCGGCGGCTGACCCTTGAGGTTCTCGGTGAACCTGCGGTTGAACTTCTTGACCAGCTCGCTGAAAAGGCGCCCGTCGGCCAGGGGAACGCTGCGCCGGCCGCGCACGACCACGGCCTTGAGCCCTTTGGCGCCCATGACCGCCCCCACCCCAGAGCGGCCCGCGGCCCGGTCGCGGTCGTTCATGACGGCGGCAAACAGGACCTTGCGCTCTCCGGCCGGCCCGATGCAGGCCACCCGGGCCTCGGGATCGGTCTCCAGCCGCAGGGCCGCTTGGGTCTCCGGCACGCTGCGGCCCCAGAGATGGTCGGCGGGGCGCAGCTCGGCCCGGCCGTCATCGATCCACAAGTAGACCGGCGCGGAGGCCAGACCGGAAAAGACGATCAGGTCGATCCCGGTCTTTTTGAGGGCTGCCGGGAACTGGCCCCCGGAGTTGGAGCAGGTCAACGCCCCGGTGAGCGGGGACCGGGTCATGATCATGTAACGCGCACCGGTAGGCGCCGCGGTTCCGGTAAGGGGCCCGGTGGCCATGATCAGCGGCATGTCAGGACCGAAGGGATCGCCCTTGGGATCCGCCTCGGCCAGAAGAATCTGGATGCCCAGGCCCCGGCCGCCGATATAGTCCCTGGCCGTGCGCGCATCCAGGACGTCTTCGCGGATCCGGCCCGAGGTCAGATCGACCCGGAGAATCTTGCCCCACCATCCATGCATGGTTGCCTCCCGAGATTGGGGTTGATCGGTGGTCTCAGCCGCCCAGCTGTGCCTTCACGGCCCGCTCCAGCGCCGTGACGATCCGCTCCAGTTCCGCCTCCGTGGCCACGAACGGCGGGCCCGCCACCAGGGCGTCGCCGTCGGCGCCGGCCATGCCGGTAGCCTTGTAGAGCAGGACTCCGTCATCGTAGAGTCGCTCGAAGAGCCGCTCGGTGACCTGGTCGCGGCGGGCAAAGGGGCGCCGCGTGGCGCGGTCGGCCACGAATTCGATCCCCCACATGTACCCCAGGCCCCGGATCTCTCCCACCCGGGGATGATCGCCCAGGCGCTCGGCCAGCATCCGTCCCAGACGCGGCCCGTTCTGGGCCACCCGCGCCACCAGATCCTCGGCCTCGAAGATGTCCAGCACGGCGTTGGCCGCGGCGCAGGCCACCTGGTGATGGGAATAGGTCCCGCCGTGAACGAAGCCGCCGGACCCGCCGCGGATGGCTTCGAAGTGGCGCCCCTGGACCCCCACGGCCGATAGGGCCGCCGCGCCGCCCGAGAGCCCCTTGCCCAGGGTCACCAGGTCCGGCACCACGTCGAAGTGCTCGGCGGCGAACCAGTGTCCGGTGCGCCCCAGACCGCAGAACACCTCGTCGAGGATCAGCAGGACCCCGTAGCGGTCGCAGATCCGGCGGATCCGTTCGAAATAGCCCGGCGGCGGCACCACGCAGGCGATGGTGGCCCCGGAGACCGTCTCGGCCACGAAGGCCGACACCGTGGCCGGCCCCAGGTCGAGGATCTTCTCTTCCAGGGCGTCGGCGCAGCGCAGGTCGCAGGCGGGGTACGCGAGCCCGAAGCTGCAGCGGTAGCAGTAGGGCGGCGCGATGTGATGGCCCTCGGGCAGCATGGGGGCGAAGGGCTGCCGGAAAGTGGTGCGGCCGGTGACCGCCAGGGCCCCCAGGGTCAGGCCGTGGTAGGACTTCCAGCGCGAGATGGTCCGGTAGCGCTGGGGTTCGCCGCGTTCCAGGTGGATCTGGCGCGCCAGCTTGACGGCGGTTTCCACCGCCTCCGAGCCGCTGGCCATGAAGTAGAATCGCTCGATTCCCGCCGGGGCCTTGTCCGCCAGGCGCCGGGCCAGGGTTTCCACCGGCGCGCCGGTGAACATGGTCGGATGGACATAGTCGCAGCGCCGGATCTGCTCGGCCACGGCCCGGGCGATCTCTTCGCGGCCGTGGCCCACGTTGATCACCAGGGGGCCGCCGGAGCCGTCCAGAAAGCGGCGCCCATCGGTATCGACAATCCAGACGCCCTCGGCCTGGGCGGCGACGGCCAGCTCTCGGTGGAGCTGTCTTCGAAAAACGGCACCCGAAAGGGTCGACATGGTCCTTCTCCTGGGTTGAAGTCCATCCGCTGTGGTGAAAACGGGCATCTTCACCCATAAGCAAGATATGCGCCAGGCGATCTTGCCGGCCGCGCCTCCCTGTCCCGGTCCTGATCCACAGGGGCGGTCAGGCGCCCGGCGGGGCCGCACGATCCGCCCGAAGGCGCCCGCGACGGGCCTTTGCACCTCCGGGAGCGTCCGGAAAGGGCCGGCCGCAGCGCGGGGAACAGATCCGGGGGAATGACCTTGACGGATTCTGGACTTTTGGGATAGCCATATGGTCCCAATTCAATCCCAAACGGAGGGCCCATGCCGCCCACGCGCAAACGCCTGGTCATCCTCTCCCTGGACCGCCGGGTGAACACCTTCTTGTGCAACATCGTCCACAACATCATCGGCCGCCGTGTGGCCATCGCCGGGGCCAGCCTGGATGAGCCGCCGCCGGCCTTCGGCCGCGCGGATCTGGTGCTGACCTCCGGCCGTCATCTGGTCCAGGAGGCCCAGCGCCATTTCCCCCAGGTGCCCGTCTTGGCGCCGGAGCGCATCGTCACCGGCTTCAACCTGGAAAAGGTCCTCATGCTGCCCCGGGCCACCCGGGTCCTGGTGGTCAACCACCCCCGGGCCGCCACCGAGGAAACCGTCGCCTCACTCCGGAGCCTGGGCCTCGATCACCTGCGCTACATCCCGTTCTGGCAGGGCCACCCCGCGCCGCCTTCCGTGACCCGGGTCAAGACGGCCATTTCACCGGGGATGCGCCACCTGTGCCCGGCCCACATCACCACCCACATCGACATCGGCCCCCGGCTGATTTCCATGGCTTCCTTCGCCCGCCTGCTGGTGCACCTGGAGCTGGACCTGGGCTACCTCGACCGCTACGCCAACACCTACCACGGCTTTCTGGTGGAGGCCAGCCGCAAGCTGGCCGGCACCCTGGTCCACGCCGAGCTGCTGGCCAAGCGCAACGACGTCATCCTGGACGAGTTCGACGAAGGGGTCATCGTAGTCAACGCCGAAGGGCGCATCGAAAAGGCCAACCGCGCCGCCCAGCGCATCGTGGCCCCCGACGGCCAGAGTCTGCAGCATCAGCTTCTGGGCCAGCGGCTGGCGCCGTTCGAAAAGATCGCCGACCTCATCGATCCGGCCCTGGAGGCGGCCAAAACCGCCAGCATCTACCGCTGGCAGAACCGCCAGGTGGTGGTGACCCGCATCCCGGTGGACAGCGGCGGCCAGCGCACCCATCTGTACACCCTGCGCGAAATCGCCGGGATCCAGCGCCTGGAGCAGCGCCTGCGGGTGGAACTGGCCCGCAAGGGGTATCTGCCCAAGTACGACTTCACCGACATCCGCGGCCGCAGCCCGCAGCTGGCCGCGGCGGTGGACAAGGCGGCCCGCTTTGCCCGGACCGACAAGACGATTCTCATCACCGGCGAAAGCGGCACCGGCAAGGAGCTGTTCGCCCACGCGATCCACTGCAACAGCCTGCGCCGGGAAGGCCCCTTCGTGGCCGTCAATTTCGCCGGCCTGCCCGAAACCCTCATCGAAAGCGAGCTGTTCGGATACGCCGAGGGGGCCTTCACCGGGGCGCTCAAGGGGGGCAAGGCCGGACTCTTCGAGCAGGCCCACGGCGGCACCATTTTCCTGGACGAGATCGGCGACGCGGCCCCCGGGGTCCAGTCCCGGCTGCTGCGGGTCCTGCAGGAGCGGGAATTGCTGCGGGTGGGCGGCAGCCGCATCATTCCGGTGGACGTGCGGGTCATCGCCGCCACCAATACCGACCTGGGCCGGGCCATGGAGGCGGGCCGCTTCCGCCGCGACCTCTACTACCGTCTCAACGCCCTGCCCCTGGAGATCCCTCCCCTGCGTGAACGGCCCCAGGACATTCTGACGCTGTTCAACCGCTATCAGGAAAGCCACTACGCCGTGCGCAAATCGATTTCGGCCGGGGCCGCTGCCTGTCTGGCGGCCTATCCCTGGCCCGGCAACGTCCGCGAACTGATCAACGCGGTGGATTACGCCGCCATCGCCTCAGAAGGGCTGGCCGAGATCGGCCTCGACCATCTGCCCCCGTCCTTGCAGCGCCATTCCCCTCCGGGGCCGGACAGTGGCTCCGAACCGGACGACGATCCCCGGGCGGTCATCGCCCGGCTTTGTACCCGGCGCCTCGGGCTGCCCGCCATCCGGGCCGTGCTCCGGTGCCTGCGGGAGTCCCGGCCGCGGGCCCTGGGCCGCAACCGTCTGTGCCGCCGTCTGGCGGAGGCCGGGGTGGCCGTCACCGAGGGGGAAATGAAGCGCCTGATCCGCATTCTGGCCGGCGAGGGCCTGGTGGCGGTGGGCAGCACCAAGCAGGGAACGGCCCTGACGCCCCGGGGTCAAGGCCTGCTGGCACGCCTGGAGGATGGGGGGCTGGCGGAATTGGGATAATTGGGACAGACGCCTTCCCGTCCCCAACGCGCCCCGGGCACCTATTCACCCCGGGATGCTGCCCGGCAAGGCCGGGCGCCTGGATCACGGCCTTGCCGGGCGCCGTCTCCGGCGGCCGGGATGGCACAGATCCTGCTTCGGGTTGCAGAGAATGACACCCGACGCGGGCAACCCCAGACTGAGGTGAAACCGTCATGACCGCCAACCCCAAGATCTGCAGCGCACGCCAGGCGGTGGCGCTGATCCACCCCGGCGACCGGCTCATGGTGGGCAGCTTCGGCAACAGCGGCTATCCCGAGCAGTTGGTCAACGCCGTGGCCGACAGCGACCTGAAAGACCTGACCATCATCTCCAACGACCTGGGATCTCCCAACGTGGGGCTGGGCCGCTTTCTCACCAACCGCCAGGTGCGAGCCCTGATCGGCAACTACTACAACTGGAACCCCGAAGTGGCCGAAGCCTACAACGCCGGCCGGATCCAGGTGACCCTGGTGCCCCAGGGCACCTTTGCCGAGGCCATCCGGGCCGCCGGGGTGGGCATACCGGCCTTTTTCACCCCCACCGCCGCCGGCACCGACCTGGCCCGGGGCAAGGAAACCCGGGACTTCGACGGGCGCCGCCACGTCATGGAGCGCGCCATCCATGCCGACGTGGCCCTGGTCAAGGCCCTGAAGGCCGACGCCCTGGGGAACCTGGTCTATTTCAAGACGGCGCGCAACTTCAACCCGCTCATGGCCATGGCCGCCCGGCTGACCGTCGCCGAAGTGGACGAGATCGTGCCGGTGGGCGCCCTGGATCCCGAGTGCATCGTCACCCCCCATATCTTCGTCAACAAGATCGTTCTCAGGGAGGGCCCATGAACTCGCCGGTGGCCAAGGACCTGGTTAAAAATCGCATCGCCCGGCGCATCGCGGCGGAATTTTCGGCCCGCAAGGGACCGCTGTTCATCAACCTGGGGGTGGGCACCCCCACCCTGGTGGCCAACTTCATCCAGGGCGATCACATCTACCTGCAGGCCGAAAACGGGATGCTCGGGGTGGGCCCCAAGGCCACGGGCGATGCCGTGGACCGGCGCCTGATCAACGCCGGCCGCGAACCGGTGACCGAAACCCCGGGATGCAGCTACTTCGACAGCGCCACCTCCTTCGGGATGATCCGCGGCGGGCATATCGACGCCACGGTCATCGGGGCCTTCGAGGTGGACGAGGAGGGAAGCATCGCCAACTGGATCATCCCCAACGGCCGGCAGCTCGGGGTCGGCGGGGCCATGGACCTGGTGGCCGGGGCGCGCCAGGTGGTGGTGGCCATGCCCCATCTGGGCAGCGACGGGAAACCCAAGCTGGTGCGCCGCTGCACCCTGCCGGTGACCGGTTTTCACGAGGCCGACCTGGTGGTCACCGAACTGGCCCTCTTCCGCTTCGTCCAGGGCCGCATGGTCCTGTGCGAAATCGCACCGGAAATCGACCTGGACGGAATCCGGACCCTCACCGAAGCGCGTTTCACCGTGGCCGAGGACCTCAAGCCCATGCCGGTCTGACCATGCACATCCAGTTGCGCGCCTTTCATCAACTGCGCCATCTGACGGACGGCCTCCCCGCGGACGGCCGCCTGGAACTGGCATCGCGGGCCACCGTGGCCGAGGTCCTGACCCGGCTGGGCCTCGACCAGGATCCCCCCGAAGGTCTGATCGTCTTTCGCAACGGCCGCCCGGCCGGGCGCCACACCCTTCTGGAATCCGGCGACCGGCTGACCCTCATGGCCCCTTTGGCCGGGGGATAAGGGCAGGTTGACGTCCCCATTCGGCCCTCTGGAGCGCCAAGCCCCAGCTCGGCGGTATTGGCTTTCGGCCGAGCCGGGCAGCGGCGCTCCCGGGGAGAAAGCGCGCCTAAAATTTGCCCCCCCCCGGACGCCTGATGTTCCCCCGCCGCCGGCCAGACAAATCCCATCCCGGCCTTGCGCCAATTTCCGGAAAACGATAAGGAGGAGGCCAGCCCGCCGCCGGTATGCCGCGGGACAACGAGCCGACCGCGGCCGAAGGCCGGCGCCTGACTGGAGAAAAAGCCCATTGCCGACGCGTATTTCCCAGAAAGAACGCCTCCAGCGCTTCTACGAGCGCTTCAAGAGCGAGGATCAGGTCCTGATCCTGATCAACGCCGACCCGGACGCCATCGCCAGCGCCATGGCGGTCAAGCGCCTGCTGTGGCGCAAGAGCGCCGGGGCGACCATCGCATCGATCAACGTGGTCAAACGGCCGGACAACCTGGCCATGATCCGCCTGCTGGGGGTTCGGATGGAGCAGGTGGAAAACATCGATCCCGCCCGTTTTTCGCGCTTCGTGATCGTCGACTCCCAGCCGTGCCATCATGAATCCTTCGGCCGCTTCCGCTTCGATGTGGTCATCGATCACCACCCGGCCACGGAGGTCGACGCGCCCTTCACGGACATTCGTGCCGAGTACGGATCCACGGCCAGCATCCTCACCGAGTATCTGCGCGCGGCGCGCATCAAGCCGTCGGCCAAGCTGGCCACCGGTCTTTTCTACGCCGTCAAGACCGACACGGACAACTTCAAGCGCAAAGCCATCGCCGAGGATATCCGGGCCTTCCAGTACCTGTTTCATCACGCCAACCTCCACCTGGCCCGCAAGATCGAGCAGTCCGAAATGCGCCGCGATTTTCTGCGCTTCTTCAAGACCGCCCTCCAGGAGCGGCGCCTCCGCAAGGGAAGGGTCTTCGTGCACCTTGGGCCGGTCCCCACCCCGGACGTTCTGGTGCAGATCGCCGATTTCTTCATGCGCGTCGAGGACGTCCACTGGAGCATCGTTTCCGGGCAGCACGACCGCAAGCTGATCGTCATCCTGCGCAACGACGGGATCCGCAAGAACGCCGGCAACGTGGTCAAGCAGAGCTTCGGCCAGTACGGATCGGCCGGCGGCCACCAGAGTGCCGCCCGGGCCGAAATCCCTCTGACCGAACTGGCCAAGGTGGTCGATCCCAAGGAGAACGGCAAACTCTTCAACTGGATCATCGCCCAACTGGTGAAAAACGCCGGCAAGCGCTGATCCGACCGGCAACCGCCATGCCTCTGGACGTCACCATCCTCGGTTCGGGCACCTGCGTGCCGTCCCTGGCCCGCGCCAGCGCCTGCGCGCTGGTGGCCTGCGGCCGCGAGCGGCTGGTGCTGGACATGGGCTGCGGGGCCGTCCACCGCCTGGTGGCCGCCGGCCAGCCCCTGGCCGAGGTGACCCATCTGCTGCTGACCCACTTCCACCCGGATCACACCGGGGACCTGGCCGCCTTTCTATTCGCCAACCAGTATCCCCAGCCCCTGCGCCGGGAACCGCTGACCCTCGTCGGGGGGCCGGGGGTCCGGGGCTTCTTCGAGGCCCTCAAGGGCGCCTGGGGCCGCTGGATCGACCTGGGGGAGCGGATGTTCCAGATCGTCGAGGTGGGTGGTCCCGGCCGGATTGCGACCGGCGAGGCCTTCGCCCTGGAGGCGGCACCGATGACCCACAATCCCGAAAGCCTGGCCTACCGCGTCACGGCCCTGGACGACGGGGCCTGCATGGTCTATTCGGGCGATACGGACGCGTGCCAATCCCTGGAGGACCTGGCCCGGGGCGCGGATCTGTTCATTTGCGAGGCGGCCCTGCCCGAAGCGCTCAGGGCCGCCGGGCACCTGACCCCCCTGCGGGCCGGCCGCATCGCCGCCCGGGCCGGCGTGGGCCGCCTGGTCCTGACCCACCTCTATCCGGTTTGCGAAGCGGCCGATCCGCAGGTTGAATGCCGGGCCGCCTGGAGCGGTCCCCTGGACGTGGCCCATGACCTGATGCGCTTTCACGTGGCGCCCGGCGGCCGCGGCGCCGCGGTCCAACGGGGGGATGGATGAACTACTATCCGGTCAACCTCGACCTCCGGGGGCGCCCCTGCCTGGTGGTGGGCGGCGGGAGGGTCGCCGGCCGCAAGATCGGCACCCTGCTGGACTGCGAGGCCCGGGTGACCGTGGTCAGCCCGCGCCTCGATCCGGCCCTCCAGGTACTCGCCCGGGAAGGAGCCCTGGCCTGGGTCGCGCGCCCGTTTTGCCCCGGGGATCTGGACGGGATCCGGCTGGTCATCGCCGCCACCGACCAGCCCCGGGTCAACCGCGCCGTGGCCGAAGAGGCCCGGCGGCGGTCCATCTGGTGCAACGTTGTCGACCAGCCCGCGGCCGGTACCTTCATCCTCCCGTCGCTGGTGCGCCGCGGAGACCTGATGCTCACCGTCTCCACCGCCGGCCGCAGCCCGGCCTTGGCCAGACATCTGCGAAAAGAACTGGAAGCCCGCTTTGGCGACGAATACGATCGCCTGCTACGCCTCCTGGGGGCCCTGCGGCGGCGGCTGCTGGCCGCCGGACACGACCCCGAGACCCATCGGGCGGTATTCCAGCGCCTGGTGACGGCCGACCTCATCGAGGCCGTGGGCCGGGGCGACTGGCGCGAGGTAAGGCGCGCCCTGCGCGCCGTGCTGGGAAGCGCCTACGACGAAAGTCTGCTCACGGCCGCCGGGGCGCCGGCCGGGGCCGCGGAGGACCGGGAATGAGCGCCATGGACCGCGTCCACCTGGCCGTCACGCTCTGCTACCTGGCCGCCACGGCGGGGTATCTGGCCTTCCTCCTTCTTCAGCGCAGACCCCTGGAGCGCACCGCCCGCTGGCTCCTGACGGCCGGATTCGCGGGCCATACCCTGGTGCTGGCGGGCGCCGGCCTGAAAGCGGGCCACCTGCCGGTCAACGATCTGCACGGGACCCTCGTCGTGGCCGGCTGGACCCTGGCGGGCGCCTTTCTGGTCCTGCAGCGGCGCTACCGCCTCCACGCCCTGGGCGTCCTGGCCGCCCCCCTGGTCCTGACCATCATGGCGGCGGCGGCCCGGCTGCCCAGCGTGCCGGCGGCCGACAAGGCCCTGTTCAACAACTTCTGGCTGGTGAGCCACGTGGCGGCGATCTTTCTGGGCGAGGCGGCCCTGGCCCTGGCCTGCGGCATCGGGATCCTCTATTTGCTCCAGGAACACGGAATCAAGACCAAGAGCCACGGCTTCTTCTACCGTCGCCTGCCCAGCCTGGGGCTGCTGGATGCGGCCGGCTACGGCTGCATCGCCACGGGCTTCGCACTGCTGACGCTGGGCCTGGTGACCGGCTTCGCCTATGCCGAAACGGTCTGGGGCCGCTTCTGGCAGGCCGATCCCAAGGAGATCTGGTCCCTGATCACCTGGCTGATCTATGCCGCCCTGCTGCACCAGCGCCTCACCGTGGGCTGGCGCGGCCGCAGATCGGCGCTGATGGCCGTCGCCGGCTTCGCCGCACTGCTGTTCACCTTTCTGGGGGTCAACTTCTGGCTCGATGGCCACCATGGTGTCTTTACCGGGATCTGATCCATGACCGGCCGCCGCTCGGAATCCCCGCCCCGCCCGCCGCATCTGCTGCTGCTGGGGCTCAACCACCGGACCGCACCGGTGGCCGTGCGCGAGTGCCTGGCCTTCGCGGCCCATGAAATCGAAGCCGCCCTGGCAGCCTTGCGTACCGGCCCCGCGGTGGACGAAGCCCTGCTGGTTTCCACCTGCAACCGGGTCGAGGTGCTGGTCACCACGCCCGACCCCCAGGCCGCTGCCGCCCACATCAGGCGCTTCTTGACCGAAGCCAGGGGCCGGCCGGTGGCGGCCGACGCGGACATCTTCTACTGCCATCTGGACGACGAGGCGGTGCGGCACCTGTTTCGGGTGGCCGCCAGCCTGGATTCCATGGTGGTGGGCGAACCCCAGATCCTGGGCCAGATCAAGGCCGCCTATCAGGCCGCCGCCCGGTGCAAAACCGCCGGGGTGATCCTCAACCGCCTCCTGCACCGCACCTTTTTCGTGGCCAAGCGGATCCGCACCGAAACCGGGATCGGGGACCACGCGGTATCCATCAGCTACGCGGCCGTCGAACTGGCACGCAAGATCTTCGGCGCCCTGGAGGGCCGCCAGGTCCTGCTCATCGGCGCCGGAGAGATGGCCGAGCTGGCGGTCGAGCACCTGATCCGCCAGCGGGCCGGGGACATCCTGGTGGCCAACCGCACCTTCGCCCGCGGGGCCCAACTGGCCGCGCGCTTCGGCGGCCGGGCCATCGGCTACGAGGAAATCGGCCCCAGCCTGGCCCAGGCGGACATCGTCATCAGCTCAACCGGGGCCTCGGGATTCGTCGTGGAACGCGACGCGCTGCGCCCCATCATGCGCCGACGGCGCCAGCGGCCCCTGTTCTTCATCGACATCGCCGTGCCCCGGGACATCGATCCGCGCATCAACCGCCTGCCCAACGTCTATGTCTACGACATCGACGATCTGAAGGGCGTGGTGGACGAGAACATCGATGACCGCCGGCGCGAGGCCCTCAAGGCCGAACGGCTGGTGGACGAGGCCGTGCTGGGATTTCGCCAGTGGCGCGAGAGCCTCGACGTGGTGCCCACCCTCGTGGCCCTGCGCCGCAAGCTGGAGGCCATCGCCCAGGTGGAAATCGAAAAAACCCTCCACGGCCCGGAATCCCAGGCCCTGGTGGACGCCCAAACCCTGCGGCGCATGACCGGGGCCATGATCAACAAGATCCTGCACGATCCCACCCTGCTGCTCAAGAGCAACACCTTCCACGGCAACCGCGCCGAGCTGCTGGGACTGATGCGGCGCCTCTTCCGGCTTGACGACCCCTAGCCCCCGCGGCCGCGGGTCCGGTTCCCCAGGGCGCCGTCAAAATGGAGGATCGCAAAACTTTGACGAGGCCCTGGTCCGGCCCCGCCCGGCCCTTGTCAATTCCCGCCTCAGCCACTATCTTTAATTCTTTACATGGCGGCGCGCTTGTGCTAGGGCTGTTTTTTGCATTCAATCGAGGACTCGGACAGAGGTGGGGCCCACGATGAAAAAGAAAGACCTCGACTACTTCAAGGATCTGCTCGAAAACCAGCTCCAGGAGCTGCTGGCGCAGGCCGACGACACCGTATCGGGCATGACCGTCCCCAAGGAGAACTTCCCCGATCCCACCGATCGGGCCTCCCTGGAGGCCGACCGCAACTTCATGCTGCGCATCCGGGACCGGGAACACAAGCTCATCAAGAAAATCAAGCTGGCCCTGGAGCGCATCGAAAACGGCACCTTCGGCATCTGCGACACCTGCGGCGAAGAGATCAGCGTGGCCCGGCTCAAGGCCCGGCCGGTGACGACGCAGTGCATCGACTGCAAAACCAAGGAGGAGGCGCTGGAAAAGGCGCTGGGGATCTGACCGGACGGTGTGGATCGACCTTCACATCCACTCCACCGCCTCGGACGGCACCCTGTCTCCCGCCGAGATTCTGGCGGCCGCGCGCCGCCTGCACCTCAAGGCCATCGCCCTGACGGACCACGACACGGTTCAGGGAGTGCGCCAGCTCATCGAGAGCCCCCTTCCCGGGGACATCCAGGTGCTCACCGGAGTCGAAATCAGTGCCGCCCCGCCCCTGGCCTGCCCCCGCCGCGGCAGCTTTCACATCCTGGGCTACGGCCTGGATGTCCACCACCGCGAACTGAACCAGACCCTGATCCGGCTGCAGAACGCCCGCCAGGACCGCAACCCCGCCATCATCGCCCGCCTCCGGGCCATGGGGATCGAAATCGAGTTGACCGAGGCCGAGGCCCTGGCCGAGAACCGCGCCACCCTGGGACGGCCGCACATCGCCCGGGTCCTGCGGCAAAAGGGGTGGGCGGCCAGCATCGACGAGGCTTTCGACCGCTATCTGGGCAATGGCAGGCCGGCCTACGTGGACAAGTTCCGCATCGACTGCGCCGAGGCCATGGCCCTGATCCGCCGCGCCGGCGGCCTGCCGGTTCTGGCCCATCCCGGGATGAGCATCCCGGCCGGCGTGGATCTCGACGCCGTGCTGGCGTCGCTGATCCCCATGGGGCTGGCGGGCATCGAGGTCTACTATCCGGAACACGACGCCGCCCAGACCGGTCGCTATGCCGCCGCGGCCCGCCGCCATGGCCTGCTCATGACCGGCGGCAGCGACTTTCACGGGGACCTCAAGCCTCGCATCGCCCTGGGCAGCGGCAGCGGGGACCTTCGCGTGCCCATGAGGCTTTACCTGGAATTGCGGGCCGCCCTGGCGGCCCATCAAGGCGCCTGCGGCCAGCCCTGCAAGGACGCGTTGGGTGGATCGGCACCATGACCTGCAACCCTTCCGGAAGCCTTCCGCCCCCCACATGGCCCCAGGGTCCCGGGCCGGGGTGACGGGCGCTCAAGGGTGACGGATAGAGCCGGCCTTGATACAAAAGGTGGACACCTGAACTCCGGGACAAACGCCTGACACCTGAACTGTGAGATAAAAGGTTGGCACCTGAACTCCCAACGAACCATCCGAGTTCGCCCCCCGTGGCCAGCGATGCCCTGCCAGAGCTTCAAGACCGGATCGGGCATCGCTTCCGGCAGCCTGAACTGCTCAGCGAAGCGCTGCGCCACAGCAGCTTCGTCAACGAGCAGAGCGATCCGGATCTGAGGAACAACGAACGGCTTGAGTTTCTGGGCGATGCCGTCTTGAATCTGGTCGTGGGTCTGATGCTCATGGAGCGCTATCCGAGCCGGCCGGAAGGTGACCTGTCGCGGATGCGCGCCAATCTGGTCAACGAACGCCGGCTGGCGCGAATCGCCGCCTCGCTGGCCCTGGGCGACTGCCTGCAGCTGGGCCGGGGCGAGGCCCAGGACGGCGGACATCAAAAGGCCTCGATCCTCGCCGACGCGCTGGAAGCCCTGGTGGCTGCGGTCTTTCTCGACGGCGGCTTCGAGGCCGCCGCCGGCCTGGTGCGCCGCCAGCTCGCCCGGCCCGTGGAAGAGATCTGCCGGCCCGACAAGGACCGGGACCACAAGTCGCGGCTTCAGGAGCTGGCCCAGTCGATCCATCAAACGGTGCCCCACTACCGGATCCTGGGCACCAGCGGACCGGACCACGCCAAGGTCTTCGAGGTCGAGCTGCGCATGGAAGACCTGGTCACCCGGGGCTTGGGCAGGAACAAAAAGGCGGCCGAACAGGATGCCGCCCGCCAGGCCCTGGAGCGACTCTCCGCCGAGGTCCCGCCTTGAAGGCGGCCCGGGCCGCCCCGGGCCGCCCCGGCCCGGTCCCCGGCGCGGTGACCATCGTCCTGCCGGCTGATCCCGCGCCGCCTCAGGGCCTCAGGCCGCGCATCGTGCCGTTCTTCCTCCCCCATGCCGGATGCCCCCATCACTGCGTCTTCTGCAACCAGCGGGCCATCACGCCCCGGGCAGGCGCGGAGGCCGCCACCGATCCGCAGACCCGGGTGATCCAGTGGCTGGGCCGCCCCCCGGCGGACCCGGCCAACGTCCAGCTGGCCTTCTACGGGGGCAATTTCCTCGGTCTGCCCCCTGCCCGGCTCAGATCCATGCTGGATGCGGCCCGGCGCCTGGCGGCGGAAGGATGGATCGGGGGCCTGCGCTTTTCCACCCGCCCGGACACCGTCGATTCCGAGCGGCTGGCCCTGCTGGCCGAAATTCCCGTCGCGGCGGTGGAACTGGGGGTCCAGTCCATGGACGACGGGGTGCTGGCCGCCTGCCGCCGCCGCCATACGGCGGCCCATGCCGCGGAGGCCAGCCTTCGGCTGAGGGACGCCGGACACCGCGTGGGCATCCAGATGATGATCGGCCTGCCGGGGGAGGGCCCCCGCAGCGCCCTGGCCACCGGAGCGCGCATCGCCGGACTGGCCCCGGATTTCGTCCGCATCTACCCCTGCCTGGTCCTGGCCGGCACCGCCCTGGCCGACCGTTACCGCCAGGGGCTTTTCCGTCCCTTGAGCCTCGAGCGCGCCGTGGTCCTCACCCGCCGCCTGTGGCGCCTTTTCGCCCGCCGGGGCATCCCCGTCATCCGCATGGGGCTCCAGGCCACCACGGCACTCGACGACGGGCCGGACCTGCTGGCCGGCCCCTACCATCCGGCCTTCGGCCATCTGGTGCACAGCGCCCTTTGCCTGGAAGCCCTGGAAAGGGCCCTGCGGCGCCTGCCCGCAGCCGGCCGCCGCATCCAGGTCACGGCCCATCCCCACCGCATCGCCGCCGTGCGCGGTCAGGCCAACGCCAACCTGCGGCGCCTGAACGCGCGCTTCACCCCGGCCGAAATCCGGGTGTCGGCCGATCCGGGCCTGCCCTTGAACCGAATGACGCTTCAGATGTCCGATTTGTAGAAATCTTCGGGTTGAACGATGAGATCCGGCGACTGGGTGGTCTGGGTGGGCACCGTGCCCGCCTTGAAGCACTCGGAAATGATGCGCCTGGACTGGGGAATGGGCAGCAGGCCGGTATCGGCGTCGATCTCGGCGAAAACCACCGTCTCGGGCGCGGTAAAGTCCTCCACCGGCTTGTCCGCCAGCATGGCCTGCATGAAATCGAGCCAGACGGGAATAGCGGCCCGGGCGCCGGTCTCTCCGGGGCCCAAGGAGCTTTCATCGTCGAATCCGACCCAGACACCCGTCACGTAGCTGGGGGTGTAGCCGACGAACCAGGCGTCGAACAAATCGTCGGTGGTGCCGGTCTTTCCGGCCACCGGGCGGCCGAGGGCCTGGACCCGGGCGCCGGTGCCTTCCTGCACCACGCTCTGCATGAGGCTGGTCATCAGGTAGGCGGTGCTGCTCTCGATGGCCCGGGTACGCTCGGGCCGGGCCTCCTCGAGAATGCGCCCGTCCCGGTCGACGACGCGGGTGACGAAAACCGGCTCGATCCGCTCGCCCAGGTTGGCGAAGACGGCGTAGGCCTTGACGATTTCCAGCAGCGACACCCCGGAGGAGCCCAGGGCGATGGACAGGTCCTTGGCCAGCGGCGACGCGATCCCCAGCCGGCGGGCGTAATCGATGGCATAGTCGATGCCGATATCGCCCAGGAGTTTGACCGTCACCACGTTGCGCGAATGGGCCAGGGCCTGGCGCAGGCTGGTGGGGCCGTAGAACTTGCGCCCGTAGTTCTTCGGCTTCCAGGTGCCCCCCTGTCCCGGATTGCGGTAGACCACGGGCGCGTCGATGAGCACCGTGGCCGGGGTGTAGCCCTTGTCGAGCGCCGCCGCGTAGATGATGGGCTTGAAGGCCGAGCCGGGCTGGCGCCGGGACTGAACGGCCCGGTTGAACTGGCTGGTGCTGAAATCGCGGCCTCCGATCATGGCCTTGACATGACCGCTGCGGGCTTCCAGGCAAATCAGGGCCGACTCGGCTTTGGGCTCCTGCTCCAGGGCCAGTTCCCGGACCTGGCCGGGCCCGCTGCGGTTCTTGACCCGCACCAGAATCAGGTCTCCGGGCCTCAGGACCTGAGACGACCGCCCCGAACGGTCGGGGCCGGATCTGGCCGCCGCCCAGCGCATGTCCTCTTGCCGGAGGACCCCCTGCTGGGAGCCCAGATGCACCTTGAAGCGGCCGGCGGCGGCGTCCACCGCCGTCACCACCCCTTGGACGATGCTGCCGGCCGCCGGCGGCGTGGCGGCGGCATGGGCCGCGATCCAGGCGGAAACGCCGGGAGGATCGAGGTGCTCCAGGGGGCCGCGGTAGCCCTGGCGCTTGTCCAGTTCGCGCAAGCCCTGGTCCACCGCATCCCGGGCCATCTGCTGCATCTCGACGTTCACTGCGGTGTGGATCTGCAGGCCGTCCTCCAGGAGCCGCTGGTTGCCGTAGCGCTCCACCATGTAGCGCCGGACATGTTCCGTGTAAATCGGGGTATGCTCGAAGAACCAGTTGCGCCGTGGCTTGATCTCCAGTTCCACCCCGGCGGCGGCCCCGGCCTGGGCCGCGCTGATAAAGCCGTCCTCCACCATGCGCTGCAGGGCGTAGCGCTGGCGCTGGCGGGCGCGATCCGGATGCCGGAAGGGGCTGTAGCGGCTCGGGGCCTGGGGCAGCCCGGCCAGCATGGCGCACTCGGCCAGATCGAGTTGATCCAGGGTTTTGCCGAAGTAGTTTTCGGCGGCCGCGGCCACCCCGTAGGCGCCGTGGCCCAGGTAGATCTGGTTCAGGTAGAGGAAGAGGATCTCGTCCTTGCTGAAGGTGCGCTCGATCCGGTAGGAGAGGATCGCCTCCTTGATCTTGCGCCCGTAGGACCGCTCGGGGGTCAAGAGAAAGCTTTTGGTTACCTGCTGGGTGATGGTGCTGCCCCCCTGGACGATGGCGCCGGCTTCCAGGTTGGCGAAAAAAGCCCGGGCGATGCTGACCCAGTCGATCCCCTGGTGCTGGTAGAAGCGCGAGTCCTCGGCCGCGATGAAGGCCTGGCGCAGGATGGGGGGAATTTGGGCCAGAGGCGTGACGATCCGGCGCTGGCTGTAGAATTCGCCGATCTTGCGGTAGTCGTCCGCATACACGCTGGCGATCACCGGGGGCCGGTAGTCGGCCAGGGTATCGATGCGCGGCAGGTCCCGGGCCAGACGCCAGTAGACCATGCCGGCCGCGGCGGCGGTCATCAGCCCCGCCAGCACGACGAGGCCTGCCGTCCAGCGGATCAACCGGCCGAGGCGTGTTGGGCCGGGCCGGCCGCCGGCCGGCGTTCGGGAATTTTCAGGGGTACGGCTTGCCATCTTCTCCTCGCGGCGACACGACGGACACGACGGCCGCCGGCGGCCGTCAAAGATTACAAAACCTATCAAACCGGCCGGAACTTGGCAAGGCATCCCAGGGCCCCATTCCAGGCAACCCGGCAACGGCGCGAAGATGGCGGCACGAAGTTGCCAGACTTTTGTGGACCCGAAAAGGCCAATCCAAACCGGGTTTCTGCGCGTCCTTGCCGTCCTCGGTGAAAAATACCCGTGTCCGCGTCTCCGGGATTTTTCTCGCCGATCCCTTGTCCCCCTCTTTGACGTCCAGACAAAAGGATTGACTTTAGACGCCTCGGCCGCTACTGAATTTTGTTTTATCAACCGATCCGGTAGTTTTTCGACACGAAAGGACACGCAGCGCATGATCGCACCGGATTTCGACAAGGCGGGGGGGCTGTTACCGGCCATTGCCCAGGACGCCCAGAGCGGCGAGGTCCTGATGCTGGCCTACATGAACCGCCAGGCCTGGGAAGCGACCCTGACCACCGGCGAGGCCACCTACTGGAGCCGTTCGCGCAACAGCCTGTGGATCAAGGGCAAGACCTCGGGTCACCTCCAGAAAGTCGAAGAGATCCGCCTCGACTGCGACGCGGACGCCATCCTGCTGAAAGTGCGCCAGATCGGCGGGGCCGCCTGCCATACCGGGCACCGTTCATGTTTCCACCGGCGTCTGGAGGGAGACCGCCTCGTGGTGACGGATGTCCCTGTCTTCGACCCCAAGGAGGTATACGGCCAGTGAGCACCAAACTGAAATTGGGCATTCCCAAAGGGAGTCTGCAGGCGGCGACCATCGCCCTGTTCAAGCGCAGCGGCTGGAACATCAACGTCAACGGCCGCAGCTATTTTCCGGAAATCGACGACGCGGACATCGAATGCGCCATCTGCCGTGCCCAGGAGATGAGCCGTTACGTGGAGAACCACACCCTGGACGCCGGATTGACCGGCCGCGACTGGATCGCGGAAAACGCCTCGGAGGTCCATCTGGTCTGCGACCTGGTCTACTCCAAGGTGAGCAGCCGGCCGGCGCGCTGGGTCCTGGCAGTGCCCTACGATTCGCCCATCCGGCGGCCCGAGGACTTGGCCGGCAAGAAGATCGCCACCGAGCTGGTGGGCTTTACCCGCCGCTACTTCGCCGAACGCAAGATCGACGTGACGGTGGAATTCTCCTGGGGGGCCACCGAGGCCAAGGTGGTCTCGGGCCTGGCCGACGCCATCGTGGAGGTCACCGAGACCGAAAGCACCATCAAGGCCCACGGACTGCGCATCATCCACGAACTGATGCAAACCAACACCCAGCTGATCGCCAACCACCAGAGCTGGGCCGACCCGGTCAAGCGCGCCAAGATCGAGCAGATCGCCCTGCTGCTCAAGGGGGCTCTGCTGGGGGAAAAGCTGGTGGGCCTTAAGCTCAACGTCTCGGCCGCCAACCTGGAAAAGGTCGTTCCGCTGCTGCCGAGCCTGCATGCCCCCACCGTGGCCCCCCTCTACCAGAGCGACTGGTTCTCGGTGGAGAGCGTGGTGGCCGCCGACGTGGTGCGCGACCTGATCCCGGAGCTGCTGCGGGCCGGCGGCGAGGGGATCATCGAGTACCCCCTGAACAAGGTGATCTGAACATGACCACGAACCGCCTGCGCAACATCACCTCCTTTATCGTCATGGACGTGCTGGAGCGCGCCCACGAGCTGGAGCGGGCCGGAACCGCCGTCGTCCATCTCGAGGTGGGCGAGCCGGACTTCGACACCCCCGCCTGCGTCAAGGCGGCCCTGTGCCGGGCACTGGACCAGGGGCGCACCCACTACACCCACAGCCTGGGGCTCTGGGAGCTGCGCCAGGCCATCTGTGACCATTACCGGGAGCGCTACGGCGCCACGGTGGATCCCGGGCAGGTCATCGTCTTTTCCGGCACCTCCCCGGCCATCTTCGCCACCTTTGCCGCCCTGCTGGAAGAGGGCGACGAGACCATCATCTCCGACCCCCACTACGCCTGCTACCCGAATTTCATCAAATTCGTCGGCGGGGTGCCGGTCAATGTACCGGTCTTCGAGGAGGACGGATTCCAGTACCGGCCCGAGGCCATCGCCGAGCGGATCACGCCGCGCACCCGGGCAATTTTCATCAATTCGCCGGCCAACCCCACCGGCACCCTCCTGTCGGCCGAGCGCATGGCGGCCATCGGTCAGCTGGGGCCCTGGGTGGTCTCCGACGAAATCTACCACGGCCTGGTCTACGAGGGCCGGGAGCATTCGATCCTCGAATTCACCGAACGGGCCTTCGTGCTTAACGGGTTTTCCAAGCTCTACGCCATGACCGGGCTGCGCCTGGGCTACCTCATCGCCCCTCCGGCCTTCGTGCGCCCGATCCAGAAGCTGGCCCAGAACTTTTTCATCTCGGCCAACGCGGCGGTGCAGCACGCCGGGGTGGCGGCCCTGACCGAAGCGGCCGCCGACACGGCCCGCATGCGCGCGATCTACGACGAGCGGCGCCGCTTCATGATCCGGCGCCTCAAGGCTATGGGGCTGGGCATCGCGGTGGCGCCCACCGGCGCCTTCTACGTCTTTGCCAACGCCCGGCACATCGCCGCCGATTCCTATCGGCTGGCCTTCGACATCCTGGAGAAGGCCTACGTGGGGGTCACCCCGGGGATCGATTTCGGCCCGGGCGGAGAAGGCTACCTGCGCTTTTCCTACGCCAACTCCCTGGAAAACATCGCAGAGGGGATGGACCGGCTCGAGCGCTACCTGGCCGCGCGATCCTGAAGGCGGCCGGTTCGATCGAGCGAACGGCACGGGATCGTGAAATTTCCGGCCGGCCTTCCGCCGTCTCGTTCCGCTTGCGAGGGTTTGGATCGTTGAGCGCGCGGGGCCAAGGAAAGTTCAGGGGTCAACCTTATGCCATCGGGGTTGCCTTGCAGCGAGAAAAACCCGGGGGTTCACCTCGAGTCCTTTACCCCTTTGGGCGAGGCTCAGGTCCCGGGAAACTCGGGCTTGCGCTTTTCCATGAAGGCCGTGATGGCCTCGGTGAAATCGTCCGAGGGAATGATGTTGGCGCTGCGCGTGGCCACATATTTGAGCCCGTCGTCCACCGATTTGCCGACCCCGAAGTTCATCACCTCCTTGGTGGCCTGAACCGCCAGCGGACTGTTGGCGGCGATCCGGCGGGCCAGATCCGCGGCCCCGGCCATCAGGGCCTCCCGGTCGGCGAAAACCTGATTGACCAGGAGGATCTCCCGGGCCCGGCCGGCATCGATGTTGCGCGCCGTGAAGGCCAGCTCCCGGGCCATCCCCTGCCCCACGATGAGCGGCAGCCGCTGGAGTACGCCCACGTCGGCCACGAAGGCCACCGCCGCCTCGCGCAGAGAAAAGACCGCGTCGGCGCTGCAAATCCGGATATCGCAGGCCGTGGCCAGATCGAGCCCGGCCCCCACGCAGTAGCCGTGGATGGCGGCGATCACCGGCTTGGCGCAGCGCTCGAGGCAGGTCATGGTCTCCTGCAAGGGGTATAGCTTCCTCAGCAGCCGCCGCTTGACCCCGCCCTTCTGGTCCTTTTCCATCAGTTCAGGCAGTTCGGCGGCCATGGCCACCAGGTCGATGCCGGCGCAGAAGGCCTCGCCGCGGGCCGCCACGACGACCACCCGAACGGCGTCGTCGGCGTCCAGATCGGCCATGATGGGCGGCAGCTCGTGCCAGGCCGGCGGATTCATGGCGTTCTTCTTTTCCGGCCGATTGAGCCAGACCCAGGCCAGGGGCGGCTGCTTTTCCACCTCGTAGAACCGATAGGCGCTCATGGCGATCCTCCGTCTCCCCTGCCGGCCAGGACTGGGGGAGGCTGCTGACAAGCATGTGGCAATGGCCCCGGTCGGGCCGGAGCGGGTCCCGCGGTGAGATTTACCCCCGCCACTCGGTATCGTCAACCGTGGTCTTGAAATCAGCGGTCACCACCGCGGGGAGTTCCTTGTCGGCCAGCGCCTCCAGGATGTCCGGCCCGGGTTTGCCCACGAAGAGCAGGCGTTTGCGGGGACATTTGCCCATGGCGGCGATGGCTTCGCCAAGATCGTCGGGCTGATAGGCGTCGTAGTCGATCACCGACAGGTTGTCCTGGATGGTGAAGAGCTTCGAGGCCCGCTGGCAGGCCTTGCAGGCCACGCAGCCCACGTTGCAGACCCGCATCACGTCCTTGCCGGCGTCGTGATTGGAGCAGACCACCGCCAGAATCCGCTCGGCTTTAAAGGGGGCCATGGTGATGATGTTGCGGGGGCAGGCCCGGGCGCAGGCCCCGCACCCCACGCAGCGTTCGTAGTCCACCGTGGCCAGGCCGTCGATGACATGGATCGCATTGAAGTTGCAGGCCCGTTGGCAGTCGCCGAAGCCCAGGCAGCCATAGGTGCACCCCTGCACCCCGTTGACCAGGTTGGCGGCGGCGCAGCGCGCCTCGCCCCGGTAAGGCGCCCGCAGGAGCCGGTCTTCCAGATGGGCCCCGCAATGCACCACCGGGCGGTAGGGCAGGCTGGCATCGACGCTGACCCCCATGATGGCGGCCAGGGCCGAGGCCGCGTCGGCCCCGCCCACGGTGCATTTGCCCACCTCGGCCCCTTCGCGGACCACGGCCACGGCGTATTCGCGGCAGCCCACGAAACCGCAGCCGCCACAGTTGGCGCCGGGCAGGGCCGTCAGGCAGGCTTCGATGCGCGGGTCCTCGGGGACATGGAAGGCCCGGTTGGCCCAGCCGAGGACCGCGGCGAAAAAGAAGGCCATGGCCAGCAGGGTGACCGCCGAAAGACCGATAACAATCCAGCTCATCATGATGCGCTTCTTGGCGACTCCATCTGGTCTGAGGTTTCCACAGCCCCCCCTTCCTCGGCGACCGGGGCGGGCGATACCGGGGCCGGGGCGGCCTGGACGGGCGCCGCCACCGCCGGCCGGGTCAGGGCCGCCTTCAGACCACTGTCCACCCCGGTAAATCCCATGAAGGCCATGGCCAGGATCCCGCCCACCAACAGGGCGATGGGCGCCCCGCGAAAGGGGACCGGCACGTCGCAGTAGTCCAGCTCCTCGCGGATTCCGGCCATGATCACGATGGCCAGGGTGAATCCGACCCCCCCGAAGACGGCCAGGGCCAGAGCCCGGCCCAGGTCCCAGCGGGCCGCCGGATTGTCCACCCCCACCACGTGGCTCATGATGGTCAGGCAGGCGAAGAGAATGGCGCAGTTGGTGGTGATCAGGGGCAGAAAAACCCCGAAGGAACGGTACAGGAGCGGAAAGAAGCGGCGCACGTACATCTCCACGAACTGCACCGAGGAGGCGATGGCAAAGATGTAGACGATGTAGCTCAGGATGGTCAGGTCCACCCCGGCGGCGGCCTCGGGTCCCGCGAACCAGCCGGCCACCCAGCGCGATAGCGGCGCGCCCGGCATGAGGACGTAGGTGGTCATGGCCCAGCTGATCAGGGCCGCGATGGTGATCACGAAGGTGACGGCGCAGCCCATGCCGAAGGCCATCGTCACCCGCCGGCTGACGCCGATGAACGGGCAGATCCCCACGAAATAGTAGAAGATGAAGTTGTTGATCAGGGCCGCGCCCAGGGCGATGAGAAAGATGTCGATGAGGTAGTTCACGCCCCCTCCTTGACGCCTCGCCGGGCGTTGAACCAATTGACCAGCCCCAGCAGCAGCCCGAAGGTGAGAAAGGCCCCGGGCGGCAGAACCATGATCACCCAGTCTGGCCAGGCCTCGGGCAGGATCCGCAGTCCGAACCACATGCCCGTGCCCAGGATCTCGCGCACCGCGGCGATGCTCGCCAGTCCCAGACCGAAGCCCAGCGACTGGCCCAGCCCGTCGGCCACCGCCACCAGGGGCCCCTGCTTGGAGGCGCAGACCTCACAGCGGCAAATGATGATGCAGTTGACAATGATCAGCGGAATATAGGGGCCCAGGGTCTTGCTCATGGGATAGACGAAGGCCGCCAGGAGACGGTCGGCCACGGTAACGAAGGTGGCAATGGTCAGGGTGAAGATCACGATGCGCAGGTGGGGCTTGAGCAGGTCCCGGATCAGGCTGACGATCAGGTTGGCGCAGACCAGCACGAACATCACCGCCGCGGTCATGGTCACGGCCGACAACAGGTTGTTGGTCACCGCCAGGGTGGGGCACATGCCCAGCAACTGACGGTAGACGGGGTTTTCCGGCAAAATCCCCTGGACGAAGCGTTCCAGGGCCGTGGGCTGGTTCTGGCTCATGGGGCCGCCTTTCCGGCCGCTGCGGCCAACTCGGTTTTCAGATCGGCCACCGCCCGGTTGACGATCTCGGTGACGGCGCGCGAGGAGATGGTGGCCCCGGTGATGGCGTCGATCTGGTGGGGCTGGTCCGCCGTCGTCTTGACCACCGCCAGCGGGGCGGCGGTGGCCTTGCCGATGAACTGGCCACGCCACGGGTCGGCGGCGATCTTGTTGCCCAGCCCAGGGGTCTCCTTCTGGTCGAGGATGAACAGGCCGGTGACCTGCTCGGCGTCCGGGCTCAGGCCCAGGAGCAGCTCGATGCGGTCGGCATACCCCTGCCCCGCGGCCTGGATCACCCAGCCGGCCGGCTGCCCGTTCCAGACAGCGTCATAAACCCGGTAGTAGGTAGTCTGACCGTTCTGGGTCACCGGCAGGTTGCGGGTTTCGATGCCCAGGGTCTGGTCCTCGGCGGCCATCTTGGCCGCCAGTTCCCGGCCCCAGACCAGTTCCGGCACCTTGGAAAAAGTCTCGTTGCGCTTATTGGCCGCGATGGCCGGCCCCAGGGCCAGCTGCACCGCGGCCAGAACCGCGCCGAAGGCCAAGGCCAGCGTCAGCATCAGCCACCCCTGGACCAGGTAATTGTCGCGCCAGCCTTTTTTGGGGGGCAAGGCGGCGGCCCCGCTTGCATCGCTCATGGTCGTCATGGGTTCTATTGTCCCCCGAAAGGCCGCGGAATGGTCCAGCGGTTGATCAAGGGGGTCAGGGCGTTCATCAGCAAAACGGCGAACATCACCCCCTCGGGGTAGCCGGAAAAGATGCGGATCAGCATCACCAGGGCCCCGGTCCCGGCGCCGAAAACAATCTTGCCCCAGGGCGTCAAGGGGCTGGAGACCGGGTCGGTGGCGATGAAAAAGGCCCCGAAAAGCATGGCGCCCCCGCAAAGGTGATGCCAGACGCCCCACCCGCCGGCCCCCAGGCCGGCGTCCAGCCACGCCAGCAGCCCCGCGGCGGCCAGCATGGAAAAGGGGATCTGCCACGAGGCGGTGCGCCGCAGGCACAGGTAAAGCCCCCCCACCAGGCAGGCCGCGGCGCTGATCTCTCCCAGCGATCCGTTGGTGGTGCCCCAGAAGAGGTCGGCCAGATCGGCCGCGATCCCCGACTGCTTGAAGGCCGTCAGAGGGGTCGCCTGGGTCATGACGTCGATGCGGCCGGCCGGATCCTGATAGCCGGCCGCCCCCAGGGCCCCGGCAAAGGAGATCATCACGAAGGCCCGGCCCACCATGGCCGGATTGAAGAGATTCATCCCCAACCCGCCGAAGATGGCCTTGCCGACGCCGATGGCCACCAGAGATCCGATGAACGCCGTGTACCAGGGCGCCGTAGCCGGCAGGGACAAGGCCAGGATGGCGCCGGTGACCGCCGCCGAGGCATCCCCCAGGGGGGCCCGACGGCCGCGCAGAAAGGCGAAAAAGACCTCGGCGGCCATGCAGGTTCCGATACAGATGGCCAGTTGCTGGACGGCGTACCATCGGAAGACCACGATGGCCACGGCGGTCACCGGGGCCAGGGCGATGAGCACGTCGATCATCATGCGGCGGGTCGACTGGCCGGCATCGGCCAGGTGGGGCGAAGGGGCCACCTCGATGGCGGGACCCGGCGCTGCGACGGCTTCTGGGGAGAGCTGGGAACTCGGCTTCATCTGCTGTAAGCTACCGTTTCAGTTTATCTTCCGTTGTTTTTGACCACCATCGCCTTGCCGGCGCGAATCCACTGGACCAGGGGGATGCGGGCCGGACAGGTGTAGGCGCACGAACCGCACTCGAAGCAGGCCATGATGTTGTAGCGCCGGGCCAGGCGGATGTCTTCGGCCCGGGCCGCCTGGGCCAGCTTGGCCGGCACCAGGCGCATGGGGCAGGCCTCCACGCAGCGGCCACAGCGCACGCAGGCACTTCCCCGGGTGCGGCAGACGTCGCCCCCGGTCAGCACCGTGATGCCGCTGGTCCCCTTGGTCACCGGGGTGGCCCGGTCGGCCACGGCGAAGCCCATCATCGGGCCGCCGCTGACAATGCGCACCGCATCGGAGGTCAACCCGCCGCAGTGGTCGATGAGTTCGCCCACCGAAATCCCGATGGGCACCAGCAGGTTCTTGGGCTCGGCCACCCCGGCCCCGGTAACGCAGACCACCCGATGGGTCAGGGGCATGCCGCGCACCACGGCCGCGGCCACCGCCGCCATGGTTCCCACGTTGCCGATAGCCACCCCCACGTCCGCCGGCAGACCGCCCAGTGGCACCTGGCGCCCGAGCACCGATTGGATCAGGTGTTTTTCACTGCCCTGGGGGTACTTGGTCTTGAGCGCCTTGACCTGGATGCCGGTGCGGCCCACCGCCTGGCGCAGGATGTCCAGGGCCTGGGGTTTGTTGTCCTCGACACCGATGTAGATCCGCTCGGCCCCCACGGCATACCCGGCCAGAAAGGCGCCGGTGACGATGGCGTCCGGGGCCTCGCGCATCAGCCGGTCATCGGCCGTCAGGTAAGGCTCGCATTCGCACCCGTTCACCAGCAGGGTATGGATGGGCTTTTTCGTATTGGGGGTGATCTTCACGTGGGTGGGAAAGGCCGCTCCGCCCAGACCGACGATGCCGGCGGCCAGGATGGCTTCGTGAATCTCCTGGGGATCGTAGATGCCGATGCAGTCCTTGGGCCAGGCGCCGCCCAGGAGCCGGTCCCACAGGGCCTGCCCCTGGATCTGATCTCCTTCGGCCTGGATGACGATGGCCTGCATGTGGCGGCCGTTGGCCAGGGTTGCCATGGCCATGCGTTCCACCTTGCCACTCACCGGGGCGTGCAGGGGAGAGGAAACAAAGGCTTCCCCCCTTCCCACCGGCTCGCCCCAGGCCACGGCCTGGCGCGGTTTGACCACCGGGGTGCAGGGCCCGCCGATATTCTGCTGCAGGGGCAGCACCACCCGCCGCGGGGTCGGGATCACCTCGATGGACCGCGTATTGGAAAAATGTTTGTTCTGAGGCGGATGGATCCCGTGGGCGAAAGTTCCCGGGCCCTCACCCCGCCGCGTCAACCATGGCATCATCATGCTCCCAGCGATCCGGGCGCCCGGAAAAAGCGCCGCCACCGGTTCTCGTCCAAGAGCCCGGAGCCGTTCCGGGCCGCCCTTTTAATAAATATTCAACGCTCGCGACGCGCAAACCGTGCTATCTAGGCCGCCGCGCAAGGCTTGTCAAGCAAAATGTCGCGGGCGCCCCGAAGGGTTAGCGGAGACTTTAACGGTATTGACCTGGAACCCCACACGCGCTACGAACCTGAAGCGGACGCGGCGGCCGACGGCGCGCCGCGCGGCCATGCGCGGTGAAACCCACAACAGGAGACGTGTCGTGACCAAAAACAAGATCCTTGTCGCCGTGGACGGGTCCTCCCACTCCATGGAGGCGGTGCGCTACGTGGCGGCGGTGCTCCCGGCGGCCACCACCCGGGTGGTGCTGGGCCATGTGACCAACGAGCTGTCCGAACTGTTCACCGACCTGGACAAGAACCCGCTCTATCGCACCAAGCTCCCGGCCATCAAAGGCTGGATCAGCGAAAGCCGCTCCGCCATCGGCCGCTTCGTGCAAGAGGCGCGAACCGTTCTGGAAAAAGCCGGATTCGCGCAGGCCGACATCGAAACCAAGTTTCTGGCCCAGCGCCTGGGGGTCTGCCAGGACCTGATCCGCGAAACCTACGCCGACTACAGCGCCGTGGTGGTGGGCCGGGCCGGCATGAGCCGCATCAAGGACATCATGTTCAAGAGTGCTTCGGTGCACCTGGCCGGCAAGGTGCGCCACATTCCCATCATCGTGGTGGGCGGCCCGCCCATCTCCAACCGGGTCATGATCGCCTTTGACGGCACCCACGAAGCCATGAAGGGGATTTCCTGGGTCGGCCATCTGCTGGCGGCCGGCAACAACCCCCTGGTGACCTTCAGCCTGCTCAGCAGCAAGGGCCATTTCTGGGTCGGAGACAAGGAGGTCTTTTTGCCCCTGGATGTGGACGATCCGCTGGCGGCCGGAAAGCAGATGGTGGCCGAGCACCTCGAAGCCGCCCGCACCTGCCTGCTGGAGACCGGCGTGGCGCCCGAACGCATCTCCATGCGGGTGGACCACATCGAACGCAAACGGGCCATCACCCTGGTGGAAACCGCCATGGGATGCGGCTACGGCACCCTGGTGGTCGGCCGTCGGGGGCTGGTGAGCTTCATCGAGGCGGTCTTTGTGGGCCGCGTCAGCCAGAAGGTGTTGAAGATGGCCGACGACCTGACGGTCTGGATCGTCTGATCAGGCCCGCAGCGAGTGGCGGTTGGCCAGAAACCAGGCGTAAGTCTCGGCGATCCCCCGGGCCAGGGCAATCCTGGCCCGCCATCCCATGGCGTCCAGCTTCGACACGTCCAGCCGCTTGCGCGGGGTGCCGTCCGGCTTGCTTCGGTCGAAAACGATCCGTCCAGAATACCCCACGGCCGCCTTGACCAGGCCGGCCAACTCGGCGACGGTCACCTCCCGGCCGACGCCGATGTTGACCAGATCCGGTTGCGCGGCGTTTTCCAGCAGAAACAGACAGGCATCGGCCATGTCATCGACGTGGAGGAACTCGCGGCGCACGCTTCCGCTGCCCCAGACCGCCACTTCGGGCTCCCCCCTTTGGCCGGCCTCGTGAAAACGGCGGATCAGGGCCGGCAGCACATGGCTGTCCCGGGGATGGAAATTGTCGTTTGGGCCGTAGAGGTTGGCGGGCATCACCGGCAGAAAGAAGGTGCCGTGCTGGCGGTTGTAGGCCTGGCACATCTGGATGCCGGCGATCTTGGCCACCGCGTAGGCCGCGTTGGTCGGCTCCAGGGGGCCGCCGAGGAGGTGCGCCTCCTTCATGGGCTGGGGGCAAAGACGCGGATAGACGCACGAAGAGCCCAGAAAAAGCAGCTTTTGGACCCCGTGCAGAAAACTCTGGTGCATCACGTGGGTCTGGATGAGCAGGTTCTCGCGGATGAAATCCGCCGGGTAGGCCTCGTTGGCCAGGATGCCGCCCACCCGGGCGGCGGCCAGCAGGACCACCTCGGGCCGCTCCGCGGCGAAAAAGGCCGCCACGGCCTCCTCATCGCAAAGATTCAGCTCGTGGCGGGTGCGGGTGACCAGGCGGGTGTAGCCGCCGGCCGCAAGCCTGCGCACCAGGGCGGAGCCGGCCAGCCCGCGATGGCCGGCCACGAAGATCTTGGCGTCGCGGTTCATGGGGGTTATCCCAGAAAGACGCTGAAGACATCCCGGCGGGCGTCCACCCGCTGGACCGTCACCTGGATCAGGTCCTCGGGATGCAGGGCCATGCCGCCGGACAGGGGCATCTCACATTCCAGCATGTACTCGGGAATCAGAATCAGGCAGGCCGTCCGCCGGCGCTGAAGCACGATGGCTTCCAGCTTCTGGCCCACCTTTCTCTCCAGATGCCTGAGGAGCCAGTAGCGCTGGCGGTTGCGCTGGACCAGGGCCACCTGGCCCAGGGGCTGTTCCAGGTCCTGGAGAATCCGGTCAATGGCTTCGGCCGTATACGGGGGCTCCAGTCCCAGCCCGGCACGCAGCTGGCGCTGGGTGACAAGATCGAAATACTTGCGGATGGGCGAGGTGGCCGTCACGTAGGCGTCCACCCCCAGACCGACGTGGGGCTGGGGCTGATGATCGAGGATCAGTCGACTGAGCAGCTTGCGCTGCATGTGATGCTGGAACAGGGTGCCCTCCTCGCCCGGGTAGAGGCGCTGGCGAGGAGCCGGCTGGCCGCGAAACACGGCCGGCAGCCCCCATTCGCCCAGAATGCCGGCCATCATGGCATTGGCCAGGATCATCAGCTCCGAGACGATCAGGCGCGCCGGGCTTTCCCGGTTGAGCCGGTAGACCACGATCTCGCCATTGCCGTTGAGGACCGCGCTGACCTCCGGCACGTTGATCTGCACGGCCCCGGCCTCGATGCGCCGGCTCCGGAAATGGGCCGCGATGCGCTGCAGCTGGGCCAAATCCGGGCGCTGTTCGACCAGGAGGTTGACGTCGTGGTAGGTCAGCTGCTCGGCCACCCGCACACGGCTGGCCGTCACCCGCCGCTCGCGCACCGCCAGCCCCTCGTCGAAGACGACCAAGAGGCTGATGGCCGGTCGCGGGGTATCGACCCGCAGGCTGCAGCAATCCTCGGCCAAAGGAATCGGCAGCATGGAGAGGCGCCGGTCCGGCAAGTAGATGGAACTGCCCCGCTGGCGGGCCGCCAGATCCAGGGGACTTTCCTGGGGCACCCGCAGGCCCACGTCGGTGATGTGCACCCCCAGGCGCCATCCGTCGGCCAGCCGTTCCAGGCTCAGGGCGTCGTCGAAATCGAGGGTCGACTGGCCGTCGATGGTGATGAGTGCCAGACCGGTCAGATCCTCCCGGGAGTCCAGATCCCGGCTGTTTTTAGCCTGGTTTCGCACCCGGTCCGCCTCGGCCAGGGCGGAGGCGGCAAACTCCTGAGGGATTTGCCAGCGGCGCAGGTCGAGATTTTCGTGCAGGTCCAGAACCCCGGCCTTGACCAGGAGAGGAAACAGCCCGTCCACGTCATTGACCTGGGCGCGGGTCAGGATCTCGCGCACCAGGGAGGCATGGGGGCTCTCCCGGCCGTGGAGCACGTAATCGGTGAGCAAGGTTTCCAGGTCCACCGGCCACGCCACCCGAGGGGCGGCTGGCACGGACTCGCCGCGGCCCAGACGAACCAGCCAATCGGCCCCGACGCCCACCACCTGCTGGCGGCGGGCGGCTTCGGCTTCCTGGGCCAGACGCTGGGCCACCTGATCCGGAGCCATGGGCAGGAAACGATTCTGGTCGAAACGAAAATAGAGGCGGTGCTCGAAGAGGGCCCGGGCCACGGCCGCAGTCCGGTCCGCATCGGCGCCTTCCGGGAAGCAGAGCCCGGCCATGGTGGCCAGATCGATCCAGCCGGCTTCCAGATTGAGCACCTCCCAGAGCGCCACCACGTCGATGGTGGCGGCCAGGGCGCGGCGCCGTTCGGCCAGGGCCTGCAGGGCATCCACCTGCTTGAGGCGGCTGGCGCCGGGGTCCAGCCGGGCGGTGCAGGTGTGCGCCAGGCGGACCGGCCCCAGCTTGACCTCGCGGTTGTGCTCGGTGAGCAGCCGCAGCCGCTCTTTCTTGACTTCGAGCACCAGCGCGCACATGATGCGTTGCTTGTCGATGAATTCGACCACCTGACCGATTTCCATGGCGGCGGATGGTAGCATGCTGAAACGCAACGCGTCAAAGCGCAAAATCGGACCACGGAACCCCCGATGACCCTGGGCCCCTTCGATCTGCTGCGCCCCTACCTGCAAACCCACAGGACGGCCATCGCCCTGGGAGTGGTCTGCCTGGTGGTGGTGGATTTTCTGCAGCTGTGGATCCCCCGGGTGGTCAAACGGGCCGTGGACGACCTCACCGCCGGGGGCCAAGAGGCCGGCCTGGGCGGCTATGCCCTTGAGATCGTGGGCCTGGCGGTGGGCATCGGGATTTTCCGCTACGTCTGGCGCCGCTGCCTCATCGGCACCTCGCGCCAGGTGGAAAGGGGCCTGCGCCGGCAGCTCTTCGACCACCTGCAGCGGCTCGAACCGGCCTACTTCGACCGCCACGCCACCGGGGAGCTCATGGCCCACGCCACCAATGACATCAACCACGTGCGCATGGCCACCGGGATGGGCATGGTGGCCCTTACCGACGCGGTGGTCCTCGGCACGGCCGCTATCGGCTTCATGCTCTACATCGACGTGCGCCTGACCCTGCTGGTCCTCTTGCCCATGCCCATGATCGTGGTGGGCACCCGCCTCTTCAGCCGCCAGATGCACCGGCGCTACCAGCGGGTGCAGGCCGCCTTCGCCCGTTTGACCGAAACGGTGCGCGAGCATTTCAGCGGCATCCGCGTGGTCAAGGCCTACACCATGGGCCCGGCGGCCGCGGCGCGCATCGAGACGGCCTCGACCGCCTACGTGGCCGGCAACCTTTCTCTGGTGCGCATCACCGGGGCCTTCTTTCCCATGATGGTGCTCTTTTCCAACCTCAGTCTGGCCCTGGTGCTCTTCCTGGGCGGCCGGGCCACGGCCGCGGGCACGATCACGGCCGGCGATTTCGTCGCCTTTATCAGCTACATCGGACTGATCACCTGGCCCATGATGGCCCTGGGCTGGGTGATGAACCTCATCCAGCGCGGCCGGGCTTCCCTGGAGCGGCTGGCGGCGATCTTCAACACGGCCCCCGCCATCGCCGACGCCCCCGAGGCCCGGCCCCTGGACGGGCCCCCGGAACGGATCATCTTCAAGGGCGTCACCATGGCCTACGACGGCCGCAGCGCAGCCCTGGAACGGATCGACCTGAGCCTGGAACGCAACCGCACCTACGGCATCGTGGGGCCTCCAGGCGGAGGCAAGACCACCCTGGTACGGCTGATGGGACGGCTTTACGAACCGGCGGAAGGAACGGTCCAGGTCGACGGGGTCCCCCTGGCCCGGATCCGGTTGGCGGACCTGCGGCGCCAGATCGCCTACGCGCCCCAGGAGCCGTTCATCTTCGCCGGCACCCTGGGCGACAACATCACCCTGGGCGAGGCCGTGGCCCCTGGACGGCTGGCGGAAATTTTGAAGGACGCGGCCCTGGACCGGATGGTGGCCGAACTGCCCGAGGGGCTGGAAACGGTGGTGGGCGAGCGCGGCATCATGCTTTCCGGCGGTCAGAAGCAGCGCGTGGGCCTGGCCCGGGCCCTGCTTTCCGACCGGCCCGTTCTGCTCCTGGACGACCCCATCAGCCAGCTCGACACGGTCACCGGCCGCCGGGTGATCGAGGCCCTGCGTCGCCGAGCCGCCGGACGGCTCATGGTCGTCGTCAGCCACCGCATGGCCGCCGTGGAGTGGGCCGACCGGATCGTGGTGCTGGAAAACGGACGCCTGACGGCCCAGGGAACGCCGGCCGAGGTGCTGTCCCGCAGCGACTACTACCGGGCGGCCTGCCGTCTGCAGGCCACCGAGGACAACGGCCGTGCGAACTGACTACGGCTACGCCGAAGAAAAGCGCCTGGGGCGGCCCTACGAC
Organism: uncultured Desulfobacteraceae bacterium; assembly: GCA_937982505.1. Taxonomy (GTDB): domain Bacteria; phylum Desulfobacterota; class Desulfobacteria; order Desulfobacterales; family UBA2174; genus UBA2174. Next base: position 3,364 of record CALJLV010000203.1, on the reverse strand, counting down.
CTGAAACTGCTCGCCCGTTTGGTCCCCTTCGTGCGCCCCTACGGCGGGATGCTGGGCCTGGCCGTGGTCCTGGTTCTGACCATTACCGCGCTGGATCTGGCCCTTCCCTATGTGACCAAGGTGGCCGTGGACCGCTTCATCGTGCCCCGGGCGGCCCCGGGCGAGGCGCTGCCGGCGATGGCTCAGCGAATGGCCGGAATCGGATGGATGACCGGTCTGTTTCTGGTTCTGGTGGCGGCCAACTTCACCGCCACCTTCATCCAGGTCCAACTCATGGAGGCCATCGGCCAGAAGGCCATGCACGCCCTGCGCCTGGACCTGGTGCGCCACATCCTCCAGCTGCCGGTGGCCTTTTTCGACCGGCAACCGGTGGCGCGCCTGGTGACCCGAGCCACCAACGACACCCAGAACCTGCACGAGCTGTTCACCTCGGTGGTGGCCTTCGTCTTCAAGGACCTGTTTCTAATGGTGGGCATCGCGGCGGTGCTGATCTGGCTCGACCTGCGCCTGGCCCTGATCTCCTTTGCCGTCCTGCCCCTGGTCATGGCCGCGGCCTGGCATTTCGCCCGCCGCAGCCGGGATGTCTTCCGCGGCCTCACCGTGCGCCTGGCCGAACTGAACACCCGCTTTGCCGAAACCATCGGCGGCATCTCGGTGATCCAGCTCATGGGCCGCGAGCCGGCCAACGCCCAGGCCTTCGGGGCTCTCAACGATGCCTACTGGCGCCTGGGCATGACCCAGATCCATCTGTTTGCCGTCTTTTTGCCGGTCATCGAGGTCCTGGGGTCGGCGGCCCTGGCGGTGGTGGTCTACTACGGCGGCGGCGCGGTGGTGTCCGAGCGGATCAGCCTGGGCGCCCTGGTGGCCTACATCTCCTACATGCGCATGTTTTTCCGGCCCATCCGGGATATCGCCGAAAAGTACAACATCATGCAAAACGCCATGGCCTCGGCCGAGCGCATCGCCGCCATCCGCGACGAGGCGGCCCTGGACGCCCCGGTGGACCGCCGCCCGACCACGCCGGACGCCCCCGCCGCATCGACCCCCCTGGTGGCCCTGGAAGGGGTGGTTTTCGGCTACGGCACCGATGCTCCGGTCCTCAACGGACTCTCGTTGACGGTTGCCCGCGACCAGACCCTGGCCATCGTGGGGCCCACCGGGGCCGGTAAGACCTCCCTGATTCACCTGATCTTGCGTTTCTACGCTCCCAGGGAGGGAATCATCCGCTTCGAGGGAAAGGACCTGCGCACCCTGGCCCCCCTGGACCTGCGCCGCCGCATCGCCCTGGTGTCCCAGGATTCGTTTCTCTTTTCCACCTCCCTGGGGGACAACATCTTCCCCGAGGGACTGCCGGACCCGGGGACCGTGGCCCAGGTCCTGGAGGCGGCCCAATGCACCGATCTGGTGGCCCGCCTCCCCGAAGGGCTCGCCACGCAAATCGGCGAGGGGGGGCGCACCCTGTCCAGCGGCGAGCGTCAACTGGTGGCCATCGCCCGGGCCCTGGCCCGCAATCCGACCCTGATCATCTTCGACGAGGCCACGGCCCATGTCGATTCGGCCACCGAAGCACGTATTCAGGCAGCCCTGGCCTACCTGACGCGCCAGCGAACCGCCATCGTCATCGCCCATCGGCTGTCCACGGCCCGCGCCGCCGATCGCATCGCCGTGCTGCGACAGGGGCGCATCGAGGCCTGCGGCTCCCATGAGGCCTTGATCGCACAAAACGCTTACTACCATCGACTCAATCAGCAGCAGGTATGAACGCGACCGCGGGACGAGGCCTTGAAACATGGGGGATACCAGATATCGCTTGATAATTCGATTCGCGCGTGCTATAGGCAAATTCCTATTGTTATCAACCCGTTGGACCCTGCCTGGAAACCGACCGGCCCCACCGGTTCACCATTTTGAGTGAATCCGAGACCAACGGTTGCGCCCGGACAGTTCGTCGAACCGATCACCCCCAACATGCAAAAGGAGGATGGAAGATGGCGTACGATGCGACAAAAATGGCCGACTGGCAGATCTCCGAAGAAGCCGAAAAGAACATGCCCACCCCCGACCAGTGGCGCGACAAGCTGGGTTTGCAGGCCGATGAAGTGCTGCCCATGGGCCGCCTGGCCAAGATCGATTTTCTCAAAATCATCAAGCGGCTGCAAAACAGGCCGGACGGCAAGTACATCGAGGTGACCGCCATCACGCCAACCCCGCTGGGCGAAGGCAAGAGCACCACCTCCGTGGGCCTGATGGAGGGCCTCGGCGCCCGCGGCAAGAGCGTGGGCGGCGCCCTGCGCCAGCCCTCGGGCGGCCCGACGATGAACGTCAAGGGGACCGCGGCCGGCGGCGGCAACTCCCTGCTGATCCCCATGACCGAGTTCTCCCTGGGCCTCACCGGCGACATCAACGACATCATGAACGCCCACAACCTGGGCATGGTGGCGATGACCGCCCGCATGCAGCACGAGCGCAACTACAACGACGAGCAGCTCGCCCGCCTGACCAAGATGCGCCGTCTGGACATCGACCCCACACGGGTGGAAATGGGCTGGATCATCGATTTTTGCGCCCAGGCCCTGCGAAACATCGTCATCGGCCTTGGCGGCCGCACCGACGGCTTCACCATGCAGAGCAAGTTCGGCATCGCCGTGGGCTCCGAGCTGATGGCCATCCTGGCCGTGGCCACCGACCTGGCCGATCTTAAGGAGCGCATCAACAACATCACCGTGGCCTTCGACAAGAGCGGCAAGCCGGTCACCTGCCGCGACCTGGAAGTCGGCAACGCCATGGCGGCCTTCATGCGCAACACCATCAATCCCACCCTCCTGAGCACCGCCGAGTACCAGCCCTGCTTCGTGCACGCCGGCCCCTTCGCCAACATCGCCGTGGGGCAGAGCTCGATCATCGCCGACCGCGTGGGCCTCAAGCTCTGGGACTACCATGTCACCGAATCCGGCTTCGCCGCCGACATCGGCTTCGAGAAGTTCTGGAACGTCAAGTGCCGTTTCTCCGGGCTCAAGCCCCACGTCTCGGTGCTCACGGCCACCATCCGCGCCCTCAAGATGCACGGCGGCGGCCCCAAGGTCGTGGCCGGCAAGGACCTGCCCAACGAATACAAGGAAGAGAACCTGGCCCTGGTGGAAAAGGGCTGCGAGAACATGGTCCACATGATCGGCGTGATCCGCAAGGCCGGGATCAACCCGGTGGTGTGTGTCAACCGCTTCTACACCGACACCGACGCCGAAGTGGCCATCGTCAAGAAGGCCGCCGAGGCCGCCGGCGCCCGCTGCGCCGAGTCCAACCACTGGCTCAAGGGCGGCGAGGGGGCCCTGGAATTCGCCGATGCCGTCATCGACGCCTGCAACGA
>CALJLV010000202.1 GCA_937982505.1 uncultured Desulfobacteraceae bacterium | reverse complement strand
CTCAAGCGGCCCTTTTGATGCGCTAATTATACTCCTGTATTTTTCGAAAAAAAGGCTGTAATTTCCAGAAGAGTGCAAATCTGACCGTAGTCCCTTCGGGGTACCTAATTCCTTAAAACTCAAGTATTCGATATCATTTTGTCCAAGAATATCAATTAATTGATTCTTGGAGAAGCCCTTTTTACGGCTTAATGGCAGTTCTCTGACATCGGCGATTGCGTCGATTTTCCAATATTTTAAATGGGCGACAAAACTATCAGTCCCCAAGCCTTCATAACCGATAGTGAACACATCCATTTTGAAACCTCCTCCAGTGTTCATGAGGCATACTATTTTCAAAGCCGGATGTAAAGAATTTGTACATGGGGAACTGCCGGCTCAAAAGCTGCATAATGCTTGTTAATAAAAAATCATCTACAGAATCAGACGTTTGAAACATGAAGAAATTGGTTTTGCTTCAAATAAGCCGATCGCGTGCCAGCTCATGGACGGCACGGACAAACATCTTGATTGACTTGGTAGACGGCCCCTGTTATGGCCCTCTTCGGGACTTGGAAAATCCCCAACTTGGAGACACCTGAAATCAACGGTGAACGTTGCAGCCCCGCCAACCTTTGCGGAAGGTGTAATTTCCGGCAATCTCCAGACGAACTCGATGGACCTGACCCCCTATCACGCCAAGTATTTCGCTTTCGATCTCACCCGCCGTGCGCCGGCCGGACTCGACCGCCTGTCCATGGCGCTCTTTGATGCCGCCGTGGATCTGAATCCCCATCAGATCGAGGCGGCGCTTTTCGCGCTGCAATCCCCGCTTTCCAAGGGTGTTGTCTTGGCCGACGAGGTGGGCCTAGGCAAGACAATCGAGGCGGGTATCGTTTTGTGCCAATACTGGGCCGAGCGCCGTCGCCGGTTGCTGGTGATCTGCCCGGCGTCCATCCGCAAGCAGTGGGCTCTGGAGATCCAGGAAAAGTTCAATCTGCCCGTCGTCGTTCTGGATGCCAAGGCGCACCGGGAGGCCCGGCGAGAAGGGCGAGATCCATTTCAACCGACTGAGATCATAGTTTTATCGTTTCATTTCGCCAACGCCCTGCGGGAAGCGCTTCGCTCCAACCCCTGGGACCTGGTGGTCATCGACGAAGCCCATAAGCTGCGCAACGCCTACCGGCCGAGCAACAAGGTCGGGCAGGGCATCCGCTGGGCCACGGAAGACTGCCGCAAGCTGCTGCTGACCGCCACGCCGCTGCAAAATTCCCTGCTGGAGCTTTTCGGGCTTTCCGTACTGATCGACGAACGGCTTTTCGGCGACCTCAACGCATTCCGGTCCCAATACGCCGGTGTCGGCGGCGATCTGGATGCCTTGAGAGAACGTTTGGCCCCATTTTGCAAGCGCACCCTTCGCAACCAGGTCACGGAATACATCCGCTACACCGAGCGCCGCGCGATCACCCGGCCGTTTCGGCCGACGGATGCCGAGCAGACCCTCTACGAGTCGGTGTCCGGATTTCTGCAGCGTGAGGACAGCTATGCCTTGCCGCGGCGCCAGCGCCATCTGACAGCGCTCATCCTTCGCAAGTTGTTGGCGTCGTCGTCGCCGGCGATCGCAGCCACCCTGGACATCCTGCGCCGGCGCCTGGAGTCGTTGCGCGACGAGCGCCGGCAGAGCGATCCCGACATCGTCGTGCAGCTCATCGAGAACGAGGAGATCGAGGACGATCTTCTGGACGAAATCCTCGGTGAGGAGGAAACGGCCGCCGAGACCCCTGAGCCAATAGATCGGAGCAAGCTGCGCGAGGAAATCGAGGCGTTGCGTCGCCTGGCCGAACAGGCCCGGCGCATCGGCGTGGATACCAAATCCCAGACCCTGCTCAAAGCCCTTGAGATCGGATTTAAACAGATGTCGTCCACCGGGGCGCCTCGCAAGGCAATTGTCTTCACCGAGTCGCGCCGGACCCAGGAATACCTCAAGGGCTTTCTTGAATCCCGCGGCTACCGGGGACAGTTGGTGCTTTTCAACGGTACCAACGCCGGCCCCGAGGCCACGGCGATCTACGCCCGATGGGTCGAACGCAACCGCGACACGGGTCGCGTGTCCGGTTCGCGGGCAGTGGACCTGCGCACGGCCTTGATCGAACACTTCCGTGACCATGCCACGATTTTTTTAGCCACCGAGGCCGGGGCGGAGGGCATCAACCTCCAGTTCTGCTCCCTGGTGGTCAACTACGATCTGCCGTGGAACCCCCAGCGCATCGAGCAGCGCATCGGCCGCTGCCACCGCTACGGGCAGAAGCACGACGTGGTGGTCATCAATTTCCTCAACGAGCGCAACGCGGCGGACCAGCGCGTCCTTGAGCTGTTGACGGAGAAATTCAACCTTTTCAGCGGGGTATTCGGTGCCTCCGACGAGGTGCTCGGCAGCATCGAATCCGGCGTGGACTTCGAAAAGCGCATCCTGGCCATCTACCAGGAATGCCGCACCCCGGAAGCCATCGATGATGCCTTCCGGGCGCTACAGGCCGAGATGGACGAGCAGATCCGCTCGCGTCTCGACAAGACCCGGCGCATCCTTTTCGAGCACTTCGATGAAGACGTGCACCAGCGGCTGCGCCTTCAACTTGCCGACGCCAAGGCCCGGCTCGATCACGTCGGACGGCGCTTCTGGTCCTTGACCCGCTTCATGCTGGCGGACCGGGCCCGCTTCGATGAGGCCGCTGTCGCTTTCGACCTCCGACGCCCTCCGCGGGAGGACATCCCCGGCGGCCGTTACCACCTCATCACCAAGGCTCCCCCCACCGGCCCGGCCCGCGCCGACGACTCCGGCGGTTTCCTCTACCGGCTGTCCCATCCTCTGGGCGAGCATGTTATCCAACAGGCCAAGGGTATCGAAACACCGGCCGCGGAGGTTGTCTTTGACGTATCCCGTCATCCGACCCGGGTGGCGGCGGTAGAGGCGCTGCGGGGTCTGCGCGGCTGGCTGGTGCTCAACCGTTTGACGATTGATTCCTACGACCGTCAAGAGTATCTTCTTTTTTCCGGTTTCGCTGACGACGGTGCGGCCCTCGATCAGGAAACCATGGAAAAACTTTTTCTGTGCGGCGGCCGGGTGGGCGGTGACGGCCGCATCGGGACGCCCGAGTCGCAGCGGCTGGCCGCCGAAGCCGAACGCCATGCCGGCGCCACCGTCAGCCGGTCCCTGGAGCAAAACAGCAAACATTTCCACGAAGCCCGCGAAAAACTCGACAAGTGGGCCGACGACATGGTGCTTGCCGCCGAAAAGGCCCTTGCGGACACCAAGGAGCAGATCAAGGCCTTGCGGCGCCAGGCCCGGCAGGCGGTGACGCTTGACGAACAGCACGGCATTCAGGAAAAACTCCAACGGATGGAGCGCCGGCAGCGCCGGCAGAGGCAGGAGATCTTCAAGGTGGAAGACGAGATCATGGAAAAGCGCGACCGGCTCATCGACCAGCTTGAAAAACGGCTTGCCCCCCGAACGGCGATAGAGACCCTGTTCACGGTCCGCTGGGCGGTGGTGTAGATCCATCTTCTTGTAATCCAAAGCGATATCAAAACAGGAAAATCAGATGAGCCAACGGTACGAGAAGCTGAAAAAACTGCTCAAGGAGCTGTTTCAGCTTGACCAGCCCGACCTGGACTTCGGTTTTTACCGCATCATGCACGCCAGAAGCGCCGATGTGACGCAGTTTTTGGACAAGGACCTGCTGCCGCAGGTCAAGGCGGCCTTTGCCCAGTATCGGCCGGCGGACAAGGCGGCCATCGAAAAGGATCTGGCCAAACTCGTGGCCGGCATCGAGGCGGCCGGAATGAATCCGGACGACTCGCCCAAGGTCAAAGAATTGCGAACCCGATTGGACGAAGAGGCGGTGGACCTGGAGGCCCTGGAGGCCGAGGTGTACGACCATCTCTACAGTTTCTTCCGGCGCTACTATTCGGAGGGCGATTTCCTTTCCAAGCGCGTTTACAAGCCCGGCGTCTACGCCATCCCCTACGAAGGCGAGGAGGTCAAGCTCCACTGGGCCAACGCGGATCAGTATTACATCAAAACCAGCGAGTACCTGCGCGACTATGCCTTTCGCCTGCGGCCGGAGAGCGGGAAAAATCCCATGCGCGTTCACTTCCGTCTGGTGGACGCGGCCGAAGGCGATCACGGCAATGTCAAGGAGGCGGCCGGCAAGGAACGGCGCTTCAAGTTGGCCACGGAGAAGCCCCTGGCCGTCGAAAACGGAGAGCTGGTCATCCGCTTCACCTATGAGCCCGACCCGGCCAAGCAGAAAGAACTCAACGCGGAAGCAGAAGCCGCCGTTTTGGCAGTCGGCGACGTCGCCCTTGCCAATTGGCTCCAGGCCCTTGCTGAAAAGCACGTGCGCGCCGATGGCACCGCATCCGAGGCCACCCGGCTGCGAGTCCACCTTGACCGCTACACGGCGCGCAACACCTTCGACTACTTCATCCACAAGGATCTGGGCGGGTTTCTGCGCCGGGAGCTGGATTTCTATATCAAAAACGAGGTGATGCACCTTGACGACATTGAAAACGCGATGGCCCCGCGCGTCGAGCAGTATCTTTCCAAGATCAAGGTCATCCGCCGCATTGCCGGCAAGATCATAGACTTTCTGGCCCAGATCGAGAATTTTCAGAAAAAGCTGTGGCTCAAGAAGAAATTTGTGGTGGAGACGTCCTATTGTATCCGACTGGGGTGCATTCCGGAGACGTTTTACCCGGAAATCGCAGCCAACGACGCCCAACGCGAGGAGTGGGTCAAGCTGTGCGCGATTGACGATATCAAAAAGGACCTGGCGACCGTCGGTTATAGCGTGCCCCTCACTGTGGAATTTTTGAGGGAGAAGGCCTCCCTCATGGTGGACACGAGACATTTCGATGTTGATTTTACCGCACGGCTTATGGATGCCATCGAAGCGTTGGACTCGCAGACCGACGGGGTGTTGTTTAGTGGTGATAACTTCCAAGCATTGAGGCTGTTAACGAAGCGCAGTAAGAGTTCTATTCAGGCGATTTGTGTTGATCCGCCTTACAATACGGGCGATGACGGATTTCTTTATAAAGACCGATATCAGCATTCAGCTTGGATTGCGTTCTTGATGAATCGCTTTGACCTTGCATCAAAGCTGCTTCGCGCAGAGGGAATTGTTTTTGTGCACATTGATGACAATGAATATAGGCATTTATGGTATCTGTTGAGTGATGTTTTTGGAATTGATAATTACCTCGGAAGCATGGTTTGGAAGCGCCGGAGCGCTTCTTCAATGAGTGATAAGCCGTTATCCCTCGATCATGAATATGTATTATTATTCGCACGTGATGCAAGTTCGGCAACGCTTCATGGCCTTTCGAAATCCGAGAGTGATTATCCCTTTTGGGACCCGCTAACTGGTCAGCGCTATGCAAGCACCGATCTTACGATCGGGATGACAAACGAGCAACGTCCTAATCAGTTCTATCCAATTACGAACCCGCGCACCGGAAAAATTTTTCAACCGAATCCCAATCGCGTGTGGAGATTTTTTCCAGAAACAATGGCTCAGGTAATTGCCCAAGACCTAGTGATTTGGCCGGACGAGTTCGATGGTAACCTTCAACGTCCACGGTACAAAACTTATTTCCAACCAGAAACAATGCGTGCAACGCCATGTTCCAGTTGGATTGAAACCGCAAATGGAAACGGCAATGATGTTGAACAAGATGAAACCAAGTTCGCACTTGATGTACTTTCATCGGGAATGAACTCTGAAGGCGGTAGGGTTATTAATCGTTTTTTCGAAAAGAAAGTGTTCGCATATCCAAAGCCTTTGTCCTTGGTGAAGTCACTGGTCCGTGCTGCAACTCTAAGCTCAGATACAGTGCTCGATCATTTCGCCGGCTCCGGCACAACCGGCCATGCGGTGATCAACCTTAACCGCGAAGACGGCGGGCGGCGCAAGTTCATCCTGGTGGAGATAGCCGACTATTTCGATACCGTGCTCCTGCCGCGTCTCAAGAAAGTGACCTACACCCCGGAGTGGAAGAACGGCAAACCCAAGCGGCTGCCCAGTTCCGAAGAGGCCGAACGCTCGCCGCGCATCATGAAAGTGGTGCGGCTCGAATCCTACGAAGACACCCTCAACAACCTGGAGCTGCGGCGCACCGAAACCCAGCAAGGCTTGCTCGACTTCGCCGGGGCACAGGGGCCGGACAAGCTCAAGGAGCAGTACATCCTGCGCTACCTGCTGGATGTCGAAACCCGCGGGAGCCAGTCGCTGCTGAATGTGGCGGCTTTTACCGACCCGACGGGCTACCAACTCAAGGTCAAGCGTCCCGGCTCGGACGAGTCGCGCGAAGTCAACGTGGATTTGCTGGAGACCTTCAACTGGCTCATCGGCCTCACGGTGCAGCACATCGCCGCACCGCAGACCTTTACCGCGGACTGTGAGCGCGACGGCGAAGGCCGGCTGCGGATCAAAGACCGGCTTACACCAAAAACCGGCGGCCCCTGGTGGTTTCGCACCGTCACCGGCACCACCCCGGACGGACGAAAGACACTGGTCATCTGGCGCAAGCGCCCCGGCGGGGACACGGCCGAGGGGATCGAAACCGACAACCTGATCCTCGATGAATGGTTCACCCGGCAGGGCTATTCCAGCAAGGACAGCGAATTCGACCTCATCTACGTCAACGGCGGCAACAACCTGGAAAACCTCAAGGCACCCGACGACACCTGGAAGGTGCGCCTCATCGAGGAGGACTTTTTCCGGCTGATGTTCGAGATGGAGGAGGTGTAATGCCTCCGCGCCGCCGCAGAAACAACAGGCCACAGATTCCCTTCAACCGCAAGCTGGTTCTCCACCAGTGGATGCTCGGGCTGTTCGGCATCGAGCGTTTCGATCAGCTCGCCGAGCACTTGCGCGACGAGACCCTGGAGGGGCTGGACGAAAACAACATCCATCGCTTCCACCACGCGCTGTGCCTTCATCTTCCGGTGGAGAAGCGGCCTGAATTGACCGACGAAATTCTGCTGGAATACGACCAGGCCATCGGTTCCGTCACCCGGCGGTTGAACGAGCGCCGCATCACTCGCGGCGAGCCGGCCATCGTCTGGAAATACTTTCAGTATCTGGCGCTTCTGTTCAGCGAGATTTACCTGGACCGCTATTTCCGCAACCCGGCCGCCCTGCGGGCAAGCCTCAACCGGCACATCGCCGTCTGGAACGAGGGCGCTCCCGAGCAGGATCAAGTCAAACCGCTGGACGAAACGGCCGAAGCCTGGCCGCAGCTCAACAAGATCGCCTTCTGGATGGCGACCGGCAGCGGCAAGACGCTGCTCATGCATGCCCACATCCTTCAGTACCGGCGTTTTCTCGAAACCCACGGCCGCAGCCGCGAGCTGAACCGTGTCATCCTGCTCACCCCCAACGAGGGGCTCTCCCGGCAGCACCTGCGCGAGTTCGAAAAGGCAGGTATCCAGGCGGAGATCTTCAACAAGGAAGGGCGCGGACTCTTTGCCGGGCAGTTTGTCGAAATTATCGAGGTCACCAAGCTCAAGGAGGAGATGGGCGACAAGACCGTGGCGGTGGATGCCTTCGAGAGCAACAACCTGGTGCTGGTGGATGAGGGGCACCGGGGAATGATGGCGGGCGAGCAAGGCGCTTTCATGCGCCGACGCGATGCGCTTTGCGAAAGAGGCTTTTCCTTCGAGTACTCGGCCACCTTCGGCCAGGCCGTGAAAGCCGATCAGGCCCTATCCGATCTGTACGCCCGCAGCACCCTGTTCGACTACTCGTACCGGTGGTTCTACGGCGACGGGTTCGGCAAGGACTACCAGATTCTGAACCTGGAGGACGACCGCAACGAAGAATGGATGGAAAGCTACCTCACGGCCTGTTTGCTCGCCTTTTTCCAGCAGCAGCGGCTCCACGGAGAACAGCAGGCGGCGTTTCGGCCCTTCAACCTGGAGCGGCCCCTGTGGATCTTCGTGGGCGGCAGCGTCACGGCCACGCTGGCCACAAGGGATGCTGCAGACATTGTTAAAATCCGGCAATTTCTCGACCGTTACGTGGCCAGCCGAACCGACAGCACCGAGCGCATCCGGCGCGTGCTGCACCAGGGGCTGGTGACGGCGACCGGAAAGAACCTCTTTACAGGCCGGTTCAACTATCTCAACACCGCCGGGCTGACGCCGTCCCGGATCTTTGACGAAACCCTCGCCACCCTTTTCAACGCGCCGGCCGGTGGCGCCCTGCACGTGGAGAACCTCAAGGGGGCGAGCGGCGAAGTGGCGATCCGGGTGGGAGACAACGAACCGTTCGGGGTCATCAACGTCGGCGACGACGCCAAGCTGGTGAAGCTTTGCGAGGCCAATGGGTTCAACGTGGGGGATCGGGAGTTTGCAGGGTCGTTGTTTCATGAAATCAATCAGCCGGATTCGACGATCAACATGCTGATCGGCTCCAAGAAGTTCACCGAGGGATGGAGCAGTTGGCGCGTCAGCACAATGGGGCTGATGAACGTGGGCCGCGGCGAGGGCGCCCAGATCATTCAGCTTTTCGGCCGCGGCGTGCGGCTCAAGGGCTACGAACGGAGCCTCAAGCGCAGCGCGCGCGCTTCGCTGCCCGCGGGCCTAAAGCGGCCCGGGCACATCGAAACCCTGGAAACACTGCATATTTTCGGCATCCGCGCCGATTACATGGCCCAGTTCCGCGATTTTCTCCAGGAGGAGGGGCTGCCGACCAACGAGGAGCGCATCGAATTCATTCTGCCCATCATCAAGAATCTCGGCACCCGCCGGCTCAAGACCATCCGCCTCAAAAAGGAAATCAACGGGGTCAGGACCGAATTCGGCGATGCCTTCCGCAAACTCGGCCCGGTCCCTACCGTGGGGCCGCCGGCTTCCCAAAACGAGAAAGCCACGGCCTATCTTCAGAAAAACCAGGTGGTTCTCAACTGGTACCCCAAGATCCAAGCCATAAAAGCCGCGGGGGTCTCTGGCGGAGACAGCGACAGCCGCCTGCACCAGGCCTGGCTGAGACCCCGCCACATCGCCTTTCTCGACCTGGATCGTCTCTATTTCGAGCTGGAGCGGTTCAAGGCCGAACGCGGCTGGTACAACCTGAACCTGACGCGCTCGGGCATCGCGGACCTGCTGGCGGACACCACCTGGTACCTGCTGCTGATTCCGCCGGAGGCGCTTTCTCTTGACTCCTTCGAAAAGGTCGGCCTCTGGCAGGAGGTGGCCCTGGCGCTGCTGCGCAAGTACGTGGAGCGCTACTACACTTTCCGCAAACGCGAATGGGAGCTGCCGCACCTGGAGTACCGGGACATCGCCGCCGACGATGCCAATTTTCCCTGCGTGGTGCGCGAGGGTGAGACCGAGTACGGCTATCGGATTCTGATCCAGGAATCCGAGCAGGCGATCGTCGAAAAGCTGAAAGAGTTGAAAGCAGCCATCGCGGCCGGTGATCTGAAACCGTGGGAATTTCGCGGAATCAGAGCCATCTGGTGCGGCTGGCATTTGTACCAGCCGCTCCTGTTTCTCGATAGCGGTGCGGTGGAAATCTCTCCGGCCCCCCTCAATCGGGGAGAACGGCGCTTGGTTGAGGATCTGAAGTCATTTCACGACGCCAACCCGGAATATTTCGCCTCAAAAGAACTCTATCTCCTGCGGAACCAGAGCAGGGGCCGCGGGGTGGGCTTCTTCGAGGCCGGCAACTTTCACCCGGACTTCATCCTCTGGCAGCTCGCCGGCGACCGGCAGCAAGTGGCGTTCGTGGATCCGAAGGGGATCCGCAATCTCGGCCCCAACGATCCGAAAATCAGGTTCCACGAAACGATCAAGGAAATCGAGACGCGCCTTGGCGATCCCAAAGTCGTGCTGGAGTCTTTCATCGTTTCCAACACCCCTTCGCACGTGATGCGCAGCTTATGGGACATCGAAAAACCGGAGATGACCCGGCGGCACATCTTGTTCCAAGAGGAGGACAAGGATACGTACATCGGGGCGATGCTGCAAGACAGCTCCGGAGCCGGGTTGTAACGCTGTCGGGGAACACAAAAAACCCTCGATGTACTCGCTGCATTTTTCACACAACTGCGAAAAAATGGAAGGCGTGCACTGCACGGATCGGTTCCCAACAATCCGCTGCTCGCGGAACCGATGTATTTTGCCCGCCATACCGAATGACTGGGTACGGGAACCCAAGACATGATCCGAATAGAGCGTCCGGCCGCCCTTGGCGGCGGTAACGGGCTTGGACCACCTTCCGTGGTCGCCGAACGTTTCTGGAAGACCTGCGGCGAAAGGGTTCCGGAAAAGGCCGGAGTTTTTTCAAGCGCAATTTGAATCTCCTGGACCATGCGGCGCAAGCGGGCAACCCCCACATCTCGCCCCTCGGGCCGCCGAGAAGGACTGAATGAACGAAAGGGTCTTACCGGCAATAACTCCTCCCTTGACAGGGTATCAATTGATACCATAGATAGATGAGCAGGCCATCCCATAAAGAGCTCGTCGGCAAGCTGCGGATCGCCAGAAAGGCCGTCGACATGAAAGCCCCGAATTGCCCGAGGGGCCATGGCCCCATGGCGCTTCAAGCCATCGATAAACAAATGAATTTCAAAGGGGTAGACATCTGCGTCCCGTCCCGGGCCTTCGTTTGCCCGACCTGCGGCCTGGAAGCCGGTACGGTGCAAACTGGGGCTGAGCTGCAACTGGCCATCGCCGATGCCTACCGTACCGTGCAAGGATTGCTGACGAGCGATGAGATCAAGGCGTTGCGAAAGTCACGAAACCTCACCCAGCAACAGCTTGCCGAAGTCATGAACATCGGCATCGCCAGCATCAAGCGATGGGAGACGGGCACCGTCCAGAGCGCCTCCATGGACCACGCCCTGCGCATGCAGTTGCAGTGTCGGGTGCAGTCTGACAACTATTCCGGCAACCGGGAGATTTCGCTTCCCAGGATCAAGCTGGTTGCCCGGTCCTTCGAAAATATCTTGAAAGTCAGGTTGCTTAAAAAGAACGACCGCTTGCTGTTTCTGGCCAAATACCTCTGGTACGCTGATTTTGTAAGCTTCAGGGAATTGGGGCGCGGCTTGACCGGCGCCTCTTATGCCGCCATGCCGTACGGACCTCAACTGAACAACTACCGCGACCTGGTCACCCCGATAAAGGAGTCAGAAATCCAGACGGCGGAACCGTTTTCCGATGAAGAAATCCGCAGTATCCGCAAGGTGGCCGAACGGTTTCCCACCGAGCAGAGTGTTTACGATGCCAGTCATCGCGAGAAGATATGGAAAGAAAGGGACATCGGTGCCCTGATTCCCTATTCATGCGCATCCGAGCTGACGCAAATCTGATGCATTCGTAAAAAGTTCCGAATTGTCATCCCGAGCGCAGCGAGGGATCTCTTTGTAAAAAGAAATGTATAATAATAGCAGATGGTTGAGATTCCTCGTCGCAAGCTCCTCGGAATGGGTGCAACCCCATTTAGTGGCAGTCTGCCAGTTGGCCGCGATTGAGTGCCAGCAGGTTTTCGAACATGATGTGCCAGCGCCCGCACAGCAGGGTGCTGCGCAGAAACAGCATCATTAATTTATCGCGGTCTGGGCAAATCGGCCGGATACGTGCGCCAAGCCGGCTTTGACCAGATCCAGCAGGAGCAGATGGTCATGAAATTGGCACAGCAGGCGGGCACGATCCGGCGAACGGATGTCATCGATCTGTGCAAGATCGGCCCGTACCCGGCCATAGGCCTGTTGGATAGATTGGAAATACCCCGATCAGGGCACTCGGCAGACAAAACCATGACGGGTTCACAAGCGCATCAAGATCCCGACTGCTCGAAGCCA
>CALJLV010000201.1 GCA_937982505.1 uncultured Desulfobacteraceae bacterium | reverse complement strand
CAGGTATGCCTGGTTCGGGTGGCCGCCGGGGTTGAAATTGGACGGATCAAGCCAGAAGTCGCTTTTTTTGCGGCGGACGCCTTGCCGAGCCGCGATCATGGCGTCGCCGAACGGTGCCCGCTTCGGTTGTTTTTCCGTCGGCAACCATGGTATGAATAATAATCCGACGCCATCTGACGAGCATGCGCCCTTTTTCGAAGAAAGGATCCCCCCAATGGGCAACCGGGCCGGAGACTGGCTCAAGCAGGCCGAGGGAGACCTTCAGCACAGCGTGAATGCCAGAACCGCCGGGACCATGACTGGGCTTGTTTCGCCGCCCAACAGGCAGCGGAAAAGGTGGTCAAGGGCTTGATCCTGGCGCGCGGTGGCGAAGGCTGGGGCCATTCGGTGACACGCCTGCTCAAGGATCTGGCCCAAGTCATGGCTGTGCCCGAAGCGCTGGTCCGGTCGGCCATGCGCCTGGACAAACACTATATCCCCACCTGCTATCCCAACGGCTTCGACACCGGCGCGCCAAAGGAGTATTACACCGATGAGGACGCCGACCAGGCCATCCAAGACGCCCGAAGCATATGTGACTTTTGCCGTCAGTCGTTTTCTGCGACCTGACCGGGTGATCGCCGCGATTCGGGAAGCGGTGGCGGGGCTCGAATCCAGGCATGCCACCATCGCGGCGGTCTACCTCTTTGGCTCACTGGCTTCGGGCAGGCCCACCCCTGGAAGCGATATCGATCTGCTCGTCGTCACTGAATCGCTTCAGCGGGAAGATCTCTATCCCGAGTTTCTTTCGCTTCCCCTGGCGGTCGATCTGCACCTGGTCAAACCGGAGGAATTCCGCTGGCTCTCATCCGTCGGCCGGGGGTTACCCGGCGTTGCGACCCGCAGCGGAATGCGCCTGCTGTGATTCAGGAGGCGCCCGCACCCTGCCATTTTGCCACGAATGGTGGTATATTCCCAATCAGGCCCGGTTACCGCCCTGGACCCTCAAACACGGAGGTGAGGCATGCTCAGCGCCAAGGACATCATGAACCGCGACGTGGTCACCGTGCGGCCGGACACCGAAATCACCGCGGCGGCCCGCATCCTGCTCCAACGCAAGATCAACGGTCTGCCGGTGGTGAACGACAAGGGGACGGTGGTGGGGATTTTGTGCCAGAGCGACCTCATCGTGCAGCAAAAGAAGATGCCCATCCCCTCGCTGTTCACCTTTCTCGACGGGCTCATCGCCCTGACCTCCATGAAGCAGCTCGAAAAGGAGGTGCGCAAGATCGCCGCCACCGTGGTGGCCGACGCCATGACCCCCGATCCGGTGACGGTCAAGTCGGACACGAGCATCGAGACCATCGCGGCCCTGATGGTGGACAACAGCTTCCACACCCTGCCCGTCGTGGAAGATGGCCGGCTGGTGGGGATCATCGGCAAGGCGGATGTGCTGCGCACCCTGACCGGAGAGAATGCCTGAACCCGGCGGCCACGCCGTTGACCCGCAGCCTTGAGGAGTTAATCCGATGCGTTTGGGTATCATCGGCCTGCCCCAGTCGGGCAAGGCCACCGTTTTCGAAGCGTTGACCGGCACCCCGGTCGATCCAGGCCAGCGCATGGAGAGCCGCATCGGCACGGTGGCGGTGCCCGACGGGCGCGTCGACCGGCTCAGCGCCCTGTACCGGCCGCGCAAGACCACCTACGCCCAGGTGGAATATTTGCTGCCGGGCCGCCACGGGGGAGGGGAAAAGGGCCGCGACCCCAATGTCTGGGTTCCGGTGCGCGACTGCGACGCCCTGATCCACGTGGTGCGCCACTTCGGCGGTTACGGGTTCGAAGCCCCGGATCCCCGGCGCGATGTGGTCGCCCTGGACCAGGAGCTGATCCTGGCCGACCTGGTGGTGGCCGAAAAGCGCCTCGAACGCCTGGCCCAGGAAAAGCAGCGCGGCCGCCCCGTGGACGGCGAGGAACTGGACCTGCTCAAGACCTGCCGGGAACACCTGGAAAACGAGACCCCCCTGCGCCGTTTCCCCGAACTGGCCGGCCATCCCAAGCTTCGCGGCTTTGCCTTCGTCTCGGGAAAGCCGATGCTGATCCTGTGCAACAACGAGGACGATGAGGCCAGCCTGCCCGACCTGGGCGCCATCGCCCAGAGCGAGGTCTGCATGGTCCTGCGCGGCAAACTGGAGCAGGAACTGGCTCAGATGAGCGCCGAGGAAGCCGAAGCCTTCTTGAATGAATTCGCCATTGAGGTCTCGGCCACGGATCGGGTCATCGCCGCCTCCTATCGGCTCTTGGGGCTGATCTCCTTTTTCACCGTGGGCGAGGACGAGGTGCGCGCCTGGACCATCCGGCGGGGCACTTCGGCCCTGGATGCCGCCGGTGCCATCCATTCGGACCTCAAGCAGGGATTCATCCGTGCCGAGGTGGTGGCCTATGCCGACCTCATGGCGGCCGGCGGACTGCCCGAGGCCCGCAAGCTGGGCACCTTCCGCCTGGAGGGCAAGACCTACGAAGTCCAGGACGGGGACGTGGTGCACATCCGTTTCAACATCTGAAAAATCCGCAACAATGGGATTTCTCGGATGCGGGACCCCAGGGCCGGCGGCCGCCCCGGATTACGCATGAAACCGATCTTACGTCTCATCGCGATCATCTGCGGGGCCACCGGGGCGCTGATCGGCCTGATCCTGCTGGTCCTCTGGCTGGCGCTGCCGCGCTGGATCGAAAGTCGCCTGGTCCCGGACCTGGCCGGACGCCTGGGCATTGCGGAGGCGGGGCTCGAAGTGCGGCGCCTCGGCCTTTGGGGCCTCGATGCGGCCCGCGTCCGCTTGGGCCGGGCCCTTTCCCTGGAGCATCTGACGGCCGATTTTACGCCCCGGGCCCTGGCCCAGGGGCGCATCGAGCGGTTCCGGCTCTCGGGCCTGACCCTCCGCGCCGTCTGGGATGCAGACGGTATCCACCTGGACGGACTCGGGCCGCTTTCTTCCGGTTCCCCGCCGCGGCCCGCTGGTCCGCCTCCCTTTTGGATCGGCCATCTGGAAATCCGCGGCGGTCTGCTGATTGTCGAGGGCGCCGCGGCCCCCATCGAGATTCCCTTCACCCTCGCCGCGCTGGCTGAAGACCCGGACCTGACGCGCATCAGTGCCCGGGTGACGCTCTTTCCGCATTCGGGACCGATTCAGGTGGTGGGGCGGGCCGACATGTCCCAGGGGGATCTGAAAGCGACCGTCGAAACGCGCCACGCCCGCCTGGATCTTCTCCATCCCTTCCTGCCGGCCTCCGCCCGCTTGCGCCTCCAGGGGCGGCTGGCGGTCCACGCCCAGGCTCATCTCGGGCTTTTCCCTTTTGAAATGCGATCCTTGAACGGAGAGGCCGCCGCGGCCGATTTTGGCATTCGCGGACCTGAATTCGAATTGGCCGGCGGCCAGGAGCCCCTGCGTCTTGCCTGGAGCGCCACCCAGGGACACGACCGGGTGGCGACCCTCACCGGCGCTCTGAACCTGGTCCGCCCCCTGGCCGCCGCCGTGCGCGATCTTGAGGTCGCCTTGGCCCTGGTGGCGCGTTCTTCCGGCCGCGAGGACATGGAAGTCAGCGCCCGGGCCGCCCTGTCCTGCGGCCCTCCATGGGAGGCTGAAGTGCAGCGCCTTTGGCTGAAGGCATCGGGGCGGCTGGAGAAAGATGGCTGGCCCAGGGGGAGGGCGACCCTCGAGGCGGCGGGGCGCCTCGGTCGTCCCCTGCCTCTGACCATCGACCGGTTGGCGCTCACGGCCGAAGGAGGGCCCGAGCGCATCGAGGTGGATGGGGATTTCGTCGTTTCCGCCGAAGATCCGGCGCTCGGGAACGTTCGGATCGTTCCGGCCAGCGTCAGCGGCACCCTCTCCGGCCGCCTCCACCACCTCTCCCGGTGGCAGGCCCATCTGGCGGCAACCCCGTCCCGGACGCTTTTGGATCTGGCCGCCGGCGGTCTCCGGATGCGGTTCAGCCGCCCCAGGGTGGAGATCGATCTTTCCGGGGACGGCGGCATGGTCGACTATGCCGCCCGTTTCCGCTCCCGGGACGGCCGCCTCGAACCCGGGCCCGCGACCATCGCCTGGCCGGAGCTGAAGGCCGATGTCAGCGGCCGGCTGGCGCTGTCGGACCCAACGGGTGGCGCAGACGCCCGCTTCGGCATCCAGATGCTGCGGCCGGGGACCACCGGCGGCGAATGGAACGCCGACAGCCGGCAGGTATCCCTCCAGGGACGCCTGAAAACCGGCCAGCGCCCCACCCTGGCCGCCGAGCTGCGCCTTGACGGCGGCCGCTTTGCCTGGCCCGGGCAGCGCCTGGCCGCGGAAGCCATCGCCCTGCGGCTTCCGCTCCAGTGGCCGGCGGTCAACCCGGCGGCAGGCGATCTGCGCGCGGATCAGGTGGGCTGGCGGGGGCTTCATCCCGGACGCCTGCGCGGCACGGTCCGGCAAAAAGGGGCCGGCCTGGTGCTCGACGGCACCTTGCAGGACATCTGCATCGAAGGGCTCGGCCTGAAACTGGCCGCCGCGGCCGGCCTGACCGAGGGCGGGATCGACGCCCGGCTGGAGACCATTCTCGAACCATGGTCTCCGGCCGCGCCCATCGATCTGGGGCGCCTGCTGCCGGCCGCAGCCGGGCTGAGCGCGGACGGCCAGGCGGCTTTCAATGCGTGGCTGGCCCTGAAGGCCGGCCGCCTGGAAAGCCGCGCCCGCCTGCGACTGGCAGATGCCAGCCTGACGGCTCCGGACAAAAACAGCCGCCTGACCGGCATCGCCGCCGATGTGGAGCTGGTGGACCTGATCGCCCTGCGCAGCGCCCCGGGTCAGGCGCTGCATCTGGATCGGGCCGAGCTGGGCGGCATCCTGCTCAGCGATGCCGCCATCCAGTTCCAGATCGAGGGCCCCCGGCAGATGCTTCTGGAAAAGGGGGCCTTCGGCTGGTGCGGCGGCCGCGTCTTCGCCGAGGCCATGCGCTTTTCGCCGGGGATGGACGATTACGAGCTGACCCTCTTTTGCGATCGGCTCAACCTGGCCCGGATCCTGCGGCAGCTTGGCGGGCTGGAGGCCGAGGGTGACGGCACCGTCAACGGGCGCATCCCCCTGCACTACCGCCAGGGACGTCTGCGCTTCAACGACGGGTTTCTCTACTCGAGCCCGGGCGTCGGGGGCAAGATCCGAATGTCCGGGATCGAACGGCTCTATACCGGGATCCCCCCGCAAACCCTGGAGTACGCCCAGCTGGCGCTTGCCGCCGAAGCCCTCAACGACTATGATTACCAATGGGCCAAGGTGGGGCTCGACAGCCAGGGAGGGCAGCTGGCCCTGCGCCTGGAATTTGACGGAAAACCGGCCCAGCCGCTGCCCTTCGTCTACCGGGAGGAACTGGGTCGCTTCGTGCGCGTGGGGGGCGATGCCCCCGGTTCACGCTTCCAGGGGATC
Source organism: uncultured Desulfobacteraceae bacterium (assembly GCA_937982505.1). Taxonomy (GTDB): domain Bacteria; phylum Desulfobacterota; class Desulfobacteria; order Desulfobacterales; family UBA2174; genus UBA2174. Next base: position 25,086 of record CALJLV010000201.1, on the reverse strand, counting down.
CGCCTGGATGTGAACCTGAGGCTGCCCCTGGACGAGATCCTGCAATACGGCGGGTTGATCCGGAGCTTCGAATAGGGGGCTCGCCGGCCATCAGGAGGATGGATATGCCAGCCAACGCCTGTATTCCGCTTCTGGCGGCCCTTGTGCTGGCCGTCGCCGGCTGCGCCACCCAGCACCGGGTGGAAGTGGCGCCGGTGGAGGTCAAGCCGATTCACATCACCATCGATGTGAACATCAAGGTCGACCGGGCCTTGGACGACTTTTTCGGCGATCTGGACCAGAAGGCCGCCACCATGGAAGGCGGCGCCGTGTCGTCCACACCATAACCTCAGGCAGGGGAACGCAAATGCACACCAGGTGTTCGGGTTTCAAGTGGGGCGTGTCGATCGCCATGATGGCCGCGCTGCTGCTGGTCGCCGGGCCGGCCGCGGCCCAGGGCGTCAAGGAGCGCATGGCCGCGCGTCTGGCGGCCATCGACGATCTCAAGGCCCGCGGGGTGGTGGGCGAAAACCACCGGGGCTTTCTGGAGTTCGTCGGCGCCGTCGAGCAGGGTGACCTCGTGGCGGCCGAAAACGCCGACCGGCGCCAGGTCTACGCCGCCATCGCCCAGCAGACCGGCACCACCCCCGAGGTGGTGGGCCGGCGGCGGGCCCTGCAGATCGCCGAGAATTCCCGGCCCGGGGTGCGGCTGCAGAGGCCGGACGGGACCTGGTATACCAAGTAAGGCGCTGGATCCGGCCTTGGCTGGGCGTGGCCCGCCTGAAAGGAGAACTGGATGATCAGGATGCTGCTGGCCGTCTTGATCTGGCTGGGGTCGGCGATTATGGGGCATGCCGGGGACCTCAAGCTGGCCGTCTATCCGTCCAACGATCCGGCCAAGCTCATCGTGCCCATGCGCATCATGGCCGAATTTCTGGCCCAGCACAGTGGCGAGCGCTTTACGGCCATCGTCACCCGCGATTACGCGGAACTGTCCCAGCGGCTGGCCGAGGGCACGGTGGACGTGGCCTGGATCAACCCGGTCAACTACATCAAGGTCAAGGCCGAACAGCCGCAGCTCAAGTACATCGCCACCTACATGGAGCGCGAAGCGCAGAGCGGCGAGATCCGGCCCTTCTACCAGTCCGTTATCATCACCCTGGGCCGCAGCGGGATTAAGAACCTGGCCGAGGCCCGGGGACGCCGCTTCGCCTTTACCGACATCGGTTCGACCTCGGGGTATGCCTACCCCAGCCTGATGCTGAAGCGCCGGGGCATCGGTCCGGAGATCCATTTCGCCAAGGTCTTTTTCCTCAAGAAGCACGACCGGGTCATCGAGGCCTTGGTGCGCGGGGCGATCGATGTGGGCGCGGTTTCCGACGGCACCTATTACACGGCCGTGGAAAAGCACGGCGCAATCTTCCGGATCATTGAAAGATCCGATCCCATTCCCCTGGATGCCATTGTGGCCCCGGTCCACGTTCCGGACGAGAAGGTGATGCGCTTTCGCCGGATCCTGGTCTCCATGGGGCCCGACCACCCCTTCTGCCAGGCCATGAAGCAGCACCTGGGATGGAATGCGGCCGGGTTCGCCGTGCGCGACGACGCCTTTTACGATGGGATGCGCGAGGCCGTGAACTAGCCGCGATGTCACTTTACGCCAAAATCGCCCTGGCTGTCCTGGTGCCGGTCGCCATCCTGCTGGCCGTGGACCTCGTCAAGCTTCAGGATGTGATCCGGGGCTACGAAAAGACCCTTGAGAGCACCTATGCGGTCCAGTCGCGGGCCGCGCGGCGCAACCTGGACGCGCGCATCCGCGAGCTGCGCGGTGCGGCGCGGGCCCTGGCGACCCCCCGGGAGATCGTCAACGCCGTGCAGACGGCCGACAACGAAGTCTTGTACGACTGGAGCAGCGGCTTTGCCGGCGCGGTGGATGAAGTCGTCTTTGCCGACACGGCGGGGATCGTGCTGGCCCGGGCACCGGACGAATACCGTTTCGGAGACCGGGTCGACGACCAGCGCTTTTTCCAGCAGACCTTGTCTCGAAGGTGGTTCGAAGGGGTGGTGGCTTTGGACGGCAGGGCGGCCCTGGTGGCCGCCATGTCCATCCACCAGTACGAGGACCGCCCGGTGGGGGTGGTCTGCGCCGCCATTTACCTGACTCCGGCCTTTCTGTCGTCCCTGGTCGACGACGAGCGCGTCTTTTTATCCTTTCAGGCCCCGCGCCTGGCGGTGGACAGCGGCGCATCCGACCTTCAGATCGTAAAGAGCGTTTCGCTGGGGGATGTCTTCGGCGAGGCGCCGGAACGCTCCAACGGGATGCTGACCGTCTCGTTCGGCGAGGATCGCAACTACCGGCGCCTCGTCGACCTCAAACAGGTCATTTATTCCACCACTGTCGCGATGGCCGCGGCCCTCTGCCTTCTGTTGACCCTCATTTTGTATCGCTGGCTCAGGCCCTATGCCATCATCGTCGGATTGATTTTGGACTATGCCAACGGCCGCAGCGACCTCGGGGGCCTGCACGACCGCCTGACCACCTTCCAGCGCCGTTCGCGCCACGATGCGCACAAGATCGCCGCGGCCCTGGTCCAGATGCTGGACCTGATCAAGGAAAATCTCGAGCGCGCCGGCGCTTACAACGAACGACTGAATCGCAGCGTGGCGGACCTGCAGGCGGCCCTGGCCCAGGTGAAGACCTTAAGCGGCCTGCTGCCGATCTGCGCCCACTGCAAGAAGATCCGCGACGATCAGGGATATTGGAACCAGATCGAGGCCTATATCACGGCCCACTCCAAGGCGGCCTTCAGCCACAGTATCTGCCCCGAATGCATGAAAACACACTACGGCGAATTCTTGGATGAGGCCGAGGACGGCGACACGGATCTGGTGCCCGCTCCCGGTGACCGGGTACCTCCGGTCCTCCGAGGCTAAAGGGGCAACGACGAGAGCCTGTCGCGCCCTGGACGGGCCTGGCCTTAGGCGATCCGGTAGCCGGGTGGATCGAGTCGGGTGGCCTTGCACTCGGGGCAGCGGCTGGGAGCGGCCAGGCGGCGGCGGTCGCGAAAGATGTAGCCGCAGGCGGGGCATTCGGCCGGACGGACCCGCAATTTCCGGCCCTGGGCGGACAGGGAGCGCCGGATATGGTTCAGGTGGTCGCCGAGTTCCTTTTCTCTGAGGCCCATGGCCTGGGCCAGTTGGCGGGGGGTCATTTCCTCGGCTTGAAGGAGGGCCACGATTTGCTGGCGCAGGGTGTGGGGCATGGGCGATTTCCTGAACATCTGGCCGGGGCGTTGAAGGCGGCATCAATCCGCCTGGATGTTGCGGCCGCTTCCTCAAACCGATCCGGGTCGCATCTCTTCCTTGAGCATGCAGCAGGCGATGCGATGCAGGGGCCGGCCGGCGGCGTCGTAGGCCAGGTTGTCGGGCTGGATCAGCCTGTTCATCACGCAGCCCTCGGCGATTTCCAGCGAAAAAAGGTTGTCCTCGTTGATCGGGGGGGTCGGCGCCAGGCGATGATCACGGATTTCGAGGGCATGCAGGGGAAAGTCCTCGCACAACGGACAGCGGTAGACCCGGCCGTTGGGAAAAACGAAGAAATTCTCGGCCACCTTGCCGGCGCAGGCGAACGCCTCGCCGGCATCCAGAAACACCTTGGGCCAGGTGACGGCGATCCCCCGGGCCGCCACCGCTTCGGCCACCGCCGGGACGAGGGCCAGCCACTCATCTTTGGGAACCTGCAGTCGTTCGTTCCTTCCAACGCGTTCGGCCGACTTGCCCCGCACCCCGATGACCTGGATAAAAAAACGGTCGACACCGAGTTGGGCCAGCAGTGGCGGCATCCGCCTCAAGTCCTGGAGGTTGTCCGCACTGACGGTGTAGATCAGACTCGTATGAAACCCGCGGGCCCTGGCCGCTTTCAGGCCCTCGGTACAGCGCAGGAAGCTCCCCGCACCGCGGATGGGGTCGTTGACCGCGGGATCCGGTCCGTCCAGGCTGAAGCTGAAATAATCGACTTCAGCGGGATCCACCCGACGGAGAATGTCGTGGAAGAGGTATCCGTTGGTGTCCACGGTCACCGAGGCGTAGCCCAGGTTTCGGGCGCTGCGGATGGCCGCCGCCAGATCCGGGTGCAAGGTCGGCTCGCCGCCCAGGAAAATCACGTTGGCCGCTTTGCCGCGGCGGGCAAAGAGGGCCAGCCAGCGGCGGATGGTGTCGATGGCGAGCGTCTGCCGTCCGTGCTGGGCCGGATTGATGTAGCAGTGCCGGCAGTGCAGGTTGCACCGGGTCAGGACGTGGAAAAAGAGATTGACGGCGCTGCGGGAAAACTGAACGGTCCGGCGCTCCACGGCCTGCTCCCCTATTCGATGGCCGCGCGCACCTTGGCCTTGATACCGTCGATTTCCCGGTAGAGCTCGACCAGCCGTTCGTTGCTCAGACGCAGGCGCAGCGATACATACTCGGCAAATACCCGGTAGAGGAGCAGCAGCAGGTTGGTGGCCTCGTCGTTGGTCGGCAGCCGGTCTCGCACGGCGATATTCACCGCCAGGCAGACGGTCTTGCCGACGGCCAGGACCGAGGCCGAGCGCAGCTGGCTGTCGATGATGCGCATCTCGCCGAACAGCTCGCCCATCTGTTCCAGGCGGGCGATCTCGACGCCGCTCTTTTCCACCCGCACGGCACCCTGGAGCAGAAAATAGATCCACGGGTCCGTGTCGCCCTCCCGGATGATGGTCTCGCCGTCCTCGTACTGGCGGACCTTGCTCAGGCGCACCAGACGCGCCAGCTCCCGGGCCTCGAAGTTCTTCAGGGCCGGGATGACAAAGAGCTGCTGAATGTTGCGGATGTTGTCCTGCAGGTATTTCGACTCGATCATGGCGGGCCTCCGGTCATCGTCGGCTGGAGCGATGGGCCTGTTTGCCCGTTTCATAATACCAATCCGCGGGCGGGTCAATCTTGTCCGTCCGCACACCGCTTTTCACCGGCCGGTCGATTCCTCCCGGAGGCGCTGGTTTCAGAGGGTTTCGGGCGTCGGATGGGCGCCAGGGCGGAGGCCGCCGGACGACCACGGGGGCGTCAGGAGGGCGCGGGAGCGCCGGCGCCGGGCAGCGTCACCACGAAGCGGGCCCACTCGCCGGTCTGGGATTCGGCCCAGATCCGGCCCCCGTGGCGCTGGACGATGTCCCGGACGATGAAGAGCCCCAGACCGGTGGAACGGGTGGCCTCGGGGTCCTTGCGGATGCGGTAGAATTTTTCGAAGACGCGTTCAAGCTGTTCCACGGCCATTCCCTCGCCGGCGTTCCAGACCTCGGCACGCACCCGGTCGCCTTCCACGGCGGCCTCCAGGCGGATTTCACCCGGGATCCGTCCGTACTTGAGGGCATTGTCCAGCAGGTTCTTGTAGACGAAACGCATGAGCTCGGGGTCCACGGTGACGGTCAATCCGGATGGGATCCGGTTGTCCACGGCCGTTCGGGTCTCGGCCACCAGGGGCCGCAGTTCGTCGAGGACCGGCTGGACGATCTGCAGGGCCAGGTCCACCGGCTTGCACGCCAGGACCAGTTCGCCTTTTTCGATGCGCGCCAGGCCGAGGTAGTTGCGCGTCATGACCACCGCGGCGTTGATGCTGCGGGTGATGTTCTCCACCAGGGCGGTCTGGGCCGGATTCATCGGCCCCACGAGGCCGGCGTCCAGGGCCCGGGCCGAGGTGAAGATGACTCCCAGGGTGTTCTTCAGCTCGTGGGAGACGAATTCGAGCATGTCGAGATAGGTGGCGTTGGCCTTTTCCAGCGCCAGATTGCTGCGCCTGAGCCGCTCTTCGCGGTCGCGCAGGGTCACCGCCATGGCGTTGAAGGCCCGTGTCAGGTCCCGCACTTCGTCGTTGGTGGCCGGTTCGGGCACGCTGGGGTAGGGGCCGCCCTCGGCGATGTGTCCGGCGGCCTCGGCCAGCCGCCGCAGGGCTCCGGTGAGGCGCCGGGCGAAGATCAGGCCCAGGGTCAGGGCGCCGGCCGCCGCCAGCACCGAAAGGCTGCCGTAAAGGCGCCACAGGTCCCACTTGATCTCGTCGTACTGACGGGCCGGCACGCCCACGTAGAGACTGCCGATCACCTTGCCGGCGATGTCCCGGATGGGATCGTAGGCGCTCAGGTACCAGTCCTGGACCACAAAGGCCCGGTCGTACCAGTGGGCCCCGTTTTCCAGCACCGTGTCGTAGACATCGGCGCTCATGCGGGTGCCGATGGCCCGGTTGCCGTTGGCCAGCATCACGTTGGTGGCGATGCGCGTATCCCACAGAAAAAGGGTGACCTTGCCCGATGGCTGGCCGCCGGAAACCGCGTTTTCGAAGAGGGCGGCGTGGATCTCATCGACGAGGGCCGCGTTGCGGTTGAGCAGCACCCCGGCGTAAAGGGTCCCGAGAACGGCACCGTCTTCGCCGGTCAAGGGCACGGCCGCCACCAGGACCATGCCGGCTTCTTCCACCGTTTTGGCCCGGCGTTTGGCCTTGGGGGTGTCCTCGAAAACCACGAAGGCCCGCTCTTCCAGGTCGCCGCCCTCGGCCTGCAGCCGCTGCGGCCCCAGCAGGGCGATACCCTTGACCGTCCGGCCCTGCAGGGCACCGCTGACAAACGGATCGTTGGCCAGGTAATCGCCGCGGTGATAGGGGGCCAGGGTCCGCAGGCGCGCCTGGCCGTTGCGGTCGGTGAGGGTCAGAAAATCGCACCCGCTCTCCTGGCGGGCCGCTTCCAGGGCTCCGCGCAGGGCCGGATCTTCGGGCGAGGCGAAGGCTTCGGTCACCCGGCGGCCGTCGGCCAGCACCGCCACGAAGGATTCCAGCATGTCCAGCTTGTGGCCCAGCACCCCCCAGGCCGAGCGCAAATCCAGGCTCACCCGCCGCTGGGCCTCGCTGAGCACCGAACGATGGATCAGCATGCCCCCGGCCAGGGCCGCCACGGCGGCAAAGAGGAGGATTCCGGCCACGAAACTGATGAAGATCCTTTTGTAGAGCGCCAGGCGGAGCGAACCGCGCCGCAGGAGCCCGCGCCGGTCAGGCCGGTCCCTGTTCCTGTGCGTGGCGCTCATTGACGCCCCTTGGTGGGGTTCCGGGAATGGGCGGGAAGCCATACCGAAACCTGGGTGCCCTGGGCCGGCCGGCTGGTGATGCGGATGGTGCCGTGGAGCCGGGAAAGCACCTCCTTGACGATGGCCAGCCCCAGCCCGGTCCCCTCCTCGCAGAAGGCGCGCGCGTTGGGGGCCCGGAAAAATTCGCTGAACAGCCGATCCATGGCCTCTTCGGGGATGCCGATGCCGCTGTCGGCGATTTCGCAGCGCAGCGTGCCGTCCGTTTCGGTGCTCAGCTTCACCGACACCCGGCCGCCGGACGGGGTGTACTTGATGGCATTGACGATGAGGTTGCCGAACAGGTCCTCGATCATGGTGCCGCTGGCCAGCACCAGGGGCAGCTCTCCGTCGGCCTCCATGCTCAGGTGGACTCCGCGGGTTTCGGCCTGGGCCCGCCAGCCGGTTCCGGCCTCGCCGGTGAGATGGCGGCCCAGGTCCATGGGCTGCAGGGGCTGGTCCGCCTCCGGGTCCCGCCGCAGCCCCAGGTCCAACAGATCACGAATCATGGTGTCTAGCAGCCCCAGGCGCTTGCCGGCCCGCGCCAGGGTCTGCTGCTGATCCGCGTTCAAAGGGCCCGGGTATTCGCGGCGCAGGGTGTCGAGCATGGTCTGGATGGCGTGCAGGGGGCCTCGCAGCTGGTGGGCGGCCTTGTGCAGAAACCAGGTCTTGTTCAGCTCGCTGTGAAGCTGGGCCATGGCCAGGGCCGTCAGATCGCACATCATGGCGAAAAATTGAACATCCTCGTCGGAGAAAAAGTCGCTGCGGTCGCTGTAGACGCAAAAGACCCCGCTGACGCGTTTGTCCATCCGCAACGGCAGGCACACCATGGCCTCGATCCCTTCCTTGCGGATCTGCTCGGGAAACTGGAAGATGTCGCGCTCCTGGATGCGCCCCACGGCGTATCCCGACCCTTGGAGAATGCGGCGGTTGATGGTGCTTTTTTCGATTTCGATGCCGCCGTTGGCCACATAGTCGGCCGACAGCCCGTAGACGGATGCAAAGCGCAGGCGCCGGCCCTGGGCGTCCAGCAGCTTGATGGCGCATCCCTTGACGCCCATGATGCGGGCCGCCTGGCGGGTGGCGTTGTCCATCAGGGCCTGCCATCCGGTGTGGCTTCCCATTTCCTTGACCATCTCGTAGAGGGCCGTCAGCTTGCGGTTGTTCTGGTCAAGATCCCTGGATATCTTGAGTAGTTCACGTCCCTTGGCGCGGAGGCTGACCTTGATGGAGGTGGTGATCAGGGTCGTGACCGCGACCATGGCGGCGTAAAGGGCGAAGACCCCGGCCGTGGCGGCTGGGCCGGGTGGCGCGGTTGCGCCGGGGTCGTGAAACAGTACCGGCCAGAAGGGCGCCAGGGACAGGTGCACCGCGGCGGTCATGGCCGCCAGCAGTCCCAGAATCAGGGCCCCGTAGCCATAGCAGCTTTCCGGCGAGAGGAAAAATCCGGCCAGGATGACGTGAAACAGGAAGAAGGGCGCCAGGGGGCTGAACAGACCGCCGGACAGATAGATCAGTGCGGCCAGGGCGCTCAGGTCGCAGACCATCTGGACGTGGGCCAGGCGGGTCAACCGGGGCACCTTGTCGTCCCCGGCGGCCAGGGCCCGGCGGGTGGCGGTCGCCAGGGCCAGATTGTAGCCGCCCACCACCGCCAGGATGGCCAGGCAGGCGGTCAGGGGCAGGGGAGGCCAGAAGCGCCGGGCCACCACGCCGGCCAGCGCCCCGCCGAAAACGAAGATCCATCGCAGCCGAATGAACCATTCGGCCCGCTCGATCAACTCCTTGCGGAAAAACAGCTGTTCGCGGATGAGTTCCTGGCCCAGTTGCATGGCAGAGACCCTCTCGACCGGCGGGGGACCGGGAGTCCTCAGCCCTTGAGGATGGCATCGACCGTGTCGAGCAGCGCTTCCGGATCGATGGGTTTTTCCATCAGTTGGGTCACGGGCCAGTCCTGCCCCAGGATATGCTGAAACCGACCCGGACCGTCCTCGGCCATCCGCTGGGTAAAGGACGTGACCATCAGGATGGGGATGTCCCGGTATTCGGGCTGGTGCCTCAGCTGGTAGGCCAGGTCAAACCCCTCGGTATCGGTGGTCATCATCACGTCCAGGATGATCAGGTCGGGGGCCTTCTCGCGGATGCGCGCGTATCCCTCCTTGCCGTCAAAGGCCGTGCGCACCCGGTGGGACCGGGATTCGAGGACGATGCGCATGGCGCTGACCAGGTCCCGATCGTCGTCGATGATCAAAATATCGGCTGCGGTTTCCATGACAGGCTCCTTGTCCGTTTTCCATGGTTCCATCCGCCAGGCTTGTCGATCCCCGGCGCCGGGCTCGTGGCGGGGCGCCCGGCCTGGCCGGGCCGCTCAGCGACGGGGGCCGGGCCAGCAGCGCCGCCCCCTGGCGTCGCGCACCTCGATGGGCGTGGCGGTCTGGTCCAGACAGTGGGTCGAACACGACAGGCACGGATCATAGCAGCGGATGGCCCCCTCGACCCGATTGCATGCCCCTTCCGCGATGGGGGTCCCGGGTCTGATCGCCTGGCGGGCCACCAGGGTCACGGCGCGGTTCATGGCCGCATTGTTGTGGCCGGTGGCCACGATGAGGTTGACGTCGGTGATGGCCCCGTGGCCGTCCACCTGGTAGTGGTGGATCAGGGTGCCGCGGGGCGCCTCGATGATGCCGATCCCCTGGGGTCGTCGGGCCGCAGCGGTGCGGCGCACCTCGCGGTCGCAAAGCCGCGCATCGGCCAGCAAGGCCTCGGCCGCCTCGATGCACTGGAGCAGTTCCACCATGCGGGCCCAGTGGTAGAGAAGCGACCCGCCGGCCAGATCCCCGGCCGTGCGCGCGCGAAAATCCTCCAGGGCCGCCTGGGCCCGGGGGGTGGCCAGGGCGTCGGCCGCCGCCAGACGGGCCAGAGGGCCCACCCGGTAGCTGCCGGCCGGATAGCCTTCCGGCCGGAAATAGGGAAACTTCAGATACGACCACGATTCGACATGTTCGGCGATAAAGGAGAGATAATCGGACGGGGCGAACTGGGCCGCCACGGTTCCGTCGGGCCTTCGGATCCGCACCTGCCCGTCGTACAGGTCCGAGCGGCCCTGGGTGTCCACCAGCCCGGTGTACAGGGAATCAAAGCGGGCAAAAGCCGCCGCCTCCGCGCGATGCGCCTCGGTCCACTCGCCGATGAGCGCCAGGGCCATGTCGGCAGTGGCATAGGCCTCGGCCAGACCGGCCTGCAGCGCGTCGCGCCGGGCCGGATCCAGCGGCGCGATCACGCCGCCCGGGACGGCCAGAGCCGGATGGATCCGCTTGCCGCCCACCGCCTGGATCATTTCCTGTCCCCAGCGACGCAGTCCGATCCCCCGGCGGGCGATTTCCGGGTGGTGCCGCAAGACGCCCACCACGTTGCGCACGGCCGGGTCCGCATCCCAGCCGAGGAGCAGATCCGGGCTGGCCAGGTAGAAAAAGTGCAGGGCGTGGGACTGGATGAACTGCCCCATGTGGGCCAGGCGGCGCAGCAGGACCGCAGCGGGAGGGATCTCCAGATCCAGGATGGCGTCGCAGGCCTTGGCGGCGGCCAGCTGGTGGCTGATGGGACAGATGCCGCAGATCCGCTGGGTGATGACGGGCATCTCCTCCATGGGCCGCCCGCGGCAGAAGCGTTCGAAACCACGGAACTGGGTGATGTGAAAGCGGGCGTCGCGCACCTCGCCCTCTTCGTCCAGGAAGATGGCGACCTTGCCATGGCCTTCCAGGCGGGTGATGGGATCGATGTGGATCGTGCGTCCGGTGTCCATGGCAGTGCTCCTCTTTGGCGGTGACCGAGGGCCGTCCGTGGCCGTTCCCGGCGGTTCAGTCGTAGTGGATCATGGCCTCGCCAAGGACCGGAAGGCGTCCCTGGAGGATTTCGCCCAGGGCATGGGCGATCAGTTCCGGGGCCGGCGGACATCCGGGCAGGTGGATATCCACGGCCACTACCCGGTTGATCGGCAGCACCCGCTCCAGCAGCGCCGGCAGGGCCGGGTCGTCGGGGATCCGGCCGCCCGCCGTGCTGCAGGTTTCCACGAATCCATACCGCAGCACGTCCTCGACCGGTATCCCGTTGCGCAGGGTGTTGATCCCGCCGAAGACGGCGCAATCCCCCAGGGCCATGAGCAGACGCGCCCGGCGGCGCAGGCGGCGCACCACCTCCAGGTGTTCCGCGTTGCCGATTGCCCCCTCGACGATGCCCAGGTCGACGCGGGGGAAATCGAAGTTCTTCACATCGGTGATGGGCGTGGCCGTCAGTTCCACCCGGGAGAGGATCCCGATCAGGGCCTCGTCCAGATCGAGCAGCGACATGTGGCACCCGGAGCACCCTTCGAACCAGACCGTGGCCAGTTTCGGCGTCGTCATGGGTTCCTCCTTTGCAGGGCGCCGTGGACCGCCGCCAGCGCCATGGCGTTCAATTCGTCCCAGGTGCGCGGTCCGTCCGGGCGGCCTCCGCGGTCCGCCAGGCGCCGCAAGGTCTGCCAGGCGGGGGGCACCCCCGAAGGGCCGGCCAGAATCGGTCGACGGCGGCGGATCTCGATCCCGTTCAGGTCGCCGTAGCTTCCTTCGCTTTCGAGCCAGGACGGCACGGGCAGCAGAACGTCGGCCAGGGCGGCCGGCCCTGCCGTCATCCAGGGGGTCAACACGGCCAGAAAGGCATCGCCGGGCAGCCCGGCGATCCGCGGCCAGATATCCGCTTCCCCCTGGACCGGCATCACGATGCCGCCGCGCCAGGCCCTGGGATCCGGGGCCGTCGGGGCGGCCATGCCCAGGGACCAGGCCCCGGCGCTGTTGCCCCAGGGCTTGAGGAGGACCAGGGGAAGGCGCCGCTCCTGGCCGCGATGGCGCAGCCGGGCCAGGTCCACCGCGGCTTCCAGGGTGCCAGGGGTCTCGGGACCGGCGGCCGCGGCGGTGACGATGATCAGGGGTGCCGCGGCCGTGGTGTAGGCCCGGGCCACGCGAGCCAGCTCCCGGGAGCTGTCCGGTGCACCCCGGACGGCGGCCGCCAGGGCCTGAATCAGGCGGGCCAGGTTTCCGCCGGGGGCGGTGAGATGGTCGAAGGCCAGGGACGCCGGGGGGGGCGGGCCGCCGGCTAGGGCCACCGGCATTTCTCCCTGGCGCCAGCGCCGGCGGATCACCGAGGCGAAGAGGGGGTTTTCGGCCTCCAGGCTCCCGCCCACCACCAGGATCATGTCGGCCCGGGCCAGCGCCTTCCAGTCGCTTTCGTGCCATCGGTCCGGGCCGCTGCCCAGGGCGGCGGCCATCGCGCGGCCCAGGTCCCCGTCGCCCACATCCAGGGTCCCGGCCGCCCAGGTTTCGGTCATCAGCCACCTGAACATCGTCAGCGATTCGAGACAGGCCTGGCTCGAGGCCAGTCCGAAGAGGGCCTCGGCGCCATGGCGCTCGCAGGTGGTCCCGAGGCCCGCCGCCACCGCGTCCAGGGCCTGGTCCCAGGAAACCGGCCGCCAGCGGCCGCCGCCATCCCGTGTCATGGGGGCCGTCAGGCGCGGCCCGGGAGCCTGGAAAGGCTCGAAGCGACCCCGGCGGCACAACTGGCCCAGGTCGGGACGCGGGTCCTGAAGGCCCAGGCATCCGTCCACCCTCAGGAGCTGATCGTCCCGCACCCGGCAGACGATGGCACACATGAGCCCGCACAGAGGGCAGAAATCCTCCTTGACCTGCCAGTCTCGACGGTGCCCCTTGACGGTGTAGTGACTGCGATGGCGGTTGGCCATGGCCCCGGTGGGGCAGACCTGCAGACAGACCCCGCAGCCCAGGCAGCCGGATGCCTCCCGGTCCGTGTCCAGATCGAACCCCACCCGCGTCCCCTCTCCCCGGGAATGGAATCCGAGCACATCGCAGCCGGCGATTTCCTGGCAGGCGCGCACACAGCGGCCGCACAGGATGCAGCGGTTGTGGTCCAGGATCATGTCGGGGCTGGTGGCATCGGTGGCCAAGGGCGTGAAATCGGCGGGCACCGCAAGATGATCGACCCCCAGGGCGTAGGCCAATGCTTGCAGCTCGCAGTCGCCGCTCTGGGCGCAGAACATGCAGTTGTGGTTGCGCTCGGCCAGGAGAAATTCCACGATGGTGCGCCGGTAGCGGCGGATGCGCGCGTTGTCGGTGACTACCGCCATGCCCCGGCGCACCGGGGTGACGCAGCTGGCCGCCAGCCGCGGGGCCTGGTCCACCTCCACCACGCAGATCCGGCAGCCTCCCCAGGCGCTCAGGGCCGGGTGGTGGCAGAGGGTCGGGATGACGATCCCCTGGCGCCGGGCGGCCTCCAGGATGGTGGTTCCTTCGGGCACCTGGCAGGGGCGGCCGTCGATCTGCAGCTCGATGTCGGCGGGTGTCGGTTTCATATCCATCCTCTTTTCCGGCAAGGCGGTTGGGCGTCGCCGGCCGCGGCAGCGGCCCGGCGCGTCAGTTGGGCTCCAGGTCGCAGCCCAGGCAGCGGCAGGCCTCGGCCAGGGCCGCCGCCGGGTCCAGCCCCAGCCCGATCTCCCGAAAATCGCGAATTCTTTCGCCCGTTTCGGCCTCGGGCAGTTCGGCCCGGGGCGTGGCGGGAATTTCGCTGTCGATCTGCCGGGGGATTTCCATGGGGAGCGGATCCGGTTCCATCCAGGGAGGCTCCCCCCGAACCTGGCGGATGGCGTCGTCGATTTCGGCCGCGGCCCGATGTCCGGCGGCGATGGCGCCCACCACGGTATGGGGCCCGGTGACCGCATCGCCGCCGGCGAAGACCATGGGCGAGGTTGTGCGGCTGTGGCTTCCGGGGGCGATTTCGATCCAGCCGCCGGCGGTCAGGGCCAGACCGGCGCCGGGAAGGTCGCAGGGGGCGTCCAGGAGCTGGCCGATGGCCAGGATCACCTGATCCGCCGCCATGACCATGGTGCTGCCCAGGATCGGCACCGGCTTGCGCCGTCCGCTGGCGTCGAACTCGCCCAGGGTCATCCGCTGACAGATCATCCGGGCCACATGGCGGCCTTCGGCCTCGAAGCGCAGGGGCGCCAGCAAAAACTGCAGCCTCACCCCCTCCTTTTCCGCTGCCGCCACCTCCTCGACCAGGGCCGGCATGTCAGCCCGGGTGCGCCGGTAGACCAGGTCCACCGTCTCGGCCCCCAGGCGCAGGGCGCACTGGGCGGCGTCGATGGCCGAATTGCCGCCGCCGACCACCACCACGCGGCGCCCGACGTAGGGCCGCCCCCCCAGGTGCAGCTCGCGTAAGAATTCCACCGCCCCGGTGATCCCCTTGAGATCCTGGCCTTCGAAGTCGGCCGGAACGCTTTTCTGAGCCCCGATGGCCAGATAAACGGCGTCGTACTGGTTGCGCAGGGTATCCCAGGAGATGTCGCGGCCCACCCTGGTGCGGCAGCTCAAGGTCACGCCCAGGTCCACGATAGCCTGAATCTCGGCGGCCAGGATCTTTCGGGGGAGGCGGTATTCGGGGATTCCCCAGCGCAGCATCCCGCCCGCCTCGGGCAGCTCCTCGAAGACCGTCACGGGGTATCCGCGCATCACCAGGTCGCGGGCGGCGGTGAGGCCGGCCGGCCCGGCGCCGATGACGGCGACGGGTGCGTCCCGTCGGGGGGCCGGGGCCGGGGCCGCCGGAGGCCGGGCGTGATCGGTGATGAAGCGCTTGAGGGCTTTGATGTGTACCGGGGCGTCGAGGGTCTGGCGGCGGCATTTGGCCTCGCAGGCGTGGTCGCAGACCCGTCCGCAGACGCTGGGAAAGGGGTTGGTGCGCAGCAGCACGGCATAGGCGTCGTCCAGGCGCCCGGCGCGCACCAGGGCCACGTAGGCCGGAATGTCCATGCCGATGGGGCAGGCATGCTGGCAGGGGGCCTTGAACAGCGCCCCGCAGACCACCGCCGGACAGCGCCGCTCCAGGATATGGGCCTCGTATTCGGCGCGAAAATAGCGCAGGGTGGACAGCACCGGGTTGGGCGCGGTCTGGCCCAGGCCGCACAGGGAGGTGTTCTGCACCACCTCGGCCCAGTACTCCAGCGTCTGGAGGTCTTCCGGCCGGCCCTGCCCGTGACAGATGCGCGTGAGGATGTCGAGCATCTTGCGGGTGCCCACGCGGCAGGGGGCGCACTTGCCGCAGGACTCCTCGCGGCAAAAGTCCATGAAGAAGCGCGCCACGTCCACCACGCATTTGTTCTCGTCCATCACGATCATCCCGCCCGAGCCGACGATGGCCCCCAGCCGGACGATGGTCTCGTAGTCCACCGGCGCGTTGAGGTGGCTCGCCGGGATGCAGCCTCCCGAGGGACCGCCGAGCTGGACGGCCTTGAAGCGCCGGCCGCTGGGAATCCCGCCGCCGATGTCGTAAATGATCTTGCCCAGGGGGACCCCCATGGGCACTTCCACCAGCCCCACGTGACGCACGTCCCCGGTGAGGGCGAAGACCTTGGTCCCCCGGCTGCGCTGGGTCCCCAGGGCGGCATACCAGCGGCCGCCGTTGAGCACGATCTGGGGAATATTGGCCAGGGTCTCGACATTGTTGAGGATCGTGGGCTTGCGCCACAATCCTTCCACGGCCGGAAAGGGAGGCCGGGGGCGGGGATTGCCCCGGCGGCCTTCGATGGAGGTCATCAGGGCCGTTTCCTCGCCGCAGACGAAGGCCCCGGCGCCGCGATAGACCTCGAGGTCGAAGTCGAACCCCGACCCGAGAATGTCCTCTCCCAGGAGCCCGCAGGTCCGGGCCTGGCCGATGGCCAGGTTGAGGGTGCGCACGGCCAGAGGGTACTCGGCGCGGCAGTAGATGTAGCCCCGGCTGGCGCCGATGGCCTTGGCGGCGATGATCATCCCCTCGATGACGCTGTGCGGGTCGGACTCGAGCACGCAGCGGTCCATGAAGGCCCCCGGATCGCCCTCGTCGGCGTTGCACAGCACATACTTGACCGGTCCGGGAGAATGGGCGGCGAATTCCCACTTGAGGCCGGTGGGAAACCCCCCGCCGCCCCGGCCCCGGATTCCCGAGGCCTTGACTTCCTGGATGATCTCCCGGGCCGTCATCTGGTAAAGGGCCTTGGCGGCGGCGAAATACCCGTCCCGGGCAATGGCCTCATCGATCCGGTCGGCCTGGATCAGCCCCCGGTTGCGCATCACGCACAACTGCTGCTGGCCGAAAAACGGCATCTCGCGGATGTGGGCCGGCCCTCCGGCCGGCGGCGGCCCCAGCCCCTCGGCCTCCAGTTCGGTCTGCTCGAAACCCCGGGAAAAAGCCCATTCGGTGACGATCCGACCCTCCAGTACGTGGCGCTGAAAGATGTCCAGGGCCTTTTCCGGCGTCAGGTCGGCGTACTTGATGGGTTGCTGGCCGAAGTGTTCCACGGTGATCAGCGGTTCGCGGTTGCAGAGCCCGGCGCAGCCCGAAGTGGTGAGCCGGATGTCGGACCGCCGGGCGGTCTCCAGGGCCCGGGCCAAAGCCGCGTGGACCCGGTCGGCGCCCGAGGAGATGCCGCAGGTGCCCATGTGAACCGTGATGCGAACCTTGAGCCGGACCCCGTCCAGCGCCGTGGCGCGCCTGAGATCACCCTTGATCCGATACAGGTCTTCGAGTCGCAGCCGGTGCATGATCCCGCCCTCCTTGCCGCTTCACATGCCTATTCATAGGCATCCAGGATGTCTCCAATGGTCGCCGGTTTGACCTGCCGGTGGGTATCGTTGTCGACCATCATCACCGGCGCCAGCCCGCAGGCCCCCAGGCAGCGGACGGTTTCCAGCGAGTAGCGCCGATCGGCGCTGGTGCCGCCCGGCTCCAACGCCAGCAGGCGGCGCACCCGGTCCATGGCCCCCTTGCCACCGCGCACGTAGCAGGCCGTTCCCAGACAGCAGCGGATGGTGTGGCGGCCCCGCGGCACCATGGTGAAGAAATGATAAAAGGTCACGACCCCGTAGATTTCGGCCAGGGGCACCTTGAGCCCCCGGGCCACCCGCCGCTGAACGCTCCGGGGCAGGTAGCCGATCTCCTCCTGGAGGGCTTCCAGGACCGTGATCAGGGCGCCTGAAAAGCCCTGGTGGCGGCCGATCACCGCATCGATGAGGGCCTCGGTTTCAGGGGCGAGACGATCGTCGTCCGCCGGCCCCGTCGCTATGCCGTGGGATGCGTTCAAGGTGCGCCTCCTTTCGCCGGGATTTACCGTCCGTCCGGGCCATCAGGCGGGCGGACAAAACGATTGTCGCTGCGGGCAAACAGGGCGCCGTGGCAGGCTCGAGGATCGAATCCAGGGACGCGGCAGAAGAGGGGCGCGGTCGCGCGGGAGGGCAGCCTGCGCTAAAATCAGTCTGCAAAACTAATGCCATTGCCGGTTCCGTGCAGCAAGGCAGAATCCGCCTGAAAACCCGGGAAGGGGCCAAGGAGGATTCGGTGCGCGGGCGGGACCTGTACCCTGGGGGTTTCGCCGCTGAAATTTTCAGAGGACAGCGGGTGGTGATGGCACCTCTTCAATCGCCGGCAGAAACTTGCTATAGGAGGCCCATGGAACGGATCGGCGACCTCAAGGCGGCCTCAGGCCGATGGCTCGTCCGATGGGCGAGGCGGCTCGCCCAGGGGGTGCTGGCCGGGCTGATCCTGGCGGCCGCGTCCGCGCCGGCCCAGGATCCGGGGTGGCGCCAGCTGGCTTCCGGGTTCGATCTGGGCCGTTTTGCGGGCGCCGGGCGGCAGGGGGGCCGTGAGATCCAAGTCGTGGTGGTGCGCGTCGATCCGGGGAAATGGGACCTGCGGCTGGGACTGGCCTCCGAAACCGAGGGCATCGATGGCCTCAGCGCCCGGGAATGGTGCCAGCGCAAAGGGTTCGTGGCGGCCATCAACGCCGGCATGTTCGCCACCGATTATCTGACCCACATCGGATTCTTGCAGCACCGGGATCATTTCAACAATCCCCGGGTGAGCCGCTATCAGTCCGTGGCCGCCTTCTGCCCGCAACGGGCCGGGCTGCCCCGCTTTCGGATCTTCGACCGCGACGCCCCGGACTTTTCCATGGAGGCGATTCGCGACGACTATCACTGCATCGTGCAGAATCTGCGTCTGATCAAGCGGCCCGGACAGAACCGCTGGGAACCGCAGGCCAAGGGCTGGATCGAGGCCGCCCTGGGCGAGGACAGCCGGGGCCGCGCCCTTCTGATCATGAGTCTGACGGCCTGTTCGATGCATGAATTCAACCAGACGCTGCTCGATCTGCCCCTGGACATCGTCTGCGCGCAGCACCTGGAGGGCGGCCCGGAGGCCCAACTCTACGTCTCGGTGGGCGATGTCTCTCTTGAGATCGTCGGCGGCTACGAAACCCGGCTATTGAGGGCATCGGGGTTGAATGCCGCCTGGTCCCTGCCCAACGTGATCGGGGTCGCCGCCAGGCCCTGACGCCTGGCAGGTCCGGGAAAGAGTCCAGGCTGACGCCGGAAGGCCCACCAGGAACGTTTGACACCGGGCGCTTCCTGATTTTTTTAGGGTGTTCCCTGCTTTCTTGGGGGTGCCGAAGCGGCGCTTCGGGCGGCTGTCCGGCCACGGCGGAGCGAAGCTACTCGTGGCGCAGCGCCGCGATGGGATCCAGACGGGCCGCCTGGCGGGCGGGAAAATAGCCGAAGATAATGCCCACCGCCGCCGAAAATGCCACCGCCAGCATCATGATCCCCGGGCTGAAGACAAAGGGCACGCCCATCCAGCGGGCCCCCGCGGCGGCCGCCGTCAGCCCCAGCAGAATGCCGCAGACGCCTCCCAGGCCGGCCAGCACCACCGCTTCGACCAGGAACTGTCGCATCACGTCCCGTTCCATGGCCCCGATGGCCATGCGGGTACCGATTTCCCGCGTGCGCTCGGTGACCGAAACCAGCATGATGTTCATGATTCCGATTCCGCCCACCAGCAGGCTCACCGCCGCCACGGCCCCCAGCAGAGCGGTGAGCACTCGGGTGGTGGCGGTCATGGTGGAGACGATCTCCTGCATGTCGCGCACGTGGAAATCATCCTCCTTTTCAGGGCCGATGCGGCGCCGTTCGCGCATCAGCCGTTCCATGTCGGCCCGCACGGTCTCGGTGGAAATCCCGTCGCGGGCTGAAACGTAGATGACCTGTACGTCGGTGTTGCCGGCGATGCGCCGCTGAAAGGTGCGCAGGGGCACCAGAACCAAATCGTCCTGGTCGGTGCCGAAGCTCGATTGCCCCTTGGCCCCCAGAACGCCCACCACCTTGAAGCTGATGCGGTTGAGGCGGATCGTTTCGCCGACGGGATTCTGCCCCCCGAACAGATCCTTCCACACCGTGTGGCCGATGATGCCGACGGCCTTGCCGGCGCGCAGCTCGTTGGCCGAAAAGTTGCGCCCGGCGGCCAGGTCCCAGTCGCGTACGCGGGTGAACCCATCGGTGGTGCCGGTGACCGAGGTGGACCGGTTGGCGCTGCCGCGGATCACCTGCAGGGCCTGGCTGGCGCT
Source organism: uncultured Desulfobacteraceae bacterium (assembly GCA_937982505.1). Lineage (GTDB taxonomy): Bacteria > Desulfobacterota > Desulfobacteria > Desulfobacterales > UBA2174 > UBA2174. The sequence goes on along the minus strand of CALJLV010000201.1, from coordinate 5,525 downwards.
GGGGGCCACGGCGTCCAGTCCGGAAATCTCGCGTGCCAGGGCCTCGGCGTCGGCCGCCTCGAGCATCGGCGCACTGGAGCGGGCCCCGCCCGGGCCGCGAAATCCCTGGCCGGGGCGCACCTGGAGCATATTGCTGCCCAGCTTGGCGATGTCCTGGGTGACCTTGGCGGTGGCTCCCGAGCCGAGGGTCACCATGGTGATCACCGCTGCCACGCCGATGACGATTCCCAGGACCGTGAGGGCCGAACGCAGCAGATTGCGCCGGATGGCACGGATGGCCAGCATGAAGGTTTCCCAGAACATGAGCGCTCTCCGTCAGTCCGTGGCCTCGATGCCGCCGTCCCTGAAATGGATCCGGCGTCCGGCATAGGCGGCCATGTCCGATTCATGGGTGACCATCACCACCGTCAGATTCTGGCGCCGGTTGAGGTCGCACAGCAGGTGCATCACCTCGTGGCTGCGTTCAGTGTCCAGGTTGCCGGTGGGTTCGTCGGCCAGCAGGACCCTCGGATTGCTGACGATGGCCCGGGCGATGGCCACCCGCTGCTGCTGGCCGCCGGAAAGTTCGCCGGGGGTGTGGTCTTCCCAGCCGGTCAACCCCACCGCCCCCAGCGCCGTCGCGGCCAGATCGCGGCGCCGGCGGCGCCCCACGCCCCGATAGATGAGGGGCAGCTCCACGTTTTCCAGGGCCGAGGTGCGGGGCAGCAGATTGAACCCCTGAAACACGAATCCCAGGCAGTGGCGTCGCAGTACGGCCCGCTGGTCCCGCGACAGCTCGCCCACTTCGATTCCGTCGAAGCGGTAGCTGCCTGCAGAGGGGGTGTCCAGGCAGCCGATGATGTTCATGCAGGTGGATTTGCCCGAACCCGAAGGCCCCATCACGGCCACGAATTCGCCCCGGGCCACCTCCAGATCGACGCCGCGCAGGGCGTAGATGGCCGCCTGGCCCTGGCCATAGACCTTGCTGGCCTGCCTGAGCCGGATGATGGGCTCCGGCCGGGGAGGGTTGGGCGCCGGGGGGCTCATTTGCCCGCCACCAGGGTGCCCACGATCACCGCGGTTCCCGGCGGCAGATCCGTGTCGCGCACCTCGGTGAGGATCCCGTCGCTCTGGCCGACGGTCACGGTCACGGCCGCCGGCTTGCCGGCCTGCAGGATCCAGACCTGCGGTCCGCTGCGGCCCGCCGGTCGGGCCGGGGAGTGGGGCGGACGGGGCATGAGGCGTTCAAGGAAGCCGCGCCGCTGCCCCGGGGGGGCAGGCTGCGGTGGCGTGAAGCGCAAGGCGGCGTTGGGTACCAGCAGGGCATCGGTGATGGTTTCGACGGTGATTTCGGCCGCGGCGGTCATGCCGGGCCTCAGGGTCAGGTCTTCGTTGGCCACCGTGAGTATGGTCTTGTAAGTCACCACGCCGTTGGTGGTGGCCGCACCGTAGCGCACCTGGCGGATCCGGGCCGGAAAACGGCGCTCCGGATAGGCGTCCACGGTGAAGACAGCCTCCTGGTCTTGCCTGACCTGGCCCACATCGGCCTCGTCCACATCCACCTGGAGCTCCATGCGGGTCAGATCCTCGGCCAGGGTGAACAGGACCGGGGCCTGGAGCGATGCGGCCACGGTCTGTCCGGGTTCCACGCTGCGGGCCAATACCACCCCGTCGATGGGCGAATAGATGACGCTTTTTTCAAGGTTGGTGCGATCCACGTTGAGGCTCGCCTCGGCTTCGGCGATGCGGGCGGATGCCGAAGCCTGGGCCGCCTCGGCTCTCTTTACGGCCGCCTCGGCGGTTTCGACATCCTGGGCCGAAGGGACCTTGTTGTCGGTGAGGCGCCGCAGATGGCGCAACCGCTCCAGGCTGGCCCGGGCCTCGAGCGCCGTGGCACGCGCTTCGGTCAAGCCGGCCCGGGCCGAGGCCAGGGCCGCTGTGCTCTTGGCCACCGCGGCCTTGAGCTTGGTATCGTCCAGGCGCGCCAGTTCCTGGCCCACCCGCACCCGGTCGTTGTAATCCGCCGCCACGCTCTTGATGATTCCCGACAGCTCGCTGCCCACTTCCACCTGGTTGGTGGGCTGCAGGGTGCCGGTGGCGCCCACGGTCACCGTCAGGTCACCACGGCGCGCCGTCTCGGTGGCGAATCGCGGCTGCTGGGTTTCCGACCGGTGGTAGACGGCCCACAAGGCCCACCCCCCACCGGCCAGGACCAGGGTCGCCAGGACCAAAAAGATCAGGCGCCCCCGGTGGTTTTTCTTCGCCTTTTGCAGTTCCTTGGTCAGATCCATGCCCAGGGTTTCCTCGCTGCGGGTGTGGTCCACTGTTCGGCCCGGGGCCCGGTTTTTGCGCCGCCACGGGCCAGAGCGCGCGGCCTGTGCCTCCAGTCGGTCCGGCGGTGGGATCGGTTACACGCCCGGTCGGGCGTCCGGGAGCAAGGAGAGCGGCCCAGGGCCCCCAGACCGGGTGGCGGGCCGCTTGACAGGGGCCCTGTAACCGCCGAGCGGCCGGCGACGACTACCCTCACAGCCGCTCCCGGGCGGTTCTAATCCTTGCCACGGCCATGTCCCCCGGGCATAATACCCCATTGGCCACGGATGGGAAACAGGTCCGGCGCCTACGGGGTGCGGATCGTTGCCCCGGCACCCAACGTTGACAACGCCGCGCGACGGGCAAGGATGGAGGCGCTCAGCCGATGAGCGATGGATCAGCGGACATGGCCGACATCCGCCGGGTGCTGGCCGGGGACGTGGATGCCTTTGGCGGTCTGGTGGAGCGATATCGCGATCATGTGCTGCGCATCGTGCGGCGCCACGTGCCGCCGGATCGGGTGGAAGAAACGGCCCAGGACGCGATGGTGCGGGCGTACCAGTCCCTGGCCGGCTTTCGCCAGGCCGAAAGCTTTCCCCGGTGGCTGGCGGCCATCACCGTGCGCACCTGCTACGATTTCTGGCGCCGGCGCTACCGCCGACGGGAGGTGGTCCTGAGCCAGCTTTCCGAAGCCCACCGGCAGTGGCTGGAGAAGGTCCAGGCCGAAGACGCCGGCGACGACTGGCAGGCCCTGAGCGATCGGGCCGAAGCCCGCGAGATCCTGGAGGCGGCCATGGCCCGTCTGTCCGCCAAAGACCGGATGGTCATCGAACTGGTTCATCTGGAGGAGCGGCCGGTGGCGGAAGCCGCCAAACTGCTCGGCTGGAGCCGGACCAATGTCAAGGTCCGGGCCTTCAGAGCCCGCCGGCGCCTGCACCAGATCATCCTGGAGGGGATGCCATGAAAAGGAAATCGATTTCGCCGGACCGCCTGGACCAGGTGCTGCGCCGGGCCCACCGGGCGAAGGCCGAGCTACCTGCCGGAAGCCTGCCGATCCAAGTGGTCATGGCCCGTATCCGGTCCCGGGATCAGGACGGCCTGCACACGCCATGGGGGTCCTTCGAGACCCTGGTGTGGCGCCTGGCCCCGGCCACCGGGGCCCTGGCCCTGGCCCTGCTGGGAATCTGGATGCACATCAATCTGATCGGAGACGCAGAGCTGTTCCAGATTTTCTACGCGGAACCTCAGATGCTGAGCCTGCTTAATTTCTAATCCTCGGGAGAGGTGGCCATGGACAAATGGAGAACCGTGGTAGGGGTGGCGCTTGTTTTTGTCCTGGGAGCCCTGTCCGGAGGACTGGGCAGCGGCTGGTTTCTCAAATCCCGCCACCCCCTGTTCAAGAAGGATCCCGAACAACGGGTGGCGCTCATCATGCAGCGGCTGGCGGACCGGCTGGATCTGACCGAGGCGCAGAAACCGGCCGTGGAGACGGTGGTGCGCCGGATGGACGACGCCCTCCAGCGCTACAACGAGCAGCGGCGCGCCGAGGTGCGCCGCATCATCGAGGCCCACGACGAGGCGCTCAAACCCCTGCTCAGCGCGCCCCAGCAGCAGGCCCTCGAGGATTTCAGAAGGGAAATGGCGGCGCGCTTCAAAGACCAGCGGCGTTCACCGCCGCCGTGATGCCTTGGGGGCGTTGACAACCTGGCGATCTGAAACCATGTTTGCGCCGGCAAACGGAGCTGACCGAACTTCGCTGTTCACCCCACAGACAAGGAGAAGGCCGATGAAAAGAAACCTGTTCACCTTCGTGATCATTGCTGGACTTACCACGAGTCTGCTGGCCTGCGCCGGCGCCACCCGGCAACAGACCGGAACCGGCGTGGGGGCCGGAACCGGGGCCGTGGTGGGGGCGGTTCTGGGCCAGGCCATCGGGCGCAACACCGAAGCCACGCTCCTGGGCGCCGGGATCGGCGCGGCGGTGGGAGCGGTGGCGGGCAACCAGATCGGGGCTTACATGGACCGCCAGGAGCAGGATCTGAGGAGCGCTCTGGCCACCAGCGAAGCGGCCAGTGTCCAGCGCACCCAGGAGGTCGTGGCCGCCTCCGAAGCCCGGGGACGACAGGAGCGCATGGAGGTGCTCACCGCGACCTTCAAGTCTGAGGTGATGTTCGACTTTGATTCGGCCACCCTGAAGCCGGGCGGATACAGTGAACTGCAGCGGGTGGCGGATGTTCTGTTGCGCTATCCGGAAACCACCATCGTGGTTGAGGGGCACACCGACAGCCGGGGCAGCGAGGCCTACAACCAGGTCTTGTCCGAAAAGCGGGCCCAGGCCGTGCGCACCGCCCTGGTGGAAATGGGCGTGGCGGGCGAGCGCATCGAGGCCGTGGGCTATGGCGAATCGCGGCCCATCTCCAGCGATGACGCCGTCAACCGCCGCGTGTCGATCGCCATCCGGCCGATCGTGGCCCCCGCGAGTTGATTCCAGGGGCAGCGACGGAACGACGAGGGATTGCCCTGGGACAAGCCGGCTTTCGAGCCGGCTTGTTTTTTGCTTGACAACACCGGGCACCGCGCTATGTTCCCATCCTTCGAAACCCCGATACCATCGGATCATTTCCCGAATCATTTCAAGGAGCGCACATGGCACAGCAGGTTGTCTTTATCGGCGGGGTGGCCCTGGGGTCCAAGGCGGCCTGCCGCTTCAAGCGGCTCGAGCCCGAATCACAGGCCATCATCATCGACATGGACCGTTTCGTGTCCTACGGCGGGTGCGGCATTCCCTACTACGTGTCCGGGGACGTGAGCGACATCTCCGAGCTGCGCACCACGAGCTTTCACATGGTCCGCGATGAGAAATTCTTTAAGAACTGCAAGGATATCGAGTTGATGGTGGAAACCCGGGCGACGCGCATCGATCGCGCCCGCAAAACGGTGGAGATCCAGCGCCGGGACGGCTCCACCGGTCGCATCCCCTACGACAAGCTGGTGATCGGCACCGGATCCATGCCCCGGCCCCTGGACATCGCGGGGCTTGCCCTCAATCATGTCTTTACCGTGGGCAACCTGCACGACGCGGCGGCCATCAAGGGCATGGTGACCCAGGGAATGGCCGAAAAGGCGGTGGTCATCGGCGGGGGCTTCATCGGCCTGGAAATGGCCGAGGCCCTGGCCGACATGTGGGAGATCGACACTACCGTGGTGGAGCTCTGCGACCAGATCATGCCCGGCTT
>CALJLV010000200.1 GCA_937982505.1 uncultured Desulfobacteraceae bacterium | reverse complement strand
TACGAGATTGACTGACGTGACTGGAGTTAAGACGTGTGCTCTTCCGATCTGACGGGCACAACGTACCGGTGATCAAGAATGCCAGGGCCGTGCGCGACGATGAGGGCCGGATCATCGGGGCCGTGGAGACGGTGACCGATCTTACCGAACTCAAACGGGCCCGCCAGGCGGCCGAGGAAGCCACCCGGCGGCTGGGTGAACGGTTCCGGTTTGCCAATCTCATCGGCAAGAGCGGCCGCATGCAGGATGTCTTCGAGGCCATCCGGGCCGCGGCCGCCAGCCGGGCCACGGTGTTGATCCAGGGCGAGAGCGGGACGGGCAAGGAGATGGTGGCCGCGGCGATCCACTTCAACGGCGATGTGGCCGATCGGCCCCTGGTGACCGTCAACTGTAGCGCCCTGTCCGAAACGTTGCTGGAAAGCGAACTGTTCGGTCATGTGCGTGGGGCGTTCACCGGGGCCCACCGGGATCGGGTGGGGCGTTTCGAGGAGGCCGACGGGGGGACCATCTTTCTGGATGAAATCGGCGAATTGAGCCCCTTTATCCAGGTCAAGCTGCTGCGGGTGCTCCAGGAGCGCGAAATCGAACGGGTGGGCGATTCACGGCGGCGCAAGATCGACATCCGGGTCATTGCCGCCACCCATCGGGATCTTCTGGCGCTGGTGCGCCAGGGCGCCTACCGCGAAGACCTTTACTACCGGCTCAAGGTCTTTCCCATCCATCTGCCCACCCTGTCCGAGCGGCGCGAGGACATCCCGCTGCTGGTGGGCCACTTCATTGAACGGCAGAACCGGGCCACCGGAAAGCGGATCCAGGGAGTGAGCCAGGCGGCCATGCGCCATCTGCTCGACCATGAATGGCCCGGCAACGTGCGCGAACTGGAAAACGCCGTGGAGCACGCGTTCGTGCTCTGCCGCTCCGATGAGATCGAGGCCCGGGATTTGCCGGTGGAGCTGCGACGCGAGCCGGACCCGGTCCCGGCCAGGCCTCGGCCTCGGGCGGCGCGGCCCGGCCGGGGGCTGACCCGCGGGGAACTGGTGGCCCTGCTGGGGCAATGCAACTGGAACAAGGCCGAGGTGGGCCGCCGCCTGGGCATCAGCCGTACCGCGGTCTGGAAACACATGAAAAAGTGGGCCTTGCCGCTGCGGCCGCAAGGCCAGGGCGGCTCGCCGCCTTCCCCCGGCAGCGCGCCATGACCGGCAAGGGGGCACCGGCGGGAGCGCTTTGAAAAAAGGTCTGGCGCCGCCGTTGCTTTTCTTTCAGAGCGCCGCCACGGCGATGCGATAGCAGCGCAGGCAGCGATAGGCCTCGGCCGTGGCCTGGGCCGGTCCTAAGCCGTCTTCGACCTCCTCGAAATGGGTCCTGCGTGTCTCGGGGTCCAGCACGGGCGGCTCGGCCCGGTGGGTGCCGCCCTGGAAGGGGAAGGCTTCGCCCGGATCATAGACCCCGCTGGTGTTGACCAGGGCCTGGAGGATTTCGGGCACGGTGGGCTGGGCGGCGCCCTGCTGGATGTACTGGGCGATGTGGCGTGCGGCCTTCTTGCCGGCGGCCAGGGCCGCGATGAGGGTCGACGGGCCGGTGACGCAGTCGCCCCCGCCGAAAACCGTTTCGGTCTTGGACTGAAAAGTCATCTGATCCACCACCAGGGTCTTCCAGGCGGTGAGGGCGTCGGTTTCGGGAAGGACGCAGTCCACCACGCAGATCTGGCCCACCGCCGGAATGATCACATCGCAGTCGATGACGAATTGCGAACCCTGCACCGGCACGGGCCGGCGTCGACCCGAGCGGTCCGGCTCGCCCAGGGCCATGCGCTGGCACTCCAGGCCGCTGACCCTGCCGTTCTGGTGCACGATGCGCACCGGGGCCACCAGGTAGTGGAACTTGACCCCTTCCTCCTGGGCTTCGTGAATCTCCTGGGGATCGGCGGGCATTTCCGCCTCGGTGCGCCGGTAAAGCAGGTTGACGTCGGTAAATCCGATCCGCAGCGCCGAGCGAACGCAGTCCATGGCCACGTTGCCCCCGCCCACCACCACCAGCTTCTTGCCCTCCACCGGCCGCCGCCCCCGGGCCACTTCCCCCAGGAAATGGATTCCGGTCATGAAGCATTCGTAGCCCGCGTCTTCTCCCTCGCAGCGCATCTTGGACGACTCGGGGGCCCCCACGGCCAGAAAGACGGCCCGGTAACCCTGCCGACCCAGCTCTTCGAGGGTCAGATCTTCGCCTACCTTGACGCCGTAGCGGATCTCGGCGCCGAGTTTCTCCACTAGGGCCACCTCGTAGGCGATGACCTCCCTGGGCAGCCGGTAGGACGGGATCCCGAAGGAGGCCATGCCGCCGGCCTTTTCCTGGGCTTCGAAGAGGGTGGTGCGGTATCCCTGCAATCCCAGGTAATAGGCGCAGGAGATGCCGGCCGGACCAGCCCCCACGATGGCCACGCGTTCCTCGCGGGGGGAGACCGGCTCCATTTTCGGCGCGGTGCCCGAGCGCATCTCATGGTCGGCCAGAAAACGCTTGAGGGCCCGAATGGCGATGGGCTGGTCCAGCCGCCCGCGGCGGCAGCTCGTCTCGCAGGGACGCACGCAGACCCGGCCGATGGTACCCGGCATGGGGCAATCGCGCCGCACCGCCGCCAGTCCCTCTTCCAGGCGGTTCATGCGGATGGCCTCGATATAGGCGGGGATATCCACGTTGGAAGGGCAGGCGCTCACGCAGGGGGCCGTCACGGTGGCCTCGTAGCGGCCCGGCTCTACGCGGCGCCCTTCCTGGATGGTGGCTTCGAAGGTCTGGTGGTAGCGGTCCAGGATCTCGAGAGTGGGCCGGGCGAGATTCAATCCGACGTCGCAGCGCGCCGTATCCGAAACGAAGCGCGCCAGGCCCGCGATTTCCTCCAGATCGTCCCGGTGGCCTCGGCCGGTGCAGATCCGTTCCATGATGGCGCAGAGCCGTTCGGTCCCCTCCCGGCAGGGCGTGCATTGCCCGCAGGACTCGCTTTTGACCTTTTCGAGGTAGGCGCGCAAGAGATCGACGGGGTCGACGGTCTCATCCCACACCACCAGCCCTTTCCAGCCCAGCAGGGCCTTTAAAAGGGGGCTTTGGGCGGCCTCGCCGGCGCCTGCGGGTTTCTTACCACCAATCTGACCGGTCCAGCCTTTCCAGGTACACAGCAAGGGATTGTCCATGAGGGCCACTCCTGTCGGTTTTGAGGATCTTGTGGGCAAGCGCACCGTATTTACTACGAGACGGCGCCAGGGTCAAACCCCCCCTTGCGCCTGGAGGCGAACCTGCACGGAAGCTGCCCGGGCGCCGCGGGATATCGATTGACTTCGGGGTGGCGGTTTGCTACTTGGCCGGCCAACGAGATCGCCCCGATCTCTGCTCTGCTCGCGCCACCATCCGTTTTCCCAGGCCTCGTTTGGACACCCAGGACAGTGGCGTCGCCGATCAGCCGTGGCAGCATGTTGAACGACTATTGGGCAAAATGGTTCCGCCTCCCCGAGGCGGATCGAGACGGGCTGGCCTACTGGCGCGAGCGCATCCTCGTCGGCCTGCTGGCCGGCGGTGTGGCCCTCTGTCCCGTCGCCCTGGTCCCCAGTGTCGTTTTTGCCGTCAGGCACCACTTATGGGCCTTGGTGGCCATCCACCTGGCGGCCGTGGCCACCCTCGTGGTCCTTCTGTTCAGCGGCCGATTGAGCTACCGCACCCGTTCCTGGGGCGTCGTGATGCTGATCTACGGGGTGGGCACCGGCGTGCTGATCCATGCCGGATTTCTCAGCGGCGGCCCCGTCTGGCTGTTCATCATCCCCATCATCGCCAGTTTGCTGCTGGGCCCCAAGGCCGCCCTGGGGGCGGTTCTGATCAACGCCGGCCTGCTTTCGCTGATCGGCTTTGTGGCCAGTCGCCAGGGGGTAGGGGCGGGCCTGCCGTTTTTCTCCAGTCGGGAATCGGCGTTTGCGGCCCTGGGCAATTACCTGCTGCTCAATGCCGCCGCGACCCTCGCCGTGGCGCTCATGATCCAGGGTCTGGATCGCGTCATCCGCATGCAGGCGCAAACGGCCGATCGCCTGAGCCACGAAGTCGGCGAACGCCGGCGCGGGGCGGACGCCCTGCGCGAAAGCGAGGCCAAATACCGCCGGATTTTCGAAAACATCCAGGATGTCTATTACGAGACCAGCCTGGAGGGACGGATTCTGCTGATCAGTCCCTCCATCAGCAAGATCTTCCACTATACGCCCGAGATGCTCATCGGCCGGTCGGTCGCCGTCCTGTACGCCGACCCGGCCCGGGCCCGGAAGGAGGATTTCCTGCGGTGGATCCGCGACCGCAGGAAAGTTGAGGATTTCGAGGTGGTCCTGAAGGACGCGGACGGGTCTGTGCGCACCTGTGCCCTGGCCTGCGCCATCGTCAACGACGCGCAGGGAAAGCCTCTGAAAATCGTCGGCGCCTTGCGCGATGTCACTGCCCGCAAAGCCGCCGAGGCCGAAAGGGCCTGCCTGGAGGCGGCCAACATCCAACTTCAGAAGGGAGAAAGCCTGGGCCGCATGGCCGGGGCCGTGGCCCACCACTTCAACAACCATCTGAGCGTGGTGATGGGAAACCTGGAGTTGGCCATGGCGGACAGTCCCGGCGGGTCCCCGCAGCGCCAGGCGCTGGAAGAAGCGATGCTGGGCGCCCGCCGGGCGGCCGGCATCAGCCGGATGATGCTGACCTATCTGGGCCAGCACTGCGACGCCCGGGAGCGGCTGGATCTGTCGGATGTCTGCCGCCGCTGCCAGCCGTTGATACAGGCGGCCCTGCCCGGCGGTATCGAACTGGAACTGGCACTGGCGGCCCCTGGACCGGTGGCGCTGATCAGCTTCAACCAGATGCAGCAGATTTTGATGAACCTGATGGCCAACGCCCTGGAGGCCATCGGCGAGGCAGGCGGACACATCGTCGTGAAAACCGGGGTGACGGCGGCCGATGCGCTGCCCGGGCGGTATGCCGTTCCCGTGGATTGGGAGGCCTCTGAGCCGTTTCTGGCATGCCTGGAAATTTCGGACGACGGGCAGGGGATCGCCCCTCAGGATCTGGACAAGCTCTTCGATCCTTTCTTCACCACCAAATTCGTCGGCCGGGGGCTGGGATTGTCGGTGGTCCTGGGGATCGTCAAGGCCTGGGGCGGAAGAATCGACGTGCAAAGCCAGATCGGCCGAGGGTCGGTTTTTCGCATCGCGCTTCCCCTGGTTGCGGACGGCCATCTTCGCCCCTAGCCCGGGGTGGGCTTCACCGTCAAGCGCCGCCCCTTCCGTTGGGGCCCTCCCGAGGCCCTGTCCGGGCCGCCTCCGGCAACGGCGGGCCCGGCGCTAGGGCAGTGCAGGGAACGCCTGAAAAATTGTGCAGCCCCGCGCTTCTTGGCGTCTTCGTTCCGCGCCGAAGCCGCTTCCGAGTATCCGCCCGAAAGGAAGGCAAGTTGCCGCCCGGCCGGCAAAATCGACGCAGCCGGGCAAGTCCGCCGGCATGCGCATCGTGATCGGTATGCGCTTTGCTTTGCTCGGGCGGCGGATGCCCGCGGCAAGGTTTCGGGAATGGCCCGTCCTTGGGGTGCGGGTCCAGAACGGCCACCCCGTCCTGAAAGGAGAAGCGCCTCATGGAAGCCCGCCCCCAAGTGCAGTATCCCGCCTTCAAGGTTCACAACCGCACCGGATCGGTCCAGGTCACGCTCCAGCCGGCCTTTTTCACTGGCGAAACCTTTACTGCCCAGAACGGTGAAGTCCAGGTTTTCAGGAAAGGGTACCTGATGGTGGAGATGGCCAACGCCAGCGGCGGCCTCGATGGCCGGGGCAATCCGGTCTATGACTGGGCCAACAAGGTGTCGATGAAGCTGTCCGACGCCGACATCCAGCCGATCCTCGGCGGTCTGCGCGGTGAACCGTGCAAGATCGTTCACGATCCCAACAAGGCCCGGGGTGACGGCGCCGACGGATCTTTGCCCAAAAGCCTCCTGCAGCTCAACAAAGGCGAGCGCTTCGGCTATTTCATGACCATGAGCCGGGGCGACAGAAAGGCCAAATGTCCCATCAGCGATGCGGAGGCCGCCACGTTTCGGCTGCTGCTGGCCCGGGCCCTGGTGCGTATCTACGGCTGGTAAGCCCCCGCCGCTTCCCCGGGGGGGCCGTTGGGGGGCGATGACGCGGCGTTCACAGCACCAGGCCCACCGAAAAGGCCAGCATGAACTGGCCGGCGTAGTAGAGGGGCAGTCCGTAGAGGCGGTTGGCGAATTGGGGCCGCACGAAGCGGTGCCGGGCCACGAAAAGATCGGACACGTAAAAGAGCAGGGCCCCCGTTGCGATCAGAGCCCTGCCCGCCCCGCGCAGCCCCGGATTGACCGCCACCGCCAGGGCGCCGATGAGCATGAGGCTGATCACCGCCACATAGGCCCGCACGGCCCCGCGCAGGCGCCCCAGAAAAGGCTCCAGCCAGCCAAAGACCAGGGCGCTGGCCCCCAGGACGATCACCGTCCCGGTCCAGAACACCAGGCCGTTGGGCGTGGAAATGCGCATGAAGGCCAGCACATAGGCCAGGTGCCCGAGCAGAAAAGCCCCCAGCCCCAGGCGAAAGGCCCTCTGACCGGGCACCGCCAGCAGCACGTCGCCGGCCAGGCAGAGGACCAGACCGACCAGTATCCAGGTGGCATACATAACCAGGGGGTGGGGCTGGACCAGGGCCGTGGTAACGAAGAGCAGGGACAGGATCGTCTTGAATCCCAGATAGCCGCGCCATTGACCGCGGCTTTCGAAAAAGAGGGTCAGGGCTAGAAGGGCGGCGGCGGCGGCGACGATCAGCAGGTTCATACCGGTTTTCCGGATGCCTCAGCGAAGGTTTCGAGCAGGTCGAGCAGCAGGCGGACCCCGAACCCCGTGCCTCCCGCCGGTCCGTACTCCGCCGGTTTCTTCACGTAGGCCGGACCGGCGATGTCGATGTGCGCCCAGCGTGATTTTCCCGTGAACGCGGCCAGGAACAGGGCCGCGGTGATGGCTCCGCCCCAGCGGGTGGCCCCCATGTTGCTCAGGTCGGCGAACTCGCTCTTGAGCTGCTCCTTGTAATCCTCGGGCAGGGGCATCCGCCAGCAGCGCTCACCGGTGCGGGCCGCCGCGGCCAGAATCGTTTCGGCGAGCGGGTCATCGGCGGTGAACAGGCCGGCGATCTTCTCGCCCAGGGCCACCACGCAGGCCCCGGTGAGGGTGGCCAGGTCGAGGACCGCCTCCGGTGCGTAGCGGTCGATGACATAGGCCAGGGTGTCGGCCAGAATCAGGCGCCCCTCGGCGTCGGTGTTGCCGATTTCCACGGTTTTGCCCGCATAGGTCTTGACGATGTCCCCCGGTCTGGTGGCGGTTCCCGAGGGCATGTTCTCCACCAGGGGCAGGGCCCCGACGATACCAATCCCCGGGTTGAGACGCGCCGCCGTGATGAGGGTGGCCGCCACGGCGGCGGCCCCGGCCATGTCCATCTTCATTTCTTCGATGGAGGCGCCCGAGGGTTTGAGGTTGATCCCTCCCGAATCGAAGGTGACCCCTTTGCCCACCAGTGCGATGGTTTTGTCCGCCTTCTGGGGCCGGTGTTCCAGAATCACCAGGGCCGGGCGGTTGCGGCTGCCGGCGGCCACGGCCAGCAGGGCGCCGAACCCGAGTTCGGCCAGGTCCGTTTCGCCCAGGACGGTGACCTTCAATCCGGCCTGCAGGCCGGCTTCGGCCACGGTGCGGGCGAAGGCTTCGGGCACCTTGTCGTTGGAAGGGGTACTGACCCAGACGCGGGCCAGTCCGGTGCCGGCGCAAATGGCCTCGGTTTTTTCCACCAGGGGCGCGAGGATCTTGGCCAGCCGGGGCGAGGTGAGCAGCCGGATGCCGTCCAGGGGGCGAATTTTTTTCTCTTCCTTGTACAGGTCGAACACCTGGTTGGCCAGTCCGGCGCCTTCGGCCAGGGCGCCGACCATCAGGGCCGGGTCCAGTCCCGCGGCCTCCGTATCCGGAACGGCGATGTCGATTCGGCTCAGGCGGCGCTCCATGGTGTACCTGACCGCCCGGCCGGCGCATTTGCGCAGGGTCTCGGCGTCCATGGCGCCGGCCTTGCCCAGCCCCACCAGGAGGATCCGCTGGAGACGAAAGCCATCCGGACGGTGCACCACGACGATTTCTCCGGCTTCCCCCTTCAAGGGCTCGGCCTGGCGGGCGACCTCCACCAGCGCCGCCACCGGTTCGCGGTGCAGCGGGGCGTCTTCGCAGATGGGGATCACCAGGGTTTCCAGAGGTGTTTTTTTCAGGTTGACGCTGGCGATGGCAAGCATGAGGGCTCCTTGATAGAGATGGACGGTTCGGCCCCAGAACATAGGCTGATGGACCGGGGCTGTCAAATCCCCGGGGGGACCGGCCCGTGGTGCAAGCCTTTTTTCGAGATCTATTCTTGAAAAGAGGCATCATTACCGCTATGAATCGGCCATGCGAATCGTTACCCGCCCCGATTTTGACGGCATCGTGTGTGCTGTGCTGCTCCAGAGCGCGGAAAGCGTCGAGGGGCCCATCTACTGGACCGAACCGAGCGACATCCAGAAGGGAACGGCCCAAATTCGCCGGGGGGACATTCTGGCCAACCTCCCCTACGACCCGCGCTGCAGCCTCTGGTTCGACCATCATTTCTCCAATCGGATCGACGCCTCCTTCCAGGGGGCCTGGCGGCTGGCCCCTTCGGCGGCCGGGGTGATCCACGCCTATTACCGGGGGCGGCTGGGGACCGCTTTTGATGCCCTGGTGCGCCAGGCGGACAAGATCGATGCCGCCCGGTTGACCGAGGAAGAGGTGCAGTACCCGGAACGCCACCCCTATATCCTGCTTTCCATGACCGTCTCGGGTCGCGACCGGCGGGACGAGCCTTACTGGAACCTGCTGGTGGCCGAGTTGGGGCGGGAGACCATCGAATCGGTCATGGCGCTAGAGGCGGTGGCGGCCCGCTGCCGCCAGGTGGTCGCGGAAAACCGGTGCTACCGCGATGTGCTCCTGGCCCATACGCGGCTCTACGATCATGTGGCGGTCACCGACCTGCGCGCCCATCCCGACGCTCCGGACGGCAATCGCTTCCTGAGCTATTCGCTTTTTCCCCAGTCCTCGGTACACGTCAAGGTGCGGCGCGATGCACGCCATCCCGACCGGGTGTCCATCAGCGTGGGGCACAGCATCTTCAACCAGACCTGCAAGGTCAATGTGGGGGTGATGCTGGCGGCTTTCGAAGGAGGCGGCCATCGTGGCGCCGGGGGATGCAACATCGCGGCGTCCCGGGCCGACGACTGCCTGGAACGGATCGTCGCCATTTTGCGTCGCAACGCGCCCAACGTTGCGGAAGGGTGATCGAGGTAAGACAGCCGAAACGTCCCGAGACGTCAAAGGGCCAATGGCCAATGAACAATGGCGCCATCCGCCCCATTGCCCGGGGGCGCTCACGCCCTGAGCCGCGATCCGGAAACCGCCCCATCCGTTCCGGCCTTGGCGGCCTGGGGAATTCGCGCCACGAACCGCGTCCCGCGTCCCAGGACCGAATCGACATGGATGGTGCCGCCATGCTGGTCGATGATCTGATGGGCCACGAAGAGCCCCAGGCCGGTCCCCCCCTTTCCCTTGGATGAAAAAAAGAGGGTGAACAGCTTTTCTCGGGTGTCCGGATCCATCCCCCCCCCGTTGTCCTGAACCGAAAAGAGGACCTCCTCGCGGTCGGCCTGGACGCCGAAGACGATGCGGTGGGACGGTTTGTCCGGGTCGCGCAGGCAGGCCTCGATGGCATTTTCCAGGATGCTGGCCAGGGCCGAGTGGATGTAGCCCGGATCGATCTGCACCGCACCGGCGGCCGGATCGAAGCGCCGCTCGAACGCGATCCCCTGGGCCTGGACCTTGGGTTCGAAGACCGCGGCGATCTCTTCGGCCAGGGCTTGTGCCTCTACCCGTTCCCACTTGAGCTCCCGGCGCTTGGCGTAAAAGAGGATGTCGTTGATCATGCGCCGGATCCGTTCCACCACCGACTTGACCGCGCTCCAGCCCTCGCGCGCCTGTTCCAGATGGTCGCGCCGAAAGCCGGCATCCACCAGATAGACCCCCCCGTCCAGTCCGGTGAGCAGTCCCTTGATCCCGTGGGAGATCGATCCGATCATCAGACCCAAAGAGGCCAGATGATCCTGCAGCTCGGTCTTTTCGCGGACCAGTCGTTCAAGGTTCTCGGTGTATTGTCTGAGCAGCCGGCGCACCAGGATCCGCTCCTCGGCCCGTTTGAGGGAGATTTCCAGCGCATCGATGTTGATGGGCTTGGTGATGAAATCGGTGGCCTCGTTCTTGAGGCTTTCGATGGCCAGTTTCATGTCCCCGTGGCCGGTGATCATCACCACTTCGGTTTCCGGGTTGATCTGCTTGACCCGTCGCAGCAGTTCGATCCCGTCGAGGACCGGCATCTTGATGTCGGTCAACACCACGGGCGGCTGAAGCGTCCGGAAACGGCGCAGGGCCTCCTGGCCGTTGTCGGCCGTGTGCACCGTATAGCCCATGTCTTCCAGGGACAGCTGGAGCACGTCGCGGATGTCCGCTTCGTCGTCCACCAGCAAGATGGTGCGGTCAATGGTTGCGGTGCTCATGGGCGGTCTCCTCCACCGGAAAGCTCATCTCGAAGCAGGCGCCGCCCTCCGGGCCGGATCTGGCCTGGATGGTGCCGCCGCACTCCTGGATGATGCCGTAGCTGATGGAAAGCCCCAAACCGGTTCCCTTGCCCACCTCCTTGGTGGTGAAAAACGGTTCGAAGACCTTTTCGGCGATTTCCGGGCTCATGCCGATCCCCGTGTCGCTGACCCGGCACCGCACCCGGCTTCCATCCCGGGCGGTGGTCAGTCGGATGCGCCGTTCCAACTGGGGGTCGGTCTGGCGCGCGGCGCGCTCCTCGATGGCGTCGCGGGCGTTGAGCAGCAGGTTGATGAAGACCTGCTCCAGCCGGCCCGGATCGGCCTTGATGCGGGGCAGGTCCTCGGCCAGCTCCCGCTCGACCTCGATGCCGCGTACTTTGAGCTGCTGGCTGAATATTTCAAAGGCGTTGTCGATGACCTGGTTGATGGACACCGATTCGAGAACCAGGTCGCTTTTGCGGGCGAACTGGCGCATGTGATTGATGATTTTGGCGGCCCGGTCCACGTTTTTGTCGATCTTGCGCAGCATGTCGTCCAGGACCCGGGGTTTGAGAGGGTCGCCGCTGTCCAGTTTTTTGAGGAAAAAAGAGCTGACCGTCTTGATCACCGAGAGGGGCTGGTTCAGTTCATGGGCCACCCCGGTGGCCATCTCCCCTAAAGTGGCCATCTTGCCGGCCTGGATGAGCTGCTGTTCGGCCTCCAGGCGTTTGGTGATGTCGCTGGCGGTCACCAGCAGCACCCGGCGCTGGCTGTAGGCCGCCGGCGAGATGCGGATGTTGACGATGATCCAGCGGCCGCCGCGGTGCCGGTGGTGGGCCCGGTTGACGGTGGCCATGTCGCGCAGCCGATCCTGGTAGGCGGCTTTTTCGGTCTCGGGGAAAAGATCGAAAAAGGATCGCCCCACCAGTTCGTCGGGCCGGTAGCCATAGACGGCCGTGGTGCTGTGGTTGACGTCCAGAATTTCGTAACTGCCAGGGTCCAGGACGAAAACCGGATTGGGAATGCTGTCGAAGATGGCGTGGTACTTGTCTTCGGATTTTTTCAGCTGCACTTCGAGCTGCTTGCGTTCGGTGATGTCGTGGGAGATCTCCATGGCGGCGATGATGCGCCCTTCGGCGTCGTAGATGGGCGAGGTGCGCACGATCCAGTGGCTCAAGGTGCCGTCGCGGTTGATCCCGCTTTCCTCGGTGGAGTGGGATTGGCCGTCGGTGAAGGTGCGCTCCACCGGGCAGCGCTCGCACTTGCGTTCGCGTCCCTTGTAGGCCTCGTAGCAGAAATCCCCCGGCCGCGGGTTGAAGCGCTGGGCAAAGAGCCGGTTGTAGCGCAGCAGTCGGTAGTCGCGGTCCTGAACCGTGATGAGGCAAGGGACCTGTTCGAAAAGGTTCTGGTATTCGTCGCGCTGTTTGTTGATCTCGGCCTGCTTGTCGCCGATCTGCCGGCTCATCTGACTGACGGCCCGGGCCAGCTGGCCCATCTCGTCGTCCTGGTCCACCTCCAGGGCCACGGCGTAGTCGCCCCGGGCGATGGCCCGGGTGCCGGTGATGAGCCGGCGGATGGGGTGGACCACGAAGCGCAGCAGAAAGACCAGGATCACGGCGGAGGTCAGGACGAAAACGAACATGGACAGTCCCAGGCTGCCGCGCTGGGTGCGGGCGATCTCCCGGTCGATGTCGGCCAGGGAGACCACCAGGTCCAGGGCTCCCAGGATTTTCTTGTCCTCGGGGTGGAAGTGACACGCTCCGGTGGCGCAGCCCGGCTCGTTGCCGATGGGGGTGATGATCCCCAGGAGACGGTGGCCGTCGGGGGCGCGAAAGATGCGCACCCGCTCTTGCAACTCTAAAGTTTCCCGGGGCGGGTCGGTGCGATGGCAGATGTAGCAGGCCTCGGCTTCGATGTTGGTGGTGCGCTCGACTTCTTCTGGCCGGTTGGAAAACTTGATCTGGCCGTCCTTGTTGTAGATGCGGATGTTTTCGATCTCTTTCTGGCGGCCGATGTTGGTGATGATCTGATTGATGTCGTCGCGGCTGTTGAGCATCATGGCGTAGTGGGTGCCCAGACGCACGGTGTTGGTGAGCCGGTCGGTGCTGGCCACGATGTTGTCCATCACCCGCCGGCGCTCGTACTGGATATTGAAATAGGCCCACACGGCCATGCAGACCAGCAGCGCCGTGCCCACGGAAACAACCAGCTTGGAGATCAGACTGTGACGAACGCGGATCATCGGGTCGCGCCTTTCGGGCGGGCCTTGGTTCCCAAGGTCCGGGTGTTGCTTCGGGCAACAGTCCTCGAGGGTTGGGCTACACTGGATTTATCTGTTTTAATTAATTGATCTTTATTGCCTTTCTGCGCTTCTTCGTCAAGACGATTGTTGCCTTCGGCTACAGTCCGCCTGGCGCCCGGGTCTCTTCGGATGAACGCATAACAATTTGAATTAATGCGTACAAATACTGTTTCCAGGTCATTGGCACCGATCTTGCTTCGCCTTTAGGGCAAACCCTGTCGAAAGGAGGCCGCCATGAAACGCCACAGCCAAAAGGAGCGCATCGTGGGCTTCAAGGTTCTGGAAAACGAATGCATCTGGATGAAGGCCGGGGTGATCAACTTCCGGATCTGCGACAACGATTTCGATTGCGCGACCTGCCCCTTCGACCAGGGCATGCGCCGGGCCATGGACCTGGCGGCCCGGGGCGACAGCCGCAGCCAGGCCCCCCATTGGATCGCCCATCTCAAGGCGCGCTATGACGGGGCCGAGCGCCCCTGCCGGCATGTCCTTACCGGCCGTGTGGAGGGGCCCAAGATCTGTCCCCACAACTACGAATGCTACCACTGCGCCTTCGACCAGATTCTCGACGAGATGGATCTGGGCTTGGATCCGGACGCCCCCGGCCTGCGGCCGGTGGCCGGAGTGCAGATGGCCGACGGGTATTACTATCACCTGGGCCACAGCTGGGCCCGTTTCGAGCATTCCGGCCGGGTGCGGGTGGGCTGCGACGATTTCGCGGCCCGCGTTTTCGGGGATCTGCGCCCCGCCGAGCTGCCGCCCCTGGGGGAGCGCCTCGTTCAGGGGGAGGTGGGCTGGAGCCTGGCCCGCGACACGGATCATGCCGCCTTTCTGGCCCCGGTGACCGGCCGGGTGCTGGCCGTCAACCACCGGCTCTGGGACCATCCGGAGATCATGCGCCAGGCCCCCTACCACCACGGCTGGCTTTTCATCCTGGAGCCCGACGCGCCCAGGCGCAATCTCAAGGCGCTCTACTTCGGCCGGGAGGCGGTGCGCTGGATGGATACCGAACAGCGGCGCCTGCTGGCCCTGGTGGACCCGGGCTACGATCGGCTGGCGGCCACCGGCGGCCAGATGGTGCATGACGTCCATGGACGCTTTCCCCACATCGGCTGGGAGACCCTGGTGGTGCGTTTTCTTCATACCCGTCCGTCCGGCACCGCCTGAGGTCCCGGGCGGGCCGCTTCGGTCAGAAAGCGCCCGCAGTAGCGGCAAAAGCGCATCGGAATGCCGTCCAGGCCCCTGGCGTCGCCGGCAAAATGCATCAGGCATCCCGGATCGGCGCAATGGGTCAGGGCGAAAAGGTGGCCCAGTTCGTGAAAGGCCACCTTGACGGCGCGCAAAAGGATCTGGTCGGCGCGCGCAATGCGACCGTCGACGGCCGGGCCCAGCCGGTTGAGGGAAACCAGGGCCACCTTGCCGCCCAGGCGCGCTTCGCCCAGGACATGGCTGAAAATCGGCACGAATAGATCCACCGCCAGCACGCAGACCCGCTTGCCGCATGCGCCCGGATCCCACGCCTCGTAGCCTTCGATGAGCCGTCCGGCATCGTACTGGAGCCGGCCCGGGTCGAGGGCGAATTCGGGCGGGGGCAGTCCGGGCAGCAGGGCGCTGGGCAGTCCGAGAAAACCCTCCACATGGGCCGCGATGGTCTTGGCCGCCAGGAGGGTCGACTCACCGACCGGGGCCACCTCCACGCCAATGGCGGGCCTCTTTTTCAGCGTCATGGTCCGGGGTCTTCTCGGCCGGGGCGGCGCGCAACCCGAGGCGGTTGATTTTTTTGTGCAGGGTGACCCGGTTGATTCCCAGAACCCGGGCGGCCTGGCTGACATTGCCGTCGCACCGGCTCAGCACGGCGGCGATGTGCGCGGCCTCCATCTGCTGCAGCGTGGCATCGCCCGCCGGGAACGGCGCCCCGGCCTGGAGAAAGGCGAAGTCGGCCCGGCCCAGGGTGCGCGACCTGGCCAGGACCACGGCCCGTTCCACGGCGTTTTCCAGTTCGCGCACGTTGCCCGGCCAGTCGTAGGACGCCAGCAGGGCCAGGGCCTTTTCCGAAACCCGGTCCACCTGTTTGGTGGTCCGATGGCCCAGTTTTTCCATGAAATGGGCCACCAGCAAGGGGATGTCCTCCTTGCGCTGACGCAAGGGGGGAATCTCGATCTGAATGACGTTGATCCGGTAGTAGAAGTCCTCCCGGAACCGCCCCTCGGCCATCTGGCGCCCCAGATCCCGGCTGGTGGCGGAAACCAGGCGGAAATCCACCGTTACCGCCTGGCGGCTGCCCAGCCGGACCACCTTGCGGTCTTCCAGAACCCGCAGCAGGTCCACCTGCATCCGGGTGCTGATCTCTCCGACTTCGTCGAGAAAGAGGGTGCCGCCCTCGGCCACCTCCAGAAATCCCTTGCGGGCCTGCTGAGCGCCGGTGAAGGCCCCCTTCTGGTGGCCGAAGAGCTCGCTTTCCAGCAGCGATTCGGGCATGGCGCCGCAGTTGATGGGCACGAAGGGGAAATGCGCCCGGCGGCTCTTGGCATGGATCGCCTTGGCCACCAGTTCCTTGCCCGTGCCGGTCTCGCCGGTGAGCAGGACGGCCGCATCGCTGGCGGCCACCTCGGGGATCAGGGCAAAGATCCGCTGCATGGGCGCCGAGCGGCCGATGATGTCGTCAAAACGGGTAATCTGCTCCAGCGCTCCCTTGAGGTAATGGTACTGGCTGGCCAGCCGGCGCTGCTGGTCGATCTTTTCCATCACCAGGTTGAGCTGTTCGGGCTGGAAGGGTTTGAGCAGGTAGTCGCTGGCCCCGGCCTTCATGGCCCGCACCGCCGATTCGATGGAGCCGTAGGCGGTGATGATCACCACGGTGGTGTCGGGAAAGTCGGCCCTGACCCGGTCGAGCAGTTCCAGGCCGCTCATCCCGGGCATCTTGATGTCCACAAAGAGCAGGTCGTAAGCCTCGTTTTCCAACTGATCGAGGGCCTCGGTTCCCGAGGCCGCCGTAGCCACCGCATGGCCGGTCTTGGCGAACCAGTGACGGAACGATTCGCGCACGATGCGCTCGTCGTCGACGATCATGATGCGCAGCCTAAGGGACATGGCAGGCCTCCTGGTCCGGGCCATGGGCGCCGATCCGCGCCACCAGCGGAAAACAGAGCTCGAAGCAGGTGCCCTGCTCGGGCCGGCTGTCCACCCTTACCCGGCCCCCGTGGTCCTTGACCACGCCGTAGACGATGGACAGCCCGAGCCCCGTTCCTTGACCGGTCGGTTTGCTGGTGAAGAAGGGATCGAAGATGTGTTCGAGGGCCTCTTCCGGGATTCCCACACCGGTATCCCTGAAGCGGATGCAGGCGCTGGCGCCCCCCGCGTCGGCCCGGGCCTCCACGGTGAGGCGGCCGCCCTCGGGCATGGCTTCGATGGCATTGAAGACGAGGTTCAAGAAGCACTGCTGGAGCAGGTTCTTGTCCCCGCGCACGATGAGCCGTGCGGGATCCAGGCCGCAGTCCAGGTCGATGTTCTGCAGCTTCATCTTGTGGCGGGTCAGGGCGACGACGGACTCGAGCACTTCGCACAGGTCCGTGTCACGGTAGGCCACCGGGGCTTCGCGGGAAAAGGAGAGCAGTCCCGAGACGATCTTGCCGCAGCGGGCCAGTTCCTCGCTCATCAGGGCCGAGAACTCGCGCAGCTGGGCCAGGTCGGCCGCCCCCGGGCCGTCGCCGGCCACCGCGGCCTCGATCAGGCGGCTGAAGGTGAGCAGCCCCTGGATGGGGTTGTTGATCTCGTGTACACAGGAGGCCACCAGCTTGCCCAGGCTGATCATGCGGTCCTCCTGGACCAGCCGCTTGAGGTCGGAGCGGAGGCGGGCCTCGCGGTGCTTCCAGCGCTGGCTGATGGCCTGGGTGATGTCGCGCCAGATCTCGATGACCCGCACCACTTCGCCGGCCGGATTTTTGACCGGATAGGTGACAACCTCGCTGTAAAGCGGGCCTCCGGCTCCGGCCGACTCCTCGTGGATCACGTGGGCCGACTCGCCGGTGCGCAGCGTTTCCAGCAGGGGGCATTCGTAGCCGAACATGGCCTGGCTGCACGGGGCCGGCAGCTCGTGGATGATCTCGTGGCAGGGGCGGCCCACCACGGCGTCGCGAGGCTTGTCCAGAGCTGCGAGCCAGGCGTTGTTGACATCGTCGATGGTCAGGTCGGGCAAAAGGACCATGATCCGCTGGCGGGCCTGCTGGATGAGAAAATCCGAGATCATCCGTTCCCCGGCCAGTTGGGCCTCGGTGGACTTGAGCCGTTCTTCGGTGAGAAAGAAATGGCGGATCAGCCGGCCGATGTTGTGCTCGATGATCCCCAGCCCCTTGGGCCGGTGGTGCACCAGTTCGAGAAGCACGTCGCGGCGGTTGGTCAGCTCGATGATGGCGTCCAGGCCCGGGATGGTGAACAGGTCGTGGAAATCCGCCGTGGTGAAGATTCCCCGGGTTGCGGCAAGACAGAGGCCTTCGGCCCCGGGGTCGATGTCGCAGACTCCCAGGATGCGGATGTCCAGGCCCGACAGGGACTCCTTGTCGAGCATCTCCAGGAAGAACTTGCAGGCCCGGCCCCCGCCCACGATGGCCAGGTTGAGCACCATACCCTGGCCGTTGGCGGCGGTCTTGGACCGGGGCGCGATGGTTTTGGGCTGGGCTAATGGCACGGCGCCACCTCGATGGGGACGGGAACCCCGGGGGGACGGTTTCAGGCCGCCGTGGGGATCCGGTCCAGCTTTTGGCGAAAGTCCGGGGTGATGGCCAGGTTCAGTCCGAGTCCCAGGACCTCGGGATCCAGACCGACGGCCAGCCCGAGAAGCTGGGGCAGGTAGACCACCGCGACGGGCGAGGCTTCGGTGCCCCGCAGGGCCTTTTTCTGAAAGGCCTCCAGGTTCATCTGGCACATGGGACAGACCGTGGCGATGACGTCGGCCCCCTGGGCCGCGGTGAGCAGGGCTTCAACCCGTTCCAGCCCCACCGCCATTTTGGTGTTCATGTGGGAGGCCCCGCAGCACCGGCCGCCCATGGTCCAGTCATGGACCGTGGCGCCTGCGGCCCGGATCAACGGCTCCATGGACCGGGGGGTCTCCGGGTCGTCGAAGGCCGGGTAGGGCCGCAGGCACTGGCACCCGTAGTAGGGCGCCACCCGTATCCCGGTCAGCGGCCGCGCGACCCGTCGCCCCAGGACCGGGGCCCCCATGTCCCTGGCCAGCACGTCAAGGAGGTGGCGTGTCCGGGTTTGGCCGCGGTAAACGAGCCCTTCGACGGACAGGGCTTCGTTGATCCGATCCCTGAGGGCGTGGGAAACCCGGGTCTTTTCCTCCACCCGCCTCAGGTTGAGGTAGCAGGCGCTGCACGGCACCAGGAGGTCGCGGCCGGCGAGATCCATGGCCTCGGCCAGGGCGAGGTTGCGCGCCGGCAGCACCAGGGTCAGCAGCTCGCTCAGCGCCTCGGCGGCGCTGGCGCCGCAGCAGGTCCAGTCCTCGATATCGACGAGATCGGCCCCCATGGCCGCCATCAAGGCCCGGGTGCTGATGTCGTATTCCCGGGCCGTGCCCTCCAGGGAACATCCCGGGTAGTAGAGGTAATTCATGACCGGCTCTCCATTTCGGCGACTTTGTCAAAGAGATTGACCAGGCGTCCGCTGCCCCGCGACGGGAGCCGCAGTTCCACCTTGCCCCGGCGCAGCAGCCGCATTCCCATGCCCGCGTAGCGCAGCGGCAGCCAGGGGTTCATCATCTGGGCAAAGTACAGGCTCATGAACTCCATCTCGCGCACCCGGCCGTGGCGTCGCACGCTGGCGATGAAATTCCGGTAGAACAGATTCCCCGAGCGCAGGTGGGGCAGGCGCCGGCGGGCGGCGAGCTGCTTGAGCCGACCCATGGCCTCGGTGAGGGGCAGCCCCCGGGGGCAGCGCAGGCTGCACAGGTAGCAGGCCGAGCACAGGCTGAAGGTCCGCGAGGCGAGTACCTCCTCGGTGCGGCCCAGCAGCACCAGGCGCCACATGTGGCGCGGGGTCAGATCCATGGCGAATTCGTTGGGGCACGACCCCGTGCAGGTGCCGCACTGGATGCAGGGCCGGACCATCGCCCGGATCTCGTCCAGGGCCGCGGTCGCTTGCGTCATCGCGCCCAGGTCGATGGCGGTTTCTTCGGCGAGCGCCATGGCAGATCTCCCTTCGGGAATTTCGGTTTTCATACCTGAAATCTCAAATCCTTCAGGCCAGGGCCTGGTCTAGCATTCCGAAGATCTGGGCCATGCCCAATCCGTTGAGGACTGCGGCGCCGTTGGGGCAGATGGCTTCGCAGGCGCCGCAGCCCTGGCATCTGGCCGGGTTGACCAGGATCCGGTCCAGATCCTCGTCCAGGCGACGGGCTTCGTAGGGGCAGACCTCGATGCAGCGGCCGCAGCGGGCGCAGAGGCCGTGGCGCACCACGGCGGTCAGGTGGGCCGCCGGCAGGCGCTCGCGCTCCAGAATGCGCAGGGCCCGCTGGGCCGCGGCGGCCGCCGTGGCGATGCTCTCTTCCACGTTGCGCGGCCCCAGGGCCAGGCCGCAGGCGAAAACCCCTTCGGCCAGGCTGTCCACCGGCCGCCACTTGCTCTCGGCCTCGGCCAAAAATCCGTCCTGGTCCAGGGTCGCCCCGTAGGCGGCCGCCAGGTCCGCCGGAAGACCGGGAGCGATGCCGGTGGCCAGCACCAGCGCGTCGGCCGTCACGGTCAGGGGGCGGCCGAGGACCGGATCGGTGACCGTCACCGTCACCGGTTGCTCCGGACCGGCCGCATCCACCTTCGGCTTGTCGTCCAGCCCATAGGCCACGAAGACGATCCCCGCCCGGCGCGCCCGGGTAAACCAGGTTTCGGCAAACCCGCAGGTCATCAGGTCGCGGTAGAGGACCACCACGGCGACCTCGGGGTTTTGCTGCTTGAGGGCCAGGGCCTGCTTGATGGCGGTGGGGCAGCAGACCCGGCTGCAGAAATTGCGCGGCGCCTCTCGCGACCCCACGCACTGGATCATCACCACGGTATTCAGGGCGCCGGGATCCAGGCGCCCCTCTGCCCAGGCCTCCTGGAATCCCTTCTGGGTGAAGATGGCCGGGTGGCTCCCGAAGCCGTAGGCGCTGGTGGCCGCCTCGCCTCCGCCGGTGGCCAGCACCACCACGCCGTGTTCCAGGGTCTGGACCACGCCGCCGGTATTCTCCAGGGTGGAATAGAATTGCCCCGCTTGGCCAAAGGCGCCCCGGACGCGGGTGTCGGCATGCACCGTGATCTTCGGATGCCGGCCCACCCGAGCGGCGGTGTCCTGCAGCAGTGCCAGCAGGTCGTGGCCTTCCAGGGTTCGGCCGATCCACGGCAGGTTGCCCCCCAGCCGGTCCCCGGCTTCCACCAGGTCCACCGGGTAGCCGCAGTCGGCGATGGCCAGGGCGGCGGTCATGCCGGCGATGCCGCCGCCCACCACCAGGGCCTGGCGCCGAACGGGCATCGCCTCCAGCTCGAGCCGGCAGGTTTTCTGCAACCTGGCCAGGGCCATGGCCAGGTGCCGTGGCAGGCTGTCGGGGTCATGAGCCGCCTCAGCGCCTTCACCGGCGGCCGCCATCCGCGGACCGAGCAGGTCCACCACGTCCATCAGGGCCGGATGGAGCCGGGTCAGCCGGCCCAGTTCCCGCAGGCGGCGGGTGAATACATACGGATGACAGGCGCCGATCAAAACCCGGTTGGGCGGGTGGGCCGAGATGGCATCGGCCAGCGCCTGCCAGCCTTCCGCCGTGCAGATCCGATCGATGAAAATCGTCTCCTGGACCGCCGGATCCCGCTTCAGCCGATCGACCCAACGAGTCCGGTCGCCGGGGGGCAGGATGCGGCTCCCACAGGTGCATACCGCCACCAGCACCCGGGGCGGCTGGCGGGAAACGTCCCGGAACGCGGTGGCCTCGTTCTCGGCGGCGGCCAGGCTCTTGCCGGCGCCATGCAGCACCCGGGCCGCCTCGGTGCTGGCGGCCGAAGCCAAGATCACCGACTCGCCGATGTCCCGCAATCCGGCAAATGCGCCCCCGATGACGATGCCGGGCCGTTCGGTGCGCACCGCGGACAGGGGCGAAGTGGCCGGAAATCCCCAGGGGTTGAGCGGCAACTCGGCCATCTGGGCCAGCTCGGCGGCGCCCCGGGCCGGGCGCTGCCCCAGCGCCAGCACCACCAGGTCGAAGGTTTCGTCGCGCACGGAGCCGTCGAGGCCGACAAACCGCAGGGTGGGATCGCCGCTGTCGGCCGCGGGGATCACCGAGTGGATCCGGCCCCGCTCGAAGCGCACCCCCTGGTCCTCGGCCCGGTCCCGGTAGCGCTGAAACGATTTGCCGAAACAGCGCATGTCCATGTAGAAAATGGTGGCGGCGACATCGCCCCCGCCCCTTTCCTGTGCCAGCATGGCCTCCTTGACGGCGTACATGCAGCAGATCGAGGAGCAGAAATCCGCCCCGCACTGGATGTCGCGGGAGCCGACGCACTGGAGCCAGGCGATCTTGCGGACCGGCCGGCCGTCGTGGGGCCTCACGAGCCGGCCCGCCGACGGGCCGCTGCCCGAGACGATGCGCTCGAACTCCAGGCTGGTCACCACGGCGGGAATACGGCCGTAGCCGTAGGGGTTGACCTCCTGCTGGCGCGGATCGAAGTAGTCCGTGCCGCCGGCCAGCACGATGGCCCCCACCTCCACCTGCCGGTCCCTGGCGGCCAGTCGCTCCTCGTGGACCCGCGTCACCATCGGCACCAGGGTGTCGGGGTCGAAGGGCTTGACCAGGTAGTCCAGGGCGCCGATCTTCATGGCCGCCACGGCGGTTTCCACCGTGGCGTAGGCCGTCATCAGCACCACGGCCAGGTCCGGTCGCAGCGCCCGGGCCTGGCGCAGAAGTTCGACGCCGTCCATGCCGGCCATTTTGATGTCGCTGAGCATCAGCTGGTATTCGGCCTTCTCCAGGGCCTCCAGTGCGGCGGGCCCTGAGGCGGCGCTGTCCACGGCATAGCCCTCGTCCTCGAGCCAGGACTGGAGCGACTGGCGCACGATCGCCTCGTCGTCCACCACCAGGATGCGAAAGTCCTTGCGCTCGGCGGTGGACAGGGTGACAGCCCCGCAGGGGCAGGCCGACACGCAGGCGCCGCAGCGGGTGCAGGCCGCCGGGTCGATGGTGTAGGCGTTGGGCACCTGGTGGGGCACGGGCAGGTAGATGGCCCGGCGCAGGCCCAGACCGGCGTTGAAGGCGTCGGGCACCTCTACCGGGCACACCGGCGCGCAGGCCCCGCACCCGGTGCAACGCTGGGGATCGACCCAGGTGGGGCGGGTGCGCAGGCTCACGGCAAAGCGCCCCGGTTCTCCGGCGACGGCCGTCACCCGCGTGCCGAGCAGGATCTCGATGTTGTCGTGAAACAGCCCCTTGCGCAGGCAGAACTGGCCTCCGGCATCCCTTTCCACCAGGGGCAGCATCCGGCACATGCCGCAGTGGTTGGTGGGAAACTGGTGGTCGAGCTGGCTCAGCACCCCGCCGCTGTGCTCGGCCTTGTCGATCAGGACCACGCCGTAGCCCGTCTCGGCCAGGTCCAGGGCGCTGCGAATCCCGGCGATGCCGGCGCCGACCACGAGGACGTTGCCGATTTTGCGCTTCATCTGGGCTTTCTCCCGTTAGTAAATTTTAGTCATTTGATTCCCACAACCTCCTCGAACTCCTTGTCGCGAAACGCCGCCAGGGGCGGTTTTTCCTCCAGGCTGCGGCCCGGGTGATAGTCGAAGGCCTCCTGGAGGGGCGCGCTGGCGGTGATGAACAGTTCCGCCAGGGGGATGCCGCTGGGACAGGCGTTGGAACACTGGCCGCAGCCCACGCAGGCCGTGCCCATGTGGGCCAGGCGTGTCAGATGGTAAAAGAGCGTATCGGTGGGCATCTTCACCGCGCCCTTGCGGCCGGCCCACCCCAGGTACTGGCACGGCTCGTGGTCGAACACATCGGTGGCGAACACGCATTCGCGGCAGTAGCACACCGGGCAGGCCACGCGGCAGTTGTAGCAGTTGACGCAGGCGGCCAGGTAGGCGGCCAGCTTTTCCAGCGAGTCGGTGAGCGCCCGGGTCGTCTCGCCCATGGCCTCCCTTTGTGATCGGCGTCTGTTGACCAGGACTGCCACGGCCGTCTCGCGCGCCTCCGGCATCGTTGCCCCCGGCAGATCGAGCCGCTCCAGCAGCGCTTCGCCCTTTTCGGTGGCGGCGGTCACCGGCAGGGCGCGGTCCGTATCCGCGCCCAGGAGACAGATTATCAGGTCGGCGCCGCTGGGCACCGGTTCCGCGCAGGCCTGGCAGGCCGGTGCCAGGCAAACCCCGTCCACCGTGCCGTCCCCGCCGCCCAGGGCGCTTTCGACAAACCGGCCGGTGAGGGCGTCGACGTCCTGATGGGCCGATCGCAGAAAATCGCGGGTGGCATAGGCTCCGAGACAATCGATCCCGACGATGATCAACTCCTCGCTGCGTGCCTGTTTGAGTTTGACCAGCTCGATGAAAGCACGGATCTCGCAGGCCCGCAGCACCGCCACGACGGTGCCGCCGGCCGCCTTGCGAGTCAGCCGCGAGACCATGCGCGCCGCATTGAGGGGAAACGCCGGGGCCAGGGGATTGGCCGCCGACAAGCGCTCCGGGTCGTTGACCAGCGTGGGCAGGATCATGGCCTTCATGGGCAATTGGCAGGGCACCAGCACCGCCGCGATCTCCGGCCGCGACAGCGTCTGGCGCAGGAATTCACGTAACCCGGGCAACAATCCGTTATCGACAGGGATCAGAGCGGTCTTGGCCATGAAAGAAACCTCCTGCTCCAGTTTCGAATTTCGAATTTTCAGTTTCCAGTTTCTCAAATGACCATCTTCGCCCCGGCCTCGCTGGGCCCCAGTGCGCGCACCTGCTCCACCAGCTCGCGCATCACCCGGGCGAACTCGATCCCGTCGGAAGCGCCGATCCAGGTGAGGCGCAGCCGCTGGGGGGCGAAGCCGAACTGCGGCAGCAGGGTCTTGAGCAG
The DNA here is from genome assembly GCA_937982505.1 of uncultured Desulfobacteraceae bacterium. Classification (GTDB taxonomy): domain Bacteria; phylum Desulfobacterota; class Desulfobacteria; order Desulfobacterales; family UBA2174; genus UBA2174. Next base: position 6,560 of record CALJLV010000200.1, on the reverse strand, counting down.
CTTGATGCGCCGGCGGGCCTTGTAGTTGCCGTTGATGTAGTGGCAGTCGCCCGGGTGGCAGCCGCTCACCAGAATCCCGTCGGCGCCTTCCAGAAGGGCCTTGAGCACGTACTGGGGATCGACCATGCCGGTGCACATGACCCGGATCAGACGCACGTTGAGGGGGTAGGTCTGGCGCGAGGTGCCGGCCAGGTCGGCGCCCGTGTAGGTGCACCAGTTGCAGACAAAAGCGATGATGGTCGGTTCGAAGGCGCTCATGGCGGACTCCCCGGGGTGCTGGCGCGCCCCAATCTCAACTCTCGAATGTCAGACCGCAATCTTGCCTCAGCCGATGCGGCGGACGGTGTCCATGATCCCGTCGATCTCGGCGAAGATCTGCCGGGGCTTGAAGTGCTGGCTGCGGGCCGCCCCGCTGGGGCAAAATCCGCTGCAACTGCCGCAGCCCTTGCACAGGGCCGCATTGACCACCGACACCCCGCGCCGGTCATCGAACTCGATGGCCGTGTAGGGGCACAGTCCGATGCAGACCTGACAGCCGATGCACACCTCCGGGTCGATCCAGGAGATCGTCGGGGCCACCTCCACCACGCCCCGGGTGGCCAGGGCCAGGGCCTTGGCCGCCGCTCCGGAGGCCTGGGAGACGGTGTCGGGAATATCCATGGGCTTCTGGCAGCAGCCGGCCAGAAACACCCCGTCGGTGGCGGTGTTCAAGGGCGCCAGCTTGGGGTGCTCCTCCAGAAAAAACCCGTCCCCGCCCTGGTTGACGCCGAAGATGCGGCCCACCTGGGCGGCATCGGCCCGGGCCTGGACGGCGGTGCACAGGACCACCATGTCCACCGCCACCTCCACCCGCCGCCCCAGCAGGGTGTCCTCACCGACGCAGACCAGCCGGGGCAGCCCCCCGGAACGGTCGGGGCGCTGGTGAATTTCGGCCACCTTGCCGCGAATGAAAATGGTCCCCTCCTCCTGGCAGCGTCTGAAAAACTCCTCGTAGCCTTCGCCGAAGCAGCGCATGTCGATGTAAAAGTCGTAGACCGGCGTGTCGTGGCCCACCTTCTCCTTGATCAGGTGGCTGTACTTGAGGGCGTACATGCAGCAGACCCGGCTGCAGTAGGGGTGGAAACGGTCGTCGCGGCTGCCGACGCAGTGCAGCAGGGCCACGCTGCGGGGGGGCGGTCCGAAAATGCCGGCGCCGTCGCGGACCAGGATCCGGCCCCCGGTGGGGCCGGTGGCGTTGCTGAGGCGCTCGAATTCCAGGGCCGTATAGACGTTGGGGTAGCGACCGTAACCGTAGGGGGCCATCGGGGTCGGATCGAGGGTGTCGTAGCCGGTGGCCAGGATGATGCTGCCCACCTGGATGGTGCGCTCGGTGGGGGGCATGGCATGGTCGATGGCCTTGGCCTCGCAGACCGCCACGCAGGCCATGCATTCACAGCAGACCCCGCAGTTGAGGCAGCGCTCGGCCTCCCGGCGCGCCGCGTCCGCCTCCAGGGCCAGCGCGACTTCCTGGAACGAGGTGATCCGCGCTTCGGCTTCAAGGTGTCTGGCCTCCGCCCGGGCCTGGGGCAGGGCATCCTGAGGAATCGCGGCCCAGTCCCGGCCGGGCACGGAGGGCTGCCGGGAAAGGGAGGAAAGCGTCTGGCCGGCCACGAAACGCCGGATGGCGGCCACCGCCCGATGGCCCGCCCCCACGGCTTCGATGACCGTGGCCGGGCCGCTGACGGCATCCCCGGCGGCGAAAACATAGGGGATGGAGGTCTGCATGGTGGCCGGATCGACCTTCAGGGTGCGCTGGCGGGTCCAGGCCAGATCCGCCAGCCCTTCGGCCCAATCGGTTTCGGTGGCCTGACCGATGGCCGCAATGAGACTGTCGCAGTCGACGACGAAGGTCGATCCTTTGACGGGCACCGGCCGGCGCCGGCCCGAAGCGTCCGGCGGGCCCAGCTCGGTGCGCAGGCATTCGAGCCCCGCCAGGCGGCCCCCGTCGGCAAGCACGCGCACCGGGGCCGTGAGGTATTCGAAGCGGATTTTCTCCTCGATGGCCCCGGCGATCTCTTCGGCGTAGGCGGGCATTTCATCGCGGCTGCGCCGGTAGACCACGGTGACCGCCTCGGCGCCCAGGCGGCGGGCGGTGCGGGCGGCGTCGATGGCCACGTTGCCGCCCCCCACCACCGCCACCCGACGGCCGGGAAGCTCTCGGCGGCCCAGGTTGACCTGGCGCAAAAAACGGATGGCGTCCACCACGCCCGCCGTGTCCGCTTCTCCCGGGATGTTGAGCCGCAGCGAAGCGTGGGCCCCGATGCCCAGAAAAACCGCCGCATACCCATCCCGCCGGAGCCCGTCCAGGGTGAAATCTCTTCCCAGGCGTGCGGTGGTGCGCACCTCGATGCCAAGGTCTAGGATCTGTTGGATTTCCTCGTCGAGGACTTCGGGGGGCAGGCGGTAGTCGGGAATGCCCACCCGCAGCATTCCGCCGAGTCTTTCCAGGGCCTCGAAAAGAGTGATGCGGTATCCCTCAAGGCGCAGGTAGTAGGCCACGGTGAGGCCGGCCGGCCCGGATCCCACCACGGCGATTTTCTCCGGTCGCTCCGTGATGGGGGGGCGAGGGGCGCGCTTTGCGCGCACCTGGTCGGCGGCGAAGCGCTTCAGATCGCGGATGGCCACGGCGCTGTCGATCTCGGCGCGGCGGCAGGAGGCTTCGCAGGGGTGGGGGCAGACCCGTCCCAGAACCCCCGGCAGAGGGAGGCGTTGGCGAATCAGGTCCACGGCCGCCTCGTGTCGCCCCATCCGGATCAGCTGGACATAGCCCTGGACGTTGATTCCCGCCGGGCAGGCCGCCGTGCAGGGGGCGCGATCCTTTTTTTCGATGCTGAAAGTGATGGGGATGGCCTGGGGGAAGGCGCGCCCGATGGCCTGGCGGGAGCCGAGTCCCAGGTCCCAGGGGTTGGGCACGGTCACCGGGCAGACCTTGGCGCATTCCCCGCAGCCGGTGCAGATCCCCTCCTTGACATAGCGCGGCTTGCGCTGGAGGCGCACGCTGAAGTTGCCGATAAACCCGCTCACCTCCTTCACTTCGCTGTAGGTGAGCAGCTCGATGTTCGGATTCTGGGCCACTTCCACCATCTTGGGGGTGCCGATGCAGGCGGCGCAGTCCAGGGTGGGAAAGGTCTTGTCGAACTGGAGCATGTGGCCGCCGATGGTGGTGTCGCGTTCCACCAGGTAGACCTTGTGGCCCGAATCGGCGATGTCCAGGGCCGCCTGCATCCCGGCGATTCCGCCGCCGACCACCAGCATGTCCGGGTGCACCGGGGCCTGGCGGCCTTCGAGCCGTTCATGGTAGTGGACCCGCCCAATGGCGGCCGCTACCAGGCTCTTGGCCTTGTCGGTGGCCGCGTTCGGATCGGCGGTGACCCACGAGACCTGCTCGCGCACCGAGGCCATCTGAAAGTAGTAGGGATTGAGGCCGGCCCGCTGGCAGGCGCCCATGAATGTCTTGCCATGGAGCCGGGGGGAACAGGAGGCCACCACCACCCGGGTGAGCCCCATTTCGACAATGTCCTTTTCGATCATCGCCTGGCCCGGATCCGAGCACATGAACTTGTAGTCCCGGGCCACCACCACGCCGGGCAGACGGCGGGCGAAGGCGGCCACCTCCTCCACGCGCACCCGGTAGGCGATGTTGATCCCGCAGTGGCAGATGTAAAACCCGATGCGAACCGCCATGCATCCTCCTTGGCGCCGCCGGGCCCACGGGTCATCCGTGGGGCCCGGTGCTGCGGTGGGGCGTCCTGGTCATGCCCTGCCGATCCGGATCACGGCCCAGGACTGCTGGCCGCAGCCCGCCGCGGATGGTCTGGGGCGCGGCCGGGAGTCCCGGGGCCGGCTGTGTCAGGCGGCCCACCCGGCGCAGCAATTCCTCGGCTTCGGGGGGTTTGAGCAAAAAATCGTCCGGCTCCGGCAGGGATTGGCCCTGCCGGCTTTCCTGCATGCGCTGGTAGTGGAGGTAGCTCTTGCGCGGGATGGTGGAGAGCAGGATCACGGGAATGCGCCGCAGGCCGGGATCGGTGCGCAGCCGGTGATACAGATCGGGGCCACCGGCACAGTGCATCGGCGCGCCGAGCACAATCAGCGCCGGTTTGAGGGTCTGCGCCAGGGACAGGGCATCCTTGCAGCCCACCGGGGCCGGTACAAAGCCGCCTTCGGACAGCACGGTGGCCACGAAGATCTGCATGTCCGTGTCATCGTCGACGATCAGGATGGGGGAGGGGCTGGGATCCAACGGCCGGCTCCTTGGGGTCGGGTCCGGTCCGGGAGGGCCGGAAGGTTTCGGGAGCGCCTGGTAAACCCTGCGGGTACGGTCGAAAAACGGGTTGACTCGAACTAAAGCACTATTTGTGCCAAATGGCAAGTTTGTGAAAATTGCTCATGCTATCAAATGGTTGGACTCGAACAAGACGTTTCGTGGCACGGCAGCGGCCGCGCTACAAATCGGCGGCCGGGGCCTTGGTGGGGGCCGTTTTGCCGGTTTGCAGTGCAAATTCGCGCGGATATGGTTCTGCAACATGTTGCAAAACGTTGCGCAACATGTTGCAGAGTGCTCATCCCATGCCCAGGCGCTTCATCTTGCGCCACAGGGTGGTGCGATCCATGCCCAGGTCTCTGGCCGCCTGTTCGCGGTGTCCGCCCCGGCGGTCGAGCGCCGCGCGGATCCGTTCCGCCTCGGCCGGATCATCGCCGGGCCGTTCTGGTCGCGCCGGCCGGGCCGCCTTGGGCAGTCCGCGCCGAAACACGTACTCGGGCAGGTGCCGGGGGCCGATGGTGTCGTCGCGGCACACGATCAGGGCGTGTTCCAGGATGTTTTCCAGTTCCCGCACGTTGCCCGGGTAATCGTAGTTGAGCAAGATTTCGATGGCATCCCGGGAGATGCGCCCCTCGCGGCGGGCATGCACCGCCGCCAGGCGCCGCAGGATGCTGCGGATCAGCAAAGGGATGTCCGGGCGCCGTTCGGCCAGGCGGGGCAGTTCGATGCGCATCACGTTGAGCCGATAGTAGAGATCCTGGCGGAAGCGTCCGGCGGCCACCAGCCGCTCCAGACCCTGGTTGGTGGCCGAGAGGATGCGCACATCCACCCGCACCGTCTGCCGGCTGCCCAGGGGATAAAATTCGCGATCCTCGATCACCCGCAGCAGCTTGGCCTGGAGTGCCAGGGGCAGATCGCCGATCTCGTCGAGAAAAATGGTACCGCCGTCGGCCAGTTGGAATCGCCCCGGCTTGTTGCGGTCCGCGCCGGTGAAGGCCCCCTTGACATAGCCGAAAAACTCCGATTCGAGCAGATTCTCGGGAACCGCGGCGCAATTGACCTTGACAAAGGGCTTTTCCGCCCGGCGGCTGGACGAATGGATGACTTTGGCCAGCAGGTCCTTGCCCGTGCCGGTGGCCCCCTCCACGAGCACGGTGACATCCGACTCGGCCACCACCCGGGCCATTTCGAAGATCCGCTGCATGCACGGATCGCGGCCGATCATGTTGCGAAAGGTGTAACGGTCGCTGACCACGGCATCGAACTGCTGCGCCAGGGTCAGGTCGTGGAGCGTGGCCAGGCCGCCCACCACCCGCTGCTGTTCGTTTTGCAGGGGAATGTAATCGGCCCGCACCGGGATTTTCTCCCCCTCGCGCCCCGTCAACTGGGCCCTAACCGAGCTGCGCAGCTGTCCCCGGCCCATGGCGCCGCGCAGCTCCTCCAGGGCGCGCAGGGCATCGTCGCCGAAAATGGCAAAGGAGGATTTGCCCAGCACCTCGCGGCGGTCATAGCCGGTGAGCTGTTCGGCGGCCTTGTTGAAAAAGGTGATGTGGCCGCCCCGGTTCACGGTGAAGATCCCCAGGTCGAGGTTGTCCAGGATGATCTTCAGGCTTCTCTCCTCGTAGTCGATGCGGTGGATCAAATCGGCCAGGGGGGAGTGGTCGTGGAGCACGGTCAGGCAGCCGACCATGCGCCGGTCCGGTCCGTAGACGGGCGTCGAGACGCGAATGACGAAATCGCGGCGTTCGTCCGGCACCGCCAGGCGCAGGTCTTCCACTTCGGGACAGTCTTCATCCACCGGCAGGCAGCGCATCAGGCAGGGCACGCCGATGAAGACTTCGGTGCATTCCCGTCCGATGAGCTCGATTTCTTCGAGGCCCATGAGGGTCCGCGCCGACAGGTTGATGGCGGTGATGCGCCGCTCCAAGTCGACGGTAAAGGCCCCGATGTTGAGCCGGTCGAGCAGTTCGAGCCACTGTCCGGTGGGGGCCATGGTGGTCTGGGGCGGTGGAGAAGTGGAGGGCGGCATGGCGCAAGATCACCCAAAGGTTGAATGACGACAGCGGCTAAAATTTAAAGGGACGCGGATTGGGGGTCCCTGGGGGTGTTGGCCGTCGGCAGCTCCAGCACAAAAGTGGCCCCTTTGCCCGGTTCGCTTTCCACGTGCACCTGTCCGGCGTGGCGCTGCATGATCCCGTAGACCGTGGAGAGGCCAGATCGGAAGAGCGTCGTGTAGGGAAAGAGTGTAGATCTCGGTGGT
>CALJLV010000199.1 GCA_937982505.1 uncultured Desulfobacteraceae bacterium | reverse complement strand
AATCGGGCCGGGCGGGCGGGGCCGGTGCCGCCGCGGCCGTCCGGGAAGGGGCCGGATGCGGCGCCGCGGCCGCCGGCTCCAGGGCGGCGGCGATGTCGCCCAGGGTCCGCAGGGCGGCCATATCTTCCGGGGCCACGGAGGACGGCCCGGCCAGGCGCTCCTCCAGGGCCGAAAGGATCTCGACCCGCTTGATGGAATCGATGCCCAGGTCGGCCTCGATCTGCATTTCCGGGCGGAGCATTTCCACGGGATAGCCGGTGAGTTCGGCCACCACGGCGGCCACCGCGGCCATGGATCCCGGTCCCGGGGAGGAATCGGGCCGGGCGGGCGGGGCCGGTGCCGCCGCGGCCGTCCGGGAAGGGGCCGGCGCTGGGGCGCAACGGGCCGGATGCGGCGCTGGCGCCGCCGCCGGGGCGTGTTGAACCGGAGCGGGGTCAGCAGGCGGCTGCGGTGCGCGGCAGGCGGGCGGATCGGCGTCCACCGCAAAGGCTTCGTCGGCAAGACCGGTCTGGGCCATCAGGCGCGCCAGAACCTGGGTCGATGCCTGCTGGACCTCGAGAAACTTCAGATGCGCCTGGGTCGTCTGGGCTTGCAGGGCTTCGATGGCCTTGAGGCCGGCCTGCACCGATTTGAGGGCCTCGCCCGCAGCGGGCAAGGCCTGGTTTTCCTTGGAAGAGGACATGGGATCGGGCGTTTCCTTGGGTGTAGAAGTTGCCGGAAGGGCCGCGGGTTCCAGCTCGGCCGGAACCGGGCTGGGCGGGTCCGCCGGGCCGTCGGCCCGCCCGGTGCAGGAAAGCCGGGCGCTACCGGGGAGGTCGGCTGGGGTGGCACGTTTCGCTTTGGGCGCCGATCGATGATTGGCGCCGCTCAGGGCTATGGACATGCGCCGGGGCGGAGGGTCGGCGGGCGCTTCTTCCCAGGTGGCTAGGTTCAGGGGAAGGCCCAGGGCGGCCAGTTCGGCCAGGGTCTGGGCCAGATCGAGGATCCCGCAGCCGCGCCCGTTGGAGCGATCCGTCGCCAGGGCGGCGTGTTCGCGCCCGGCGAGAATGGCCCGCACCAGCCCGGTGAGCACCCGCTTGGGGCCCACCTCCAGAAAGAGGCGCACCCCGTCGGCGTACAGATTTTCCACCAGTCCCACGAAATCCACCGGATGGCACATCTGTTCGGCGAGGGTCAGGGCCGCGGCGGCCGGATCGGCCGGATACGGCCGCGCGCGGGTGTTGCCGTAGACCGGCCGCGGCCCGGCGGTGAAGTGCGCCGCGGCCACCGCCGCCTGAAAGGGGGGCAGGGCGCCCCGGATCAGCCGGCTGTGAAAGGCGGCCGCCACCGGCAGGCGCACCGCCCCCCATCCTTTCTGGCGGCAGGCCCCGGCAAGCGCCTCGACCGCCGCCGTGGGGCCGGCAAAGACCGCCTGGGTCGGGCTGTTGCGGTTGGCCAGGACCAGGTCCGGATGGGGCAGACTCAGGGCGTCCAGTTCGGCCAGGGGGGCCTTGACTGCCAGCATGGCGCCCGGGTCACCCTCCTGTCCTCCGGCATCGGCCATGGCCCTGCCCCGGGCCACCGCCAGGCGGGCAAAATCCGCCGCATCGATCCATCCGGCGGCGGCCAGGGCCGTCAGCTCGCCAAAGCTGTGGCCGGCCAGGGCGTGCGGATCGAGGCCGAAATCGCAAAGGATCCGATACCCGCCCAGGCTCACGGCGCCGATGGCCGGCTGGGCCCGGTCGGTCCCCTGAAGCGCCATGGCCTGGCGATGGGCGGCATCGGCGGCGAAATCCGGGGGGGGATAGATCAGATCGGCCAGGCAGGGTTCGGGCCCCAAGGCCGCGGCCATGCTGTCGAGGGCCTGGCGGGCCCGGGGGAAAATGCAGGCCAGATCCCGTCCCATGCCGGGGTACTGGCTGCCCTGCCCCGGAAAGAGCACCGCCAGCCTGCCCGGGGGAGGGCCGGAACCGAAGAACCAGCCGGCGGGAAGCCGGGTGCGCGAGGACAGGGGGGCTTCCAGCAGTCCTTCCAGGGTGGCCAGGGTGGCCGCGGCCGACCCGGGGTCCAGCACTCCCACCAGGCGCAGGGGCGCCGCCGCGGCAAAGTCGCCGTTGTGACGCCGCGTCAGCCGGCAGAGGGTTTCCGGATCCGCGGTGGTCCCCAGAGCCTGGCTCAGGGCGGCCACCTGGGCCCTGAGTCCGGCGCCATCCTCGGCCCCCAGGGCCAGGAGCTGAACCGTGTGGTCCCAGGCCGGGTCGATCGTCTCGGCGGCGTGCTCCTCGAGCACAAGATGGAAGTTGCTGCCGCCAAAACCGAAGGCACTCACCGCGCAGCGGCGCGCATGCCCGGGCCGGGCGATCCAGGGCCGGGGGGCGGTATTGAGGTAAAAGGGGCCCTTTTCCAGATCCAGTCCGGGATCGGGACGATCGACCTTGATGGTGGGGGGCAGCACCCTGCGGTAGACGGCCAGGGCCGCCTTGATCAACCCGGCGGCGCCGGCCGCGGCCTTGGTGTGGCCGATCAAGGATTTGACCGATCCCAGGGCGCAGCGGCGGGTGCGCGAGGGCCGGTGAAAGACCCGGGTGAGGGCCTTGACCTCCACCTGGTCGCCCACCCGGGTGCCGGTACCGTGGGCTTCGATGAGTTCCACGGAATCCGGGTCGATGCCACAGTGGGCGTAGGCCCGCTCCAGGGCCCGCTGCTGGCCCTCCGGCCGCGGCGCGTAAATGCTGCTGGAGCGTCCGTCGCTGGAGGTTCCGATGCCGCGGATCACCGCGTAGATCCGGTCGCCGTCCCGTTCGGCCAGGGCCAGGGGCTTGAGCACCACGATCCCTACCCCTTCACCCAGGACGGTGCCGTCCGCCTGGCTGGAAAAGGGCCGGGCGTCACCGCTGGGCGAGAGAATCTGGGTTTTGGCGAAACACATGTGCATGAAGATGTCGTTGAGCAGATCGGCGCCTCCGGCCAGGACCATATCGCTGCGCCCGGCCCAGATCTCCAGCAGGGCCAGATTCACGGCCGCCAGGGAACTGGCGCAGGCGGCGTCCACGGCGCAGTTGGTGCCGCCCAGATCGAAGCGGTTGCTGATGCGCCCGGCCACCACGTTGCCCAGGAGCCCGGGAAAAGAGGCTTCCTGCCAGCCCACATAGCTGTCGGCGATGAGGCCCACTGCCCGTTCGGCGGCCTGGGGGTCGATTCCGGCCGCCGCCATGGCCCGCCGCCACCGGGGATGGCCCAGCCGCGCCCCCAGGGGGATCACCAGCTCCTGGGTGCCGGTGACCCCCAGCACCACCCCGGCGCGTTCCCGGTCGAAGTCACGCTGGTTCGGTCCGTAACCGGCATCGGCCAGGGCCATGCGGGCCGCCACCAGGCTCAGCAGCTGGCTGGTGTCGGTGGCCTCCAGCACCGAAGGCGGAATTCCGAATTCGGTGGGGTCGAAGTCCACCGGATCGATGAATCCGCCGCGCCGGCAATGGACATGGTCCGGCCGCCGCGGATCAGGATCGAAGTAATCCGCCGCGGACCAGTGGGTGGGCGGCACCGGGCCGATGGCGTCCTGGCCGCGCCATACGAGGCGCCAGTATTCCTTGAGACTGGGGGCCTTGGGAAAAATGCACCCCATTCCCACGATGGCCACGGGTCGGGGGGGAGGGCAGGGTCTGGAGTTTTGAGGATCGGAACGGGTCATGGCATTTCGGCTGAAGGTTGACATTCCCCTGTCGGGCCGCGGGCGGCTTCAGGGGCGCAAAACACAAGTCCCCCTTTATAGCCATTTTGGCACCCGTTGACAACCATCGGCAGCTTATTCTATAGGGCTATCAACCAAAGAGGAACATAATGGGCATTTTACTTCTCAACAATCGGGATCTGGCCCGGCGCCTGGGCATCAACCTGGCCCGCTGGAAACGCTGGTCGCGGGAATTTCTGCCCCCCGACCCCCTGGCGGGCAGGCAATCGGGCTACGCCCGGCAGTACTACCTGGAGGATGCCTTTCGCACCTACCTGGGCGGCCACCTGGTGGCCCATCTCAATCTTTCGGTGGGCGACGCCCGCCAGATTCTGGAAGACCTGGGCCGGTGGATGGCACAGGAGGACTTGGGCTTCGACATGCGCGGCCAGCGCCGGTCTGGAACCGGCTCGGATTCGCCCTGCGTGGCCCGGGAAATCTGCATTCACACGATCAACGGGGGGTTCGGCTACCGGGACAGACGGCTCGTGTCGCGCAGGCGGATCCAAGAGGGCCCTCCGGCCCGGTGGGAAGAACACTGGGTTGAAACGCAGATGCCCGACAGCGGCAGGTCCGCCCCCGACCCCCTGGACGATCCCCAGTATCGCACCCTGCGGCTTTCTGCCCTGATGGATTATTTCCAAAGAAAAATGGCGGACTCCATCCCGTCAAACAGTTGTTCACCTGATCTGACAAGCGCCCAGGATGATCCCGGTGTGCCGTCCGATCAGGGTCACGATCCTTCCCCGAGGTAGCCCCGGATCCGCTCCAGGGGGAGTGGTTGGATCCGGGTCACCGCCGGATCCAGAACCATCCCGGCCTGGCGCAGGGCGCTGAGGCGCAGGGCCACGCAGGCCCCGAAGAGCAGGTTCATGGCCACGCTGGGCGTGTCACGCCCTTCGGGCGCCTCCAGGAAGGAGCCGCGCGTCCATTCGTTGAAAGCCCCCATGGAAGGTCCGCACCAGATCTGAAAATCGATGCGGCGGTCGTCCCGGCCCTGGATGGGCCATTTGGAACTGAGTCCCAGATAGGTGCGAAAGACCAGGGCCATGCGGTGACGGGGGTCCTGTTCGGCCCGTGTTACCTGGGCCGGATCACGTCCGGCGAAAAAGGCCGCCGTTTGCGCCCAGGTCTCCTCGAAGGTGGCCCGCAGCAAATCTCTTTCGATCTGAGCGCGCTCCCCGGCCGGGATCTCTTCCCAGCGCGCGTAGCGGTGGTACAGATCGTAGAGCTTGGCGGCGCGCACCGCAAAAAGGGTGCCGCGCTTGAGGACCTGGACCTTGACGCCCATTTCGAACATGTCCGCCGCCGGGGCCATGACCACGTCGGCCTGGCCGGCCTCGGCCAGCATGCGGCGCACCTGGCCGGTGGTCCCGGATTCGATGCAGGCCTGGTGGATGCTGCCGGCCAGGACATAGGCCGCTCCCATGGCAAAGGCGGCGGCCGTGGCCTGGGGGGTGGCGATCCCGCCGCCGAGCCCCACGAGAAGGGGTCTTGGGTACCCGTGGCGCGCCATGGCGGCATCACGCAGGGCCATCATGGCCGGCAACAGAGCCAGGGCCGGCCGGTTGTCCGTGTGCCCGCCGGAATCGGCTTCGGCGGTCAAATCCTCGGCCATGGGGATTTGCGCCGCTAAAAGAGCCTCCTCGGAAGTTATCCGTCCCTGGTCCACCAGGGCCGCCAGGAGCTTCTGGGGTGGCGGCGCAAAGAAACGCGCGGCCACCTCCACCCGCGACACCTTGGCCTTGATGCGGTTGGGGCAGACCACCGCGCCATCCGGAGCGCGGTGGATACCGGCCACCCGGTAGCGTACGATCTGGGGAGTCAGGCGCAGATAGGCCGAGGCGCTCACCCGGCGCACCCCGCGGCGCAGGTAGAGGTCCACGACGGCCGATTCCAGGGCCGGGTCGTTGGGGCTGTGAATCAGGTTGACGCCGAAGGGGCCGTTGGGAAGACGCTCCTGCAGGGTATCGATAGCCGCCTCGATCCGGTCCGGAGTGAGCCCGGCGGCGCCGAAATAGCCCATCATTCCGGCCTCGGCGGCCGCCTGAAGCATGGCCACGGAGGTGATCCCGTTGGCCATGGCCCCGCAGATGTAGGCATAGCGCAACCCGTGTTCCCGGCGAAAGCGCGCATCGCCCAGGTCCCGGGGACGAATCGGCGGCACCAGCGCCAGCAGCTCCAGGGCCCCGTCGGGCGGGTCGAGGCCGGCCCCGATCAAGGCCTGGCCCGACTGGGCAACCGCCGGTTGGCGGTCCTGAAGGACGACAAAGAGGGGACGGTCCACCCGGCGAATGGCCTCGGCCAGGGCCGCCGGTCCGGTCTGGGGTGGGGAATCGGCCGGAATCCACCAGCCGATGGGAAGCGCTTGCATCGCAACACCTTTCTTGAATGCCCATGGTCGAGTCCGCCACGGTGGCAGCGTCCACGGCGTGTAGCGCGCCGCCGGCCGGGTGTCAAGAAGCGGCGGGGCGCGGCGGACAGGCGCCGGCGCGTGCCGCCCCTCAACTTCGGGGATGATATTTCTGATGGATCTTCTTGAGCCGCTCGCGGGCCACGTGGGTATAGATCTGGGTGGTGGCGATGTCCGCATGGCCGAGCATCTCTTGCACCGCGCGCAGATCCGCTCCTCCCTCGAGGAGGTGGCTGGCGAAGGAATGGCGCAGGCTGTGGGGGCTCAGAGGGGGGATTCCGGCCGCCGCGGCCCGGCGGTGGAGCATTTTCCAGAACCCCTGGCGGGTCATGGGGCGACCGGCGCGGGCCACGAAGAGAAAGACGCTGGGGCGCCCCTTCAAAAACCGCGGCCGTCCCTGCTGCAGGTAGGCCGCCACCCGCTGGCGGGCGTGGCTTCCGATGGGCACCACCCGCTCCTTGGATCCCTTGCCCCAGACCCGCACGAACCCGGCTTCCAGGTTGAGGTCCTGGAGCCTGATCGCCACCAACTCGGAAACCCGCAGTCCGGCGGCGTAGAGGACCTCCACCATGGCCGCGTTGCGCAGGGCCGCCGGCGATGGGGGCTCTTCGAAGTCCAGGAGGCGCTGTACGGCGTCGCGGGAGAGCGTTTCGGGCAGTTTAAGGCCGGTTTTGGGCATCTCGAGGGTGTGGCTCGGATCGGCGCCGATCCGCTTTTCCCGGGCCAGAAAACGGTAGAAGCCGCGCATGGCGGTAAGATGGCGGGCCCTGGAGCGTGCGGCCAGCCCCTCGGCGCGCAATTGCAGCACGTAGCGCAGCAGCAAGGCCGTGTCCACCGCCTGAAGATCGACGATCCCGGCGGCCCTCAGAAAAGCCAGGTGCCGGGCCAGGTCGGCCCGGTAGGCGGCCAGGGTCTTGTCGGCCAGCCCCTTTTCCACCGAAAGATGGGTCATGTAGTGATCCAGCAGCAGATCCGGGGCCGCGGGGCCCCGCGCACGGCCAATGGCGTCCATTTTCATCGCTCTGTGGGTGGCGCCGGCGCCCAGTCCACGGACCTCGCCCGCCCGGGCAGGGCGGCGCGCCGTGGTCAGTCCTGCTGGGATCCGGCCTCGATGTCGAAGATCTTCTGCCCCTGAACGTAATCCTTGGCCGCGTAGCGGGTGATGTTCTGGATTCGGTGGATCTTCTGGGCGAGCAGGCGGATGTTCTGGTCCATCAGCCGGTGCAGCCGCAGGCTGCGCGAATCCTTGGGAGCTTTCTTCTGGAGCTGTTCCGCGCAGGTCACGATCACCTGGAGCGGATTGTTGAGCTCATGTCCCACCGCGCCGGCCAGCTCGAGGATGGCCTGCAGCTTTTCCCTTTCGCGGCTTTCCGCTTCGGCCGTTTTGCGCCGGGTGATGTCCATAAAGTATCCCAGTCCGGCGCGCCGGTCCTTGAATCGGATCGGGGTGGCGGTTTCGGCGATCCACTTGATGTCCCCATTGCAGTCTAAAATCATGAATTCATAGGGAAAGTTTCTTTCCTGCTTCAGCATGCGGATGAAGTTGGTGCGCACCTGCTCGCGGTATTCGGGGTGAACGATGTCCAGCGGATAGGTCCCCAGCAGGGCGCTCTGGCTGTAGCCGGTGATGCGCGTAAATTCGGGGTTGACGTAGACGAACTTGGCGTCCTGAACGATGTAGCAGCCGATGGGCGAGTGCTGGATGCTCATGATGAACTCGTCCTCGGCCTGCTTGCGCCGGGTGTTGTCGCGGATAAAGCCCTCGATGGCCGTGGCCCGACCCGCTTCGTCGCGGATGATGGTCCATTTGTCCTCCACCCAGCGCACGGCGCCGCCGTCCTCCAGGATGCGGTAGTCGACTTCGCCCTCGCGGCTGCCGCTGCGGATCGTGTCGCGCTGGGCGGCCCGGGCCCTCAGGCGGTCGTCGGGATGGATGCGGGCCATCACATTCTCGATGGACAGGGTCTTGGCCCCCCCCTTGACCGTTCCGTAGACCTCCAGGAACAGCTTGTTGAAGAAGGTGAAGGTCTGCGATTCCAGGTCGAACTGGTAGATGGCATCCTGGGAGCGGTCGGCAAGCCGCTGAAAGTCCTCCGAAAGGGTCTGAACGATGCCTCGGGCGGGGCGCTCACGGATCTCGGGGCCTGCCTGGGCCCGGGCCGCTGCCGCGGCGGGCTTTTCTTCGGCGGCCAAATGGCATCCTTCTTGCCCGGGGAGCGTCATGCCGACCCCTCGCGCGCGGCCGGCGGCCCCGTGGCGGGCCGCTGCTCGGCGGATCTGAACCCCGCATAGTCGACCATGCGCGCCAGGGCCCGGATGGCCCGCTCCGGGGTGGGATAGAAGACGGCCCGGAAAGGTCGATCCTCCACCGGATAGACGGTGCGCGCGGCCGCGTCGGTGAGCAGGCTGACCCCCAGGATGGGTTTGCGGTAGCGCTCCATCAGCTCGACGCAGCGGACGATAAAGCGCGCCTCGAAAGCCTCGATGAGGCCGATGGCCGCCTGGATTTCGCTGTCGTCGCCCTGGGGATCGAACCCCCTGACCGCCTTTCCCATGCGGCCCAGGAAGACGCGCCGGCCGAGAATGCCCAGGTTGACCACCGCGTCGCAGCCCTCCCAGGCCATGAGGCTCTCGAGGATGGTCAGTGGAAGCGCGGGGTCGTTTTCGCCCACCAGATCGATGGGATTGGAGCGGCTCCAGTAGGGGGGCAGGAGGGCGTCGCAGCGCTCCACCAGTTCCGGGCTCAGATCGGGCAGATCCAGCCCGTTGCGGGCGCAAAGATCGGCGCCGATCACCCCCCAGCCCCCGCCCAGGGTCATGATGGCCACCCGGTTGCCCCGGGGCAGGGGAAGCGAAGCGAAGGCGGCGGCCAGGTCCAGCAGGTCCATGGGCTGCTCGACCTTGACGATCCCGGCCTGGCGGCAGACGGCGTCGAAGACCCGCCGGTCTCCGGCCATGGCACCGGTGTGGCTGGCGGCGGCCCGGCGGCCGGCCTCGCTCTGGCCCCCCTTGAGCAGCACCACCGGCTTGCGCCCCCCTACGCGGCGGGCGTTCTCGAAAAAGCGCCGTCCGTCCTTGACGCTTTCCACGTAGAGCAGCACGGTCTGGGTCAGCCGGTCCACCGCGAACCCCTCCAGGTAGTCCTCGACGGTGATCATGGCCTCGTTGCCCGAACCGCAGAAGGCCCGGATGCCGATGCCCTGGTCCTCGGCGAAGGCCAGCAGCTGAACGCCCATGTTGCCCGACTGGGCCACCATGGCGGTGGACCCGGGCTCGGGCTGGACCGCCGAACCGGTGCAGTAGAGGCGGATGTGCGGGTTGCAGATCCCCATGGTGTTGGGGCCTAGGAGCAGCACCCCGGCCTGACGGGCCGCCCGCACCAGCTCGGCCTCCAGGGCCTTGCCGCCGGCGCCGGTTTCCCCGAACCCGGAGCTGATCAGCACCGCATAGCGGATCCGGCGCTGCGCCAGCTGGGGGATGAGGGCCGGCACCGCCGCGGCAGGAACGGTGATCACCGCCAGATCGATCCCCTCGGGCAGGTCGGCCACCTGACGGAACACCGGGCGGCCGAAAATCGTCCCGCCTTTGGGGTTGACCAGAAAAATCTCTCCCGGGTAGCCGCCCCCCAGGGTATGGGTCACCAGCATGTGGCCCCACTTGCCCAGTCTGGCCGAGGCCCCCACGAAGGCGATGCGCCGGGGCTGGAACAGGGCCCCGAGATCTTCGGGGGCCACCGCAGGACGCTGCTGGACCGGGGCCGCGGGGGCCGCCAGGGTCACCAGGGCGTCCAGCGCCACCGGCTGGCCGTCGGGTGCGATCAGGAGGGGATTGAGGTCGATTTCGGCCACCTGGGGATAGGTGACGGCGATGGTGGACAGGGCCATGAGGATGTCCACCATGGACTCGACGGCCACGGCCGCCTCGCCGCGAAAAGCCTCCAGGAGCGGCCGGGCCCGGATTTCGGTCAACATGGCGGCCGCCTCCCGGCGCGTCAGGGGCGCCAGGCGCAGGGTCACGTCCCCCAGGGCCTCGGTGAGCACGCCGCCCAGGCCGAAGAGCACCACCGGGCCGAACTGGAGATCGCGGAAAAGGCCCGCCACGAACTCGCGCCGGCCGGAAAGCTGGGGCTGGACGAGAAATCCGTCCAGATCCCGGCCGGCGCTGCTGCGCATCTGGACCGCGGCCGTCTCCACCGCCGCCGGCGTCGACAGCCCCAGGCGCACCAGCCCCAGTTCGGTCTTGTGCAGCAGGTCGGGGCCATCTCCCTTGAGTACCACGGGGAATCCGGTGTCCGAGGCGGCCCGGGCCGCCGCGGCGGGCGATGCCGCACGGACTTCGGCAACCAGAGGAATCCCATGGGCCCGGAGAAGGCGCTTGGCGTCGGCGTCGGCCAGCGCCCGGCGCCCCTGGCGGACGGTCCTGTCCATGAGGTGGTGCCAATCGATCATCGCGTCGGGTTCCTCCTGCCAGGGTTCACGGCTTGGTGAGTCGGCGACATTCTGCCACGATACCTCGAACTTTCCGCCGCTTTTGTCAACCGCCTTGTGGCCCAAACCGCGCGTTGGCAAGCGGCCCCCGTTATGCTAAGGACACCAGGCATGATCCGCGTCGGCATGGGATACGATGTTCACCGCCTGGTCACCGGACGGCCGCTGATTCTCGGCGGCGTGCGTATCCCCTTTGAACGGGGGCTGCTGGGCCATTCGGACGCCGACGCCCTGGTCCACGCGGTCTGCGACGCCCTGCTGGGCGCGGCCGGTCTGGGCGATATCGGCACCCATTTTCCCGACAGCGACCCGAGCCTGGCCGGAATCGACAGCCTGGTCCTCTTGTCCCGCTGCGCGCGCATGGTCCGCGGCCGCGGCCTTGCCGTGGGCAACCTCGACGCCACCATCTTCGCCCAGGCCCCGCGCATGGCGCCCCATCGCGAGGCCATGGCGGCCCGCATCGCCCGGGCCACCGGCCTGGATCCGGACCAGGTCAACATCAAGGCCACCACCGCCGAAGGGCTCGGCCCGCTGGGCCGGGGCGAGGGGATCGCCGCGGCCTGCGTGGCCCTGCTGGTACCGGTGGTCCCAGACAGCCCTTCAGGGCCAAAAGACAACCCGACCGATGGGTCGGATCCGCCCGATTCAAAAGCCACAAGGAGATCTTTATGACCCTGCGCGTCTACAACACCCTCGGCGGCCAAAAGCAGCCCTTCGAACCCATCGAGCCGGGCCGGGTGCGCATGTACGTCTGCGGTCCCACGGTCTACGATTACTGCCACATCGGTCACGCCCGCTCGGTGGTGGTCTTCGACGTCATCGCCCGCTACCTGCGCCGGCGCGGTTTCCAGGTCACCTACGTGCGCAACTTCACCGACGTGGACGACAAGATCATCCGCCGCGCCAACGAGACCGGCCAGGACCCGGGGGCGGTGGCGGCGCGCTTCATCGAGGCCTTCTACACCGACATGGACGCGCTGCTGGTCGAGCGCGCCGACCACGAACCCAAGGTGACCGAGTTCATCCGCCCCATCATCGAGCTGGTCCAGCGCCTGGTGCGCCGCGGCCACGCCTATGCGGTGGACGGGGACGTCTACTTCGACGTGACCACCTTCGACGGTTACGGCCGTCTTTCGGGACGGCGGATGGAAGACATGGAGGCCGGGGCCCGCGTCGAGGTGGACGAACGCAAGCGCCACCCCCACGATTTCGCCCTCTGGAAGGCGGCCAAACCGGATGAGCCCGCCTGGGACAGCCCCTGGGGCCGGGGCCGGCCCGGCTGGCACATCGAGTGCTCGGCCATGAGCAGCACCCTGCTGGGAGACACTTTCGACATCCACGGCGGGGGCCAGGATCTGATCTTTCCCCACCACGAAAACGAGATCGCCCAGAGCGAGGCCGCCTCGGGGCATCCCTACGTGAAGTACTGGCTCCACAACGGCTTTGTGAACATCAACCACGAGAAGATGTCCAAATCCCTGAACAACTTTCTCATGATCCGCGACGTCCTGCAGCAGCACCACCCCGAAGCGGTGCGCATGTTTCTGCTCTCCAGCCACTATCGCAGCCCCATCGACTTCACTCCCGAGGCCATGGCCGAAGCTTCGGCCAAACTCACCCGGGTCTACACCCTCCTGCGCCGCCTGTCCGGCCGGCGTCCCGCCCCGCCCGACGAGGTGGCGGCCAGTCCCTACTGGGGACAATTCACCGTGGAGATGGACGACGACTTCAACACCGCCGCGGGAATCGGCATCCTCTTCGAGGCCGTGCGGGCCACCAACCTGCTGCTGGACGGCCCCGAGCCCGACGCGGACCAGGTGGCCGCCAACCACGGCGCCATTTTGCGCATGGGCGAGGTGCTGGGAATCCTGACCCGGGAGGCGGAGGCCTACTTCCAGAGCCAGGCCCGCCATGTCGACGCGGCCGCCGTCGAGGATCTCATCGCCCGGCGCACCGCGGCGCGCAAAGCCCGCGACTGGGCCGAGGCGGACCGGCTGCGGGCCGAGATCAGCGCCATGGGCGTCACCATCGAGGACCGGCCCGAAGGGACCGTCTGGCGCATGGCGGATTGATGGGACTGTTTCAGATCGTCTCTCCGTTTGCCGCCAGGGGCGACCAGCCGGCGGCCATCGAGGCCCTGGCCCGCTGGATCGACGAAGGCCGGCCCCACCAGGTGCTGCTGGGGGTCACCGGCTCGGGCAAAACCTTCACCATGGCCCAGGTCATCGCCCGGGTGGACAAGCCCACCCTGGTCATCGCGCCCAACAAGACCCTGGCGGCCCAGCTCTACCAGGAGTTCAGGGGCCTTTTCCCCGACAACGCGGTGGAGTACTTCGTCAGCTATTACGACTACTACCAGCCCGAGGCCTATATCCCGGCCAGCGACACCTACATCCAGAAGGATTCGTCCATCAACGAGATGATCGACAAGCTGCGCCATTCGGCCACCCGGTCGGTCCTGAGCCGCCGGGATGTCATCGTGGTGGCCAGCGTGTCGTGCATCTTCGGCCTGGGCGCTCCGGAAGACTACCTGGCCATGCGCACCGAGATGGGGGTGGGGGACGCGCTCGGGCGGGAAAAACTCATCGCCTCGCTGGTCCAGATGCACTACGAACGCAACGACGTCGATTTCCACCGGGGGGTGTTCCGGGTCCGGGGCGATCGGGTGGAGGTTTTTCCGGCCTACGAGGAGGAAAAGGCGCTGCGGATCGATTTTTTCGGCGACCAGGTGGAAGCCATCAGCGAGATCGATCCCCTGCGGGGGGGCACCCTGCGGCGCCTGACCCGCGCCACCGTCTATCCGGCCAGCCATTACGTCACCCAACAGCGCACCCTCAAGCGGGCCTTTGCCTCGATCCTCGACGAGCTCAAGACGCGCATCGCCTTTTTTCGGGATGAAAACCGCCTCCTGGAGGCCCAGCGCATCGAGGAGCGGACCCATTTCGATCTGGAGATGCTCCAGGAGCTGGGCTACTGCAACGGGATCGAGAACTACAGCCGCCATCTGACCGGGCGGGGCCCCGGAGCGCCGCCGCCGACCCTTCTGGACTACTTTCCGGCCGACTTTCTGGTCTGCATCGATGAAAGCCACATCGCCGTGCCCCAGCTGCGGGCCATGTACAAAGGGGACCGCTCGCGCAAGGAGACCCTGGTGAACTACGGGTTCCGGCTTCCCTCGGCTCTGGACAACCGGCCCCTGCGCTTCGAAGAGTTCACCGCCCGGGTGTTTCAGGTGGTCTACGTGTCGGCCACGCCGGCCGAGTACGAGCGGGGCCTGGCCGGCGATGCCGTCGCCGAGCAGATCGTGCGGCCCACCGGACTGGTGGACCCGGAAGTCCAGGTCCGCCCGGCCCGCCATCAGGTGGACGATCTGCTGGCCGAAATCCGCCGCTGCGCGCTTCTCCAGCAGCGGGTGCTGGTAACCACCTTGACCAAGCGCATGGCCGAGGATCTCACCGAGTACTACAGCGATCTGGGCCTGCGGGTGCGCTACCTGCACGCGGATATCGACACCCTGGAACGGATGCGGATCATTCAGGACCTGCGGGCCGGCGCCTTCGACGTGCTCATCGGCATCAACCTGCTGCGCGAGGGGCTGGATCTGCCCGAGGTGGCCCTGGTGGCCATCATGGACGCCGACAAGGAAGGATTTCTGCGTTCGGCCCGGTCCCTGATCCAGACCTTCGGCCGTGCGGCCCGCAACGCCCAGGGCCGGGTGGTGATGTACGCCGAAACCGTCACCGCGGCCATGCGCCAGGCCATGGAGGAGACCGGGCGGCGCCGGACCATTCAGCTTGCCTACAACCGGCGCCACCAGATCACCCCGCAAACGGTGCAGAAGGCCCTGGCTCCGGTCTTCGGCGAACCCGAGGCCCCTCGAGCCCGGGTGGCCGAAAGCGTCGAACCCCTGGACGAGACGACCTCCACCGAAGGGCTCGAGGCCCGCCTCGAGTCCCTGCGCCGGCAGATGGCCGCCGCGGCCAGAGATCTGCGCTTCGAGGAGGCCGCCATCCTGCGCGACCGCATCCGCGCCCTGCAGAAGATTCTGGTTTTCGAAACCGCTCACCCGGTACAGGGCGACGCCTCCCCATGACCAGCGATGCCGGGTCATATCCCATCCCCGAGGCGGTCCTGGCCCACCTGACCCAGACCGACCACCGGCCCGGGGTCTATCTCATGCGCGACGCGCGCGGCCGGGTCCTCTACGTGGGCAAGGCCAGAAGCCTGAAACAGCGCCTGGCCAGCCATTTCCGCGCGGCCGGTCCCCTGGACCCCAAGACCGCGCTCCTGCGCCGCCAGATCGCCACCCTGGAAACGGTGGTGACGGCCTCCGAGAAGGAAGCCCTGATCCTCGAGTCGAACCTGATCAAGCGCCACCGGCCGCGCTACAACGTGGTTCTCAAAGACGACAAGCGCTATCCGTCGCTGCGCCTCGACCCGCGCCAATCCTTTGCCCGGATCACCGTGGTGCGGCGCACCGCCCCGGACGGGGCCCTCTATTTCGGCCCTTACGCCTCGGCGGCCGCCGTGCGCGCCACCCTCAGGCTCATCGACCGGCTCTTCAAGCTGCGCAAATGTCGGGACCGTGAATTCGCCCAGCGATCGCGACCCTGCCTGCACCACCAGATGGGGGTCTGCCACGCGCCGTGCTGCCTGCCGGTGGACCGCGGCACCTACGCCGCCGCGGTGCGCGAGGTGGTGCTGTTCCTGCGCGGGCGCACCCCGCAGCTGCTCCGCGCCATGCGCCGGCGCATGCGCCAGGCGGCCGACAACGAGGATTTCGAAAGCGCCGCCGTGCTGCGGGACCGGATCTTTGCCCTGGAAAAGACCCTGGAAAAGCAGGTGGCCGTGACCGACGACTTCAAGGACCGGGACGTGATCGCCGCCGCCCGGGGGCCCGTGGCGGATCTGGTGACCCTGCTCACCGTGCGCGGCGGGTTTCTGGTGGGCACGCGCCACTTCGAAATGCCGGCCAATCCCATGGACGAAGGCGAACTGCTGGCCGGCTTCATCCGCCAGTACTATGCCGGCGGCGCGACCCTGCCCCGGGAGGTCCTGGTGGCCGTCGAGGCCGAAGACCGCGCGCTGATCGAGGAATGGCTTTCCGAGATCAGGGGCCGGCGGGTCCGTCTGATCTGCCCGGCCAGAGGGGAAAAGGCCCGTCTGACGGCCCTGGCGGCCGAGAACGCCGCCCAGGCGCTCAAGGGTCTGGGCACCGAGCGCGCGCGGCGCGAGGACCTGCTGGTCCATCTTCAGCGGTGCTTGCAGATGGACCGGCTGCCGCGCCGCATCGCCTGCGTGGACATTTCCACCACCGGCGGCCGCCAGAGCGTCGGTGCCCTGGTGGTCTTTGCCGATGCGGCCCCCGACCCGCCGTCCTACCGGCATTACAAGATCCGCGGGCCCATCGCGGATCCGGACGATTACGCCGCCATGGCCGAGGTGCTCGGCCGGCGTTTCCGCGCCGGTCCCGACACGGCCGATATCCCGGATTTGCTCCTGGTGGACGGGGGCAGGGGCCAGCTCAGCACCGCCCGGCGCATCCTGGACGAACTCGGTCTGGGATCCGCCCTGGCCCTGGCCGCCATCGCCAAGGCCGACCCGCGGCGGGGGGAACCCGAGGACCGGATCTTCATCCCTGGCCGGACCAATCCCGTCTCCTTCGGCCGCCATCCCGGGGCGCGCCTCCTGCTCCAGGCGGTGCGCGACGAGGCCCATCGCTGCGCCATCGGTTTTCACCGCCGGCGCCGGGCAAAGGCCGCCGTGGCTTCCCGGCTCGACGGAATCCGGGGGCTTGGGCCGCGGCGCAGGCAGCGCCTGCTGGCCAGATTCGGCACCGTGGGCCGGATCCGCAGCGCCACGATGGCGGAATTGAGGGCCGCCGGCCTGCCGCCGGCGCTGGCCGCCAGACTCCAGGCCCATCTTCACGAATCAGGTCCGCCGCAAGGAGACCCGACGGCCATACCCCGGCGCCAGGCCGATGGGGATGGCAACGTCAGCTAAGCCCCCAAGTTGTTGACTTTTATGGGACGAACGGGTTAGCCTGACACGTTACGGCTCGCCCCCTCGGACAGGGCGCCCAGCGCAGCCCGTCCCGATGCAGCGGATGGGCACTTCCCAAGAGGTCGTCATGGATCTGGCCGCAAAGCTCAAATCCCTGATCAAAAGCGCCGATGTCTACCAGTCCCAGGGGCTGCTCAGCGAAGCGCGCCAGCACTACCAGCACGCCCGAAGACTGATTGACGCTCACCCCCAGGTCAAGAACCGGGCCGCCCTGCTGCAGCACCTGGACGTGCGGATCAGCCGCCTCGACGCCAGGTTGAGGACCCTTGAAAAGTCCCCCCTGACGCCCGAAGTCGCGCCGCAGGATCAGGCCCTCATCCAGCGCTTGTTCAGTTTCGGAGACGCCGAGAATCCGGAACAAGCCGCCCTCCAGGGGATCCTGGCGCTGGTGCAGTTTGGCCAGTACAGCCGGGCCATTCAGCAATTCAGCGTCCTTCTGGACCGCCCGGCCATCCGTTTTGTGGCGGCCAAGAACATCCTGCGCTGCGGATTAAACGGCGACGACCCCCAGACGGCCGTTCGCCAGTACGGCCAGTGGCTCGCCGATCCGCGCTTCGATCCGGAAATGCTGGGCAAGCTCAAGCGCTTTCTCGAAAACCTGCTGCCCCAGAAAGGCATTTCAGCTACCCTGCCGGATCCCGATCACGCCACGCTGGGGATCACCCTGGTGGAGATGTCCGCGGACAACCCCGCGGACCAGGACGTTATCGACATTACCGCGGTCAGCTTCCAGATCACCGGCCGTGACCGCAAGGTGCGGCGTCTGGAATACGAGGTCAGCTTCCAGTCCGGCAACCTGATCAGCATTCTCATCGACGAGCGCGAAAAGGAGGTCTTCGAGGCCCTGCGGCTCGGTGAAACCCTGGCCGAAGTGGAACTGACCTCTCCCATGGCCATTTTCAAGGGGACGGCCAAAATCATGGAAAAGAACCAGATCAAGGTCGGACCGCGCAAAGGCTGTTTCAGCGTCGGCCTCAAGATCGCCGGCATCTGACCCGTCGGGGCCGGATCGGGGAGTTTCTGGCATATGGCTGTCTTCAACGTCAAAAAGCGTGAAATCGAATGCAAGCTGGTCTTTTACGGCCCTGGGCGCTGCGGCAAGACCACCAATCTGGAATGGATCCATCGGACCTTCGCCCGGCAGATTGCCGGTGAAATGGTGTCCATCAACACCGAGGGAGACCGGACCCTGTTTTTCGACTTTCTGCCCCTGGGCCTGGGCAAGATTCGCGGCTGCGATGTCCGGGTGCAGTTGTACACCGTCCCGGGACAGGTCAAGTACGGCTCCACGCGCAAGCTGGTGCTCAAGGGGGTCGACGGGCTGGTCTTCGTCGCCGACTCCATGAGCGTGCGGCGCGAGAAGAACATCCTTTCGCTCAAGGATCTGGCCGCCAACCTGAAGTCCTACGGGCTGAGCATCTTCAAGGTGCCCCTGGTGTTCCAGTTCAACAAGCGGGATCTGGAAACCGAGGGAATCCCGGTGATGCCCGTGCAACAGATGCAGCGGGAGCTTAACCGTCAGCTCCAGGCCCCGGTATTCCCGGCCAGCGCCATCCGCGGCGAAGGGGTGCCGGCCACGCTCAAGGAGGCCCTCAAATTGACCCTGCGACATCTGCACCAAGAAATGCACTGGGCTGAACCGACATGAGCGCGCTGACGGTCCTCTCCGGAGACTTGACCTTCCTAAGCCTGGCAGACCTGCTGCAGATGCTGGGCGGTAACGGATCCAACGGGATTCTGCGCCTGCGCACCGAACAGAACCCGGAACCGGGGCTGGTCTATTTCAGCAACGGCAACCCGGTGCACGCCGTCTGCGGCGCCAAGAACGGCCTCGACGCCCTCTACACGCTTTTCGGCTGGGGGGTGGGCCAGTTCGCCTTCAGCCGGGAGCCTTTCTCCATTTCCCAGACCATTCAGCAGAGCCGGATGGAAATCATCCTCGACGGGCTGCGCATGCTCGATGATGGGGAGGTGCCCCGGATCGGCCTG
Organism: uncultured Desulfobacteraceae bacterium; assembly: GCA_937982505.1. Classification (GTDB taxonomy): domain Bacteria; phylum Desulfobacterota; class Desulfobacteria; order Desulfobacterales; family UBA2174; genus UBA2174. Next base: position 11,568 of record CALJLV010000199.1, on the reverse strand, counting down.
GCGCCCGGAGATGGTTCGGCCAAGGCCCGCAGCGCCGCTTCGGGAATGGTGCGGGGGCCGCTGGTGGATTACATGTCGGTGGTGGACGAGGAGCATTACGCCCCCGGGGCGCCCATCGTCCACGAAGGTTCCTATGGCAACTGGATCTGGGTCATTCTGGAAGGTCAGGTGGACATCTTTCGACAGACGCCCGAGGGCCCGTGCCGGATCATGAGTTTGGGAGAAGGGGCCTTCATCGGCAGCCTGTCGGCATTTTCCATTCACGGCCACATTCGCAGCGAGTCCTGCGTGGCCGCCACCAAGGTGGTCCTGGGGGTCCTGGATTTCCAGCGCCTGGCCACCGAGTACAGCCGCATGAGCCATGCCATGCGCCGGGTGGGGCTGAGCCTGGACCATCGGCTGCGGCAGCTGAACGATCTCATCGTGACCTCCAGGCCCGCCGCGGATCGGCTCCAGGACTTCAGACCGCTGAGCTACGATGGGGATCGGCCCACCGAAGGCCTGTATCTGATCACCGAGGGCCGCGCCGCGGTGGTGCGCGCCCCCGACGCGCATCCAACCGTGCTGGCCCGGCTGGAATCCGGGGATGTCTTCGGCCTGATCCCATTTGCCGACATCGGCCACGAACCGCACGCCGCCGCGGTCCTGGTGGAGGAACCCATCCGCCTCACGCGACTGGACAGCGCGGCTCTGGAAGCCGAGTTCGAACGCCTCTCGACCACCTTCAAGAACATTTTCGACAATCTGGTGATCGCCATGTCGGTGACCACGCGCATGGCGCTCAAGGGAGACGAACGAAAACACTGAACCGCTAGAACACCGTCTTTTCGGGGTCGCCGAAACATGAACTCAGATCAGCGGCGCCACGCGCGCCATGAATCCCTCAATCTGCTCCACTACGGCCTGCCCGGAGATGCCCAGCCCCAGCGGCAGGGGATGGGGCGAACCTTGAACGTATCCCAGTCCGGCATCCTCCTGGAAACCCGCGAGACCATCGCTCCCGGAGAAACCCTGGCGCTGACCATCGGCCTGGGCGAGGATCTGGTGACCATCGAGGGACGGGCGGTCCACTGCCATCCAACCCCGGAGAATCGATATCAGACCGGGATTCATTTTCTTCACATGACCGACAACGCCCGTCAGATACTCACTCGCTACATTCAACTCTTCGAAGACCAATAACCATATCAACAGGATAAATAAAAGATGACTTTCACCCTGCGTCAAACCGACTTTCCCGGCTTGAACCTGCTGCAGCGCGGCAAGGTCCGCGACATCTACGATTTGGGAGACCGGCTGCTCATGGTGGCCACCGACCGTCTCTCGGCCTTCGACGTGGTGCTGCCGGATCCCATCCCGGACAAGGGCCGGGTGCTGACCCAGATATCCCTTTTCTGGTTCGAACAGATGCGCCCCCTGGCGGAAAACCACGTCATCACGGCCGACGTGGACCTGTATCCGGCGGTTTGCCGGCCCTATGCCGAACAGCTCCGGGGGCGCAGCATGCTGGTGCAGAAGTGCCGCCCTCTGGCCATCGAATGCGTGGTGCGCGGCTACCTGAGCGGTTCGGGCTGGAAATCGTACCTGCGCAGCGGCCGGGTCTGCGGCATTGCGCTGCCCCGGGGGCTGCGCGAATCGGACCGCCTCCCGGAACCGCTTTTTACCCCGTCGACCAAGGCCGAAGCGGGCGCCCACGATGAAAACATCGATTTCGCCACGGCCGCGCGCCTCGTGGGCTCCCGATGGGCCGAACAGGCCCGCGATCTGTCCCTGGCCATCTATCGGCGGGGATCCGAGCTGGCCGCCGCCCGGGGGATCATCATCGCCGACACCAAATTCGAATTCGGTCTCCTCGACGACCGGCTGATTCTCATCGACGAGGTGCTGACGCCGGATTCCTCGCGCTTCTGGCCCGAGGACGGCTACCTCCCCGGCGGCGCCCAGCAAAGCTTCGACAAGCAGTTCGTGCGCGACTATCTGCTGACCCTGGACTGGGACCAGAAACCACCGGCGCCGCCCCTGCCGGCCGAGGTGATCGAGGCCACCCGGGCCAAGTACCTCGAAGCCCTTGCGCGGCTGACCGGACGGCCGGCATGATCGACGAGATCCGCCAGATTCGCGTCTCGGCCATCGACGACTCGGATCTGTCGTTTCGCATCAGCACCGGCGAGGCCATCGACCGCTTGAAGGCCTCCATTGACGGGGTGGGCCTGGTCTGTCCGCTTCTTTTGCGGCAGGTGGGCGAGAAGCTGGCGGTGGTCAGCGGATTTCGCCGCCTGGCGGCCTGCCGGAGTCTGGGATGGCCCCAGGTGGCGGCGCGTCTGGTTCCGGACACCGCCGATGCCTGGCGCTGCGCCCTGTGGGCCGTCGCTCACAATGCCGGCCAGCGGGCCTTGAATCCGGTGGAAATCGGCCGCGCCTTGTCTCTGCTGCGGCGCACGGCCCCCGACGAGGTGTGCCGGCACAAGGCCCTGCAGGCCCTGGGGCTGCCGGGCAACCCGGCGGCCGAACGGCGTTTCACGGACCTGTGCAGCCTGCCCGACGCCATCCAGGCCGCGGTGGCGGCCGGCGAGGTGGCCCTGCCGACGGCCGAAAGCCTCGCCCGGCTGCCCCCGGACACCGCCGAGCGTCTTTGCACCCTGATGGTTTCCTTACGCCTGGGGCTCAACCGGCAACGGGAACTGCTGGAACTGGTGCGGGAGATTGCCCGCGGCGAGGGGCGGCCTGCCGATGAGGTTCTCGACGCGCCGGCCGTGGCGCAAATCCTGGCCGATGCGCACGGTGACCGGGCCCGGCGCGCCCTGGCGCTGCGCCAGGTGCTGCGCCGGCGGCGCTTTCCCCATCTGAGCCGCACCGAAGAGTGCTTCCACGCCCTGCGCCGCCGGCTCCCCCTGACCGAAGGGGCCGACCTCTGCGCACCGCCCGATTTTGAAGGGCGCCATTACCGTCTGACCCTCTCCTTTGCCAGCCGCCAGGATCTGCGGCGCCATCGCGACATGCTCGAGGCCCTGGGGCGGCATCCCGACCTGGAACCGCTCCTGGCACTGGGATCTACATCTTGAGCAGGGGATCGGCGATCATCTCGATGAAGATGTAGACCACGAACCCGATCACCACCGCCACGGCCAGATACACGTAGTAGTTGTTGAGCCGATCCCGGCGCCGGTATCCTTCCGAGTAGAAGACGGCCCTGCCGCAGGCCGTACAGTAGTGGACCGGCCTTCGAATCCGGTACTCGGCGCCGCACTGGCAGGTGACGGTTTTGGGTTCCAGAGCCATTCTCGTTCTCCACTGTGTTGGATTTTCCCACCGTGGCCGCAGGTCCCCCCCCTCAGGGGCGGCCCTGCGGCGATCCGTCGAAATGCGCCTTGGCGTCGCGGCCCAGGAGCAGCCAGGAAGCCGCGGCAAAGACAGCGACGACCCACAGGGCCAGAAGCCCCAGCCAGGGCCGGGACTGGAAAAACAGGGCTGCAAGGCAGGCGTAAAGCACGATGATCAGCGCGTTGCACAAAAGGCAGAGGGGGCGGGACCACTTTTTGGCGCGATAGAGGAAATACCCCAGAAAGCCGACAATCGCCAGCTGCTGGAACAGAATCTTGTCGGGGATGGGCCCCTGGGCGATGGAAAAGAAAAGATAGATGAAAAGGAGGTGTCCGGCCCAGCCTCCCACCAGAAGATAGAAGGCCCAGGCCACAGATTTGGGAAAAGCGTTCGAGAACGGAAGATTCAGATTCATCAAAGCCCCTTTCGACCTTTTGCCAGAGCCACAGGTCCCTCCTTGCCGCCAGGGGCGGCCACTTCAGCCCAGAGACCCTACCAATTAATATTGAAAAATTACAATATGATTTTTTTTTACTTGACAGACCCATCGGCATCGGATAGAGCGACGTAAAAGAACTAAATCCAATTCATAATCTTATGGGCATCCAGGAACGCAAGGAGCGGGAAAAGGAGCGCCGGCGCCAGCAGATCATCGTGGCGGCCAAGCGCGTCTTTTCCGAGAAGGGGTTCAGCCGGGCGACCATGGAGGACATCGCCCAGCAGGCCGAGCTGAGCCCCGGCACCCTCTACCTTTACTTCCGCAACAAGGACGAGCTTTACGCCTCACTCTCCCTGCGGATCCTGCAGTACCTCAACATCCGCCTGGACCATGTGATCAAGGAAGAGGAGGTATCCCCCAACCAGCGCATGGAGGCCCTCAAGGAGGCCATGTACGACGTTTACAAGTTCGATCCACTCATCATGGTCAACATGTTCCACCTGCAGTCGAGCGAGACCCTCACCAACCTGACCCCTGAACTGTTTCAGGATATCCAGAAGCTGTCCCAACGCTCACTCAAAGCCATCACCAAGATCTTCGGCGAGGCCATCGAGGCCGGTCTGCTCATGGACCTGAACCCTTCGACCCTGGCCGACATCCTCTGGTCCCTGTTTTCAGGCATGGTGCTCCGGGAGGAGAACAAGCGCATCGTCGACCGGAACGACGATTTTCTCAAGGAGACCCTCGATCTGGCTTTCGGCATCTTTCTGCGCGGTGTGGGCCGCGCCGAGGCCCCCCGGATCGGGGTCGCCACCACCCCCTAATCGCAGCGGCATGGGCCACAACAATCCAAGAGGAGGAGAAGAAAATGGCAGAAGAAAAAGAAAACATCGAGACCTCGGAAGCCACTATTGCCGTTCATTGGCAGGAGGAGGACTACTTCCACGCCCCGCTGGACTTTGTCGCCCAGGCCAACATGACCGACGCGTCGATCTACGAGCGCTTCAGCCTGGAAAACTTCCCCAACTGCTTCAAAGAGTATGCCGACCTGCTCTCCTGGTATGAGTACTGGACCGAGATCCTCGATACCAGCGACGCCCCCTGCTTCAAGTGGTTCAAGGGCGGCCGGATCAACGCCTCGTACAACTGCATCGACCGGCATCTGGCCAAGAACCGCAACAAGACCGCCATCCACTTCGTTCCGGAACTCGAAGAGGAGCGTGTCGACCACATCACCTACCAGGAACTGTATGTCCGGGTCAACGAGATGGCCGCCCTGCTGCGGGATTACTGCGGGCTCAAAGCCGGCGACCGGGTCACCCTGCACCTGCCCATGGTCGCCGAACTGCCCATCACGATGCTGGCCTGCGCCCGGCTGGGGGTGATTCACAGCCAGGTCTTCGGCGGCTTTTCCGGCAAGGCGGCCGCCGACCGGATCCTGGACTCGGGGTCCGATTATCTGATCACCATGGACGCCTACTACCGGGGCGGCAAGCTCCTGGACCACAAGGAAAAGGCCGATGAAGCCTGCAAGACCTCCGCGGCGGCCGGCCACCAGGTGAAAAAAGTCCTCGTATGGCAGCGCTACCCGGGCAAGTACTCGGCGGACACCCCCATGGTGGAGGGCCGCGACGTTTTCGTCAACGAACTGCTCAAGAACTACTACGGCCGGCGCATCGACCCGGTGCCCATGCCCGCCGAGGCGCCCCTGTTTCTCATGTACACCAGCGGCACCACCGGCAAGCCCAAGGGCTGCCAGCACGGCACGGGCGGCTACCTGGCCTATGTCACCGGCACCAGCAAGTACGTCCAGGACATCCACCCCGAGGACGTCTACTGGTGCATGGCCGATATCGGCTGGATCACGGGACACAGCTACATCGTCTACGGGCCGCTTTCCCTGTGCGCCTCCTCGGTGATCTACGAGGGGATCCCCAACTACCCGGATCCGGGGCGGCCCTGGCGCATCGCCCAGGACCTGGGGGTCAACATCTTCCACACCGCGCCCACCGCCATCCGGGCCCTGCGCAAGATCGGCCCGGACGAGCCGGCCAAGTACACCTACCACTTCAAGCACATGACGACCGTGGGCGAGCCCATCGAGCCCGAGGTCTGGAAGTGGTACTACCACGTGGTGGGCAAGGGCAAGGCGGCCATCGTGGACACTTGGTGGCAGACCGAGACCGGGGGGTTTCTGTGCTCCACCCTGCCGGCCATCACCCCCATGAAGCCGGGCAGCGCCGGGCCGGGGATGCCCGGGATTCACCCCATCATCTACGACGAAGACGGCAAGGCGCTGCCCCGGGGGGCCGGCAAGGCCGGCAACATCTGCATTCAGAACCCCTGGCCGGGGATGTTCCAGACCATCTGGGGCGACCGCGACCGTTTCGTGCGCCAGTATTTTGAACGCTACTGCAAGAACCCCAAGAGCAAGGACTGGCGCGACTGGCCCTACCTTACCGGCGACGCGGCGGTGGAAGCCCCGGACGGCTACTACCGCATTCTGGGGCGCATCGACGATGTCATCAACGTCTCGGGCCACCGCCTGGGCACCAAGGAACTCGAGTCGGCCGCCCTGGTGGTGCCCGAAGTGGCCGAGGCCGCCGTGGTGCCGGTCAAAGACGATATCAAGGGCGTGGTGCCGGATCTGTACGTGGCCCTCAAGCCGGGATTCACCGCCAGCCCCGAGCTGGAAAAACGCATCAGCCAGGCCCTGGCCACCGAGATCGGACCCATCGCCAAGCCGCGCAAGGTCTGGATCGTGCCCGACATGCCCAAGACGCGCTCGGGCAAAATCATGCGCCGGGTTTTAGGGTCGATCTCCAACAAGACCGACGTGGGGGACGTGATGACCCTGGCCAACCCCGAGATCGTCGACGCCATCAAAAAGATGGTCCAGGGCTGATTGGTCCTTTGTTCCAGACCTGATCCGCGTCCCCGGAGAGGGCGTCCGGGGCGCGGATCGCAGAATCGCTGACCGTTGGGAATCAACCCGTTACCGTCCGACTGAATCGCGAAAGGAGGTGGTGCCGTCCTGAATGCTGGGCCGGGAAGGGGAGGGGCTTCTTTCCGGTTTTCACTCGCAACCTGCTGAGATCTCTCACAGGAGGGCATTATGAGTGGCAAAACCTGGGTTTTCATCATGCTGGGGATTTACATCGTCTACTGCTTCTACTGGGGGCTGAAGGGGTATTTCACCGAGAAGACCTCCTCGGGGTACACCATCGCCGGCCGGTCGATTCCCTTTTTCGCCTTCTTGCTGGCCGCCACGGCCGCCTCCTTTTCCGGGTGGACCTTCATCGGGCACCCGGGGCTGATCTGGCGCGACGGTCTGGCCTACGCCTTCGCCTCGTTCTACGTGCTCACCATTCCCATCACCGGCACCTTTTTCTCCAAGCGCACCTGGCTGCTGGGCAAGCGCTACGGGTTCATCACCCCGGGCGACATGTACGCCTACTATTTCAACAACGAGGGCCTGCGCTGGCTGGTGGTGCTCACCGCCTTTCTGTATTCGATGTTCTACTCGGCGGTGCAGCTCATGGCCTCGGCAGCCCTGTTCAACATCATCGCCGACGTGCCCATCACTTTCGGCGCCATCTTCATGGCCTTCATCGTCTGGTTCTACGTGTGCACCGGCGGCCTGAAGGCCTCCACCTGGGTCGGCGTGATCCAGTTCCTGCTCCTGGTGGGCGGGATCATCGCCCTGGGCTACTACACCATCACGGCCGACATCTTCGGCGGCTGGTCGGCCTTTTCGGCCAATGTGGCCAAGCTTGACGCCCGCCAGCTGGAGGTGCCCCGGGTGATCCACTGGGGCCTGGGGGCCGCCAAGGGGGAAACCGCCTGGACCGCGGTGATGTGCCTGACCTACATGTTCGCCCTGATGGGCATCCAGAGCAGTCCGGCCTTCACCATGTGGACCTTCGGCATCAAGAGCCCCAAGCCCCTGGCCTGGCAGCAGGCCTTCATGTCCACCTTCGTGGTGGGCTTCGCCCTGTTCTTTTTCACCGCCTTCCAGGGCATGGGCGCCAAGATCCTCGAGCTCCAGGGCCTGCCCGAATTCCAGGGAATGAAGGACGCCACCGTGGTGCCCATCCTCATGAACAAGTTCCTGCCGCCGGCCATGCTGGGCTTCGTCTTCATGGGGGCCATCGCCGCCATCCACTCCACCGCGGCGCCCTACATCGGCACGGGCGGATCGATCCTGCTGCGCGACGTCTACTGGCGCTACATCAAGAAGCAGGAGGCCAGCCATTCGGAGCAGATCTGGGTCAACCGCATCCTGGCCACCTTCCTGACCATCGCGGCCCTGGCCGTGGGGATGACCTCCAAGGCGGCTCTGGTAATCCTGGGCGCCCTGGCCACCGCCTTCGGGTTCGTGATGTACGTGCTGTTGCTGGGCGTCATCTGGGGCTTCAAGTTCCCCAGCAAGGGCGCCTTCCTGGGAGTTCTGGCCGGCATGGTGGCCGTTTTTCTGACCTACTACGTCTGGCCCAATCCCCTGTCCATGCACTCGGCCTTCTGGGGGGTCTTTTTCGGGATACTGGTCGCCTATCTGTGCCGGGCCGTGGGCATGAAGGACGACGATGAAACCCTCAAGCGCCAGGCCGAGATCCGCAACTTCCTCGACGACATCGACGCCCCCAGCGAAGCCGGGGCCAAGTGGCGCTCGATCATGAAGATCGTGGTGCCCGTCTGGTACTTCTTCGCCATCGGGCCGGCCTGCATTCTGGGCAACAGCGCCTTTTCCTTCGCGGGTTTTCCGCCCCTGTGGTCCTGGCAGATCGCCTGGTGGATTCTGGGCATCGTGATGATGTGGGCCCTGTGCTTCAAGGCCGAGATGGCCACCACCAACGCCACCCAGATCGAGCGCGCCGAGAAGGAAACCATGATCGTGATCAAGGAGGCCTGATCGGCCTCGAAGGGAGGAAGCCACCATGAAACAGGAAGACGTCTGGATGATCGGAATCGTGGCCTTTGCCGTTTTGTTTACCGCCAGCTTCGGCTGGGGCCTCTGGGGATGACCCCCGGCCACGGCTAAAGCGGGTGCGGGCCCCCCCATGGCCCCATGGCCGGCCGCACCCGAAACCGTCAACATCTGACTGAACCTCACGGAGCGCTCCCCGAGCCGCCGGGCAAAGGGGGCGCTTTGTTTGCGGCGGTGGACAACCGCCCGGGTTTCCGATAAGATCGATCCCATCCCGTCTGAGGACTTTCAAACAGGAAATCAATCCGTTGGAGACGATCTGGACATCCGGGGACCAGGGACCGCCCATTGCCGGCGCCCGCCGTCCTCCGCTGGCCGCCGCCAAGCGCAACCGCTTCTGGTGGTTCGTGGCCTTCAGCCTGGTGCTCACCGCGATCATCGCCGCCGGCTTCGCCATCCTCTTCTGGCGCGGCCTGTCCTGGGAGGATCAGCAGGCCCTGTGGCGCATCGCCGGCAAAAATGCCGGCTATCTGTTCGGGGGTCTGATTCTTTTGCTGGCGGCGATTTTCGCCGGGCTGGACGGGATGTTCAACATCTACATCCTTCCCCTGGTGCGGCTGATCGAGGAGTTCGCCATTCTCATCAACGTCAATCCGGCCCACCGCGTGCAGCTTGAAGGCGGACGCGACATCGTGCGACTGGCCAACATGATCAATGCCGGGGCGGACCGTTTCGAATCCTTGCAACGGGGCATCGACGACCGCATCCGCCAGGTGCGGGCCGAGGCCGAGGCCGAAAAGCGGATGCTGGCGGCCGTCCTGGCCGAACTGCCCCAGGGGGTCCTGCTGTGCAACGCCGAGGGCCAGATCCTGCTTTACAACCGGCTGGCGCGGCTCTACCTGGCGGGACCCGAGACGGCCCCGGCCGAAGGGCTGTCCAACGAATGCTACCTCGGCCTGGGACGTTCCGTGTTTCGACTGGTGGGCCAGGCCTGCCTGGACGAGGCGGTAGAGGAGATGACCGAACGGCTGGACCGGCATCCCCACGGGGACGTGGGCAGCGGCTTCATTCTCCAGGGGGCCGCGGGACGCCGCCTCTATGCCCAGACGGCGCCCATCCTCTACGATGACGGCCGCTACGGCGGATTCATCCTGCTGCTCAAGGATATCGAGCCCCAGATCGGATTCGAGGAGCGCTGCATCGGTCAATGGCGGCGCTGGCGCCAACGCACGGCCGACCTGCTGCGGGGGCTGGACCACGACAACGGGAAGATCGAAGATGTGCCCAGCCTCAAGGGCCGTCTGGTGGACGAACTGGCCGCCCTCAGCCAGACCCTGGACGAACCGCCCCCCCTGGCGGCCGCCGGGCTCTGGCCCCTGGAGCCGACGCCGGCCGGCGCCTTCCTGGGCGGGGTGCATCTGCAGGTCAGCCGACTGCTGGCCGCGGACCTTTCCACCCAGGGCCACAGCGCCAAGGCCACGCTGGAGCTGGACGCGACCCTGATGCGCGACACCCTCATCTGCCTGATCACGCGCCTGCAGCAGCAGACGGGGATGGCCGCGCTGGGAATGAATTTCAGGGACGGCAGGCGCTGGGCCTGGCTGGAACTGGTCTGGAGCGGACCGCCGGTGGGCGAACAGTGGCTGCGCCACCAGCTCGGTCAGGCGGTCCAAGCCGGCGAGCGCTACCTGCCGTTGACCATTCGCCAGGTGCTGGACCATCACCGCATTTCCATCCAGCGCAGGGACCCCGCACCCGGAGACGTCGTGGCCGGACTGCGGCTGGAATTTCCGATTCTCGACGACCAGGCGGGATTCGACACCGAGATGCGCGGCGCGGCCATCATCGCTCCGAGCCGTCCGGAATTCTACGACTTCGATCTTTTCAACCAGCCCGGAATGAGCGCCGATCAGGTCCATCGCCCCCTGGCCGATCTGACCTACACCGTTTTCGACACCGAAACCACCGGCCTGGATCCCGGGCACGACGAGATCGTCAGCATCGGCGCGGTGCGCATCGTCAACGGGCGCATTCTGCGCGAGGAAAGCTTCGACCAGCTCGTGGATCCCCGGCGCCCCATGCCCGCCGAAGCGCAGCGGATCCACGGCATCGGCCCCGAACGCCTCATGGGCCAGCCTGCCATCGAGCGGGTTCTGCCGGCCTTCCAGCGCTTTGCCGAAGACACCGTCCTGGTGGGCCACAACGCCGCCTTCGACATGCGCATGTTCCAGGTCAAGGAAACCGTCGCCGGGGTGCGCCTGATCCAGCCGGTCCTCGACACGATTCTGCTCTCCTCGGTGGTCAACCCCAACCTGAAGGATCACGACCTGGACGCCATTTGCCTGCGGCTCCTGGGCCGGCGGGTGGCCAAACGCCACTCGGCGCTGGGCGACGCCCTGGCCACGGCCGAAGTCTTTCTCAAGCTGCTGCCGCTGCTGGCCGAGATGGGAATCACGACCCTGGACCAGGCCCTGGCCGCCTCGCGCAAGACCTACTATGCACGCCTGCGATACTGACCCGAAGATCCAGCGCCTCTTTGTGGACGCCGCCCTGGCCCACCTTCCAGAGGTGGCCGACATCGCCGCCCGCCTGCATCTGCCGCCGGAGCCCGTCGACGATCCCAGAGACGTCTACGCGCAGATCGCCACGGCCCCGGATCCCGTCTCCCGGGGCAAGCAGATCCTCTGGCTCACCGCCAACCGGGGCGCATGGGTCCGGCCCTGTCCCGGTACCCGGGAGTACACCTGCTGCGGCTACGAAATTTTGCACATCGGCACCTTCTGCACCCTGGACTGCGCCTACTGCATCCTCCAGGCCTACTTTCATCCGCCGGTGCTGCAGTTCTTTCTCAACCGCCAGGAGATGGATCGGGATCTGGACC
>CALJLV010000198.1 GCA_937982505.1 uncultured Desulfobacteraceae bacterium | reverse complement strand
TAGAAGTTGCCTCCCGCCCCAAAACCGTCTATAGAGAACCCCTCTGAGTATCGATTTAAATTCCTTGAAGCGGGCCCCGCTCTCGCGGTGTGTCGGCGCCGGATACGGTTGACAGATGATTGAAAGCGGCATTGTGGCACGTCGATCGGCCCTGCGGGTCGATCTGGACGCGGTGGCGGCCCTGATTCTGGCCGTCCAGTCCCCTGAAGGCGAAATTGCCTGGCATGTGGGCGGCAAGACCGACCCCTGGGACCACGTCGAAGCGGCCATGGGGCTGGGGATCGCCGGACACCTGGAGGCGGCCCGCCGGGCCTTCGCCTGGATGCAGGCCCGCCAGCTCGCCGACGGAAGCTGGTATTCGGCCTACCGCGACGGCCAGCCCGAGGACCGCACCCGGGATGCCAACATGACCGCCTACATCGCCGTGGGGGTCTTTCACCACTACTTGCTCACCCGGGATCTGGACTTTCTGGGCACCCTCTGGCCCACCGTGGCGCGGGCCATTGATTTCGCCATGCGCCTCCAGGCTCCCGGGGGAGAAATCCACTGGGCCATCAGCCCCGAGGGCCGGGTAGACCCCATGGCCCTGCTCACCGGCTCCAGCTCGGTGCTCATGAGCCTGCGCTGCGCCCTGGCGGTGGCCGAACAGCTCGGGATCCGGCGGCCGGACTGGCGCCTGGGGATGCAGCGGCTGGCCCACGCCATCCGCTACGAGCGCCACCGCTTCAACGTCACCAAGTCGCGCTTTTCCATGGACTGGTTCTACCCGGTCCTCAGCGGGGCGCTGAGCGGCCCCGAGGCGCGCCGGCGCATCGAAAAACACTGGAAGAAATTCGTCGTCGAGGGCCAGGGGGTCAAGTGCGTGGCCGACGAACCCTGGATCACCATGGCCGAGACATCGGAACTCTGCCTGGCCCTGGACGCCATGGGAAACCGTCCCCTGGCCGAGACGCTTTTCGGCTGGATCAGTGAAAAACGCTTTGAGGACGGTACGTTCTGGTGCGGGCACACCGTGCCGGACATGACGGTCTGGCCCGAGGAGAAGATCACCTGGACCAACGCCGTGGTACTCATGGCCGCCGACGCCCTCTTTCATCTGACCCCGGCGGCCCGCCTGTTCAGCCACCGGTTCTGGCGTGCCCCCATCGGCGCCTGAGCGGCGCCGGCGACCCGCTCCATGCGCAAAGATCACCGCCCCTATTGGCTCAAGCACGCCTGGCTGCGCTTTCAGGCCGCATACGCCCGCCGCCGTGTGCGCCCCCACCTGGATCATCTGGGGCCCGGCGCCACCTTCATGCGGCCCTGGCATGTGGAGATCTTCGGTCCGCGCATCCGCCTCGGCGACCATGCCACCATCATCGCGGCCCCCGACGGCCGGGTGCGCTTATCGGTCTGGTCCACCCGGGCCGATCAAGGGGCCATCACCATCGGCCACAGTGCCCTGATCTGCCCCGGGGTGAGGATCCACAGCGCCGCCCGGGTGACGGTCGGCGACGACTGCATGTTCGCCAGCGGCGTCTATGTGACCGACGCGGACTGGCACGGGGTCTATGACCGGCTTTCGATGGGGCCGGCGGATCCCGTGACCATCGAAAACAATGTCTGGCTCGGCGATGGGGCCGTCGTCTGCAAGGGCGTGACGATCGGCAGCAACAGCATCGTGGGGGCCGGGGCGGTGGTGGTGCGCGACGTGCCGGCCAACGCGGTGGCGGCCGGCAATCCGGCCCAGGTGGTCAAGCGTCTCGATCCCGGGGGCCCCTTCGTCCACCGGTCCTCCTGGTTCACCGATCCGAGGGCGCTGCAGGAGGGGCTGGCGGCCTTCGACCGGGCCGCGCTGCGGGGCAACACTTTCACCGGTTGGTTGCGCCACGTGGTCAATCCCCGGCGCGGCGACTGAAAATCGCCCGTGCCGATGGTTTGATTCCGTTCCCCGGAGCTACCGTATCAGGGCCTCCGCCCAACCGATTACTGACTCTGCTCGCTGTGCATGGAAACACAGATCCTCGTCAAAAGCACCATCAGGAAGGGGAGCGCTGGCGATGGCCAAGTCGCTCTTGGCTCTGGCCAGCCAATCCGTTGAGGACCCCGTCGGATGTTCAGGCCACGTCATAAATCTCTCTTCCTT
>CALJLV010000197.1 GCA_937982505.1 uncultured Desulfobacteraceae bacterium | reverse complement strand
CTGTTTTCGTCTGGTTTTCAGTACGCCGCGCTGACGATAGAAAGGCGCGCGTGACCTTTCAGCGCTGGGTGACGCGCAGCACCTCGGCCAGGGCCGTGACCCCGTCCAGGACCTTGGCGATCCCGTCCTGGCGCAGGGTGATGAGCCCGTCGGCCAGGGCCTGGGCCTTGATCTGGTTGGCGTCGAAGGTTCTGAGCAGCAGGGATTTGAGGGCCGCGGTGAGTTCCATGATCTCGAAGATCGCGATGCGCCCCTTGTAGCCGGTCTGGAAGCACTGGGGGCAGCCCAGGGGGCGGTAGAAGATCCGTCCGTCCCGTCGGGCCGGATCGATCTCCAGGGGCTCCAGGGCCTCGCGCCCCGGGTGGTAGGCCTGGCGGCACTGGGGGCAGAGCTGGCGCACCAGGCGCTGGGCGATCACCGCCAGCACCGAGGAGCTGATCAGGAAAGGCTCGACGCCGATGTCCACCAGGCGGGTCATGGCCCCGGCCGAATCGTTGGTGTGCAGGGTGGAAAAGACCAGGTGCCCGGTCAGGGCGCTCTGGACGGCGATGTCGGCGGTTTCCCGGTCCCGGATCTCGCCCACCAGGATCACGTCCGGATCCTGGCGCACGATGGCCCGCAGGCCCCGGGCGAAGGTCAGATCGATCTTGGGGTTGACCTGGATCTGGCTGATCCCCGCGATCTGGTACTCCACCGGGTCCTCGATGGTGATGATGTTGATTTCCGGGGTCTTGATGGACTGGAGCACGGCGTAGAGGGTGGTGGTCTTGCCACTGCCGGTGGGGCCGGTGACCAGGATGATGCCGTTGGGCGACGAGATCAGTTGCTGCAGGTGCTCCAGGCGCTGGCGCGACAGCCCCAGTTCGGCCAGGCCGATGAGGGATTTGGACTTGTTGAGGAGCCGCAGCACCACCCGCTCGCCGAAGGTGGTGGGCAGGGTGGAGACGCGCACGTCGATTTCCTGGTTGCCGATCTTGATCTCGATGCGCCCGTCCTGGGGCAGGCGCCGTTCGGCGATGTTGAGGCGGGCCATGACCTTGATGCGCGAGATCAGCGAGGCGTGGATCCAGCGCGGCGGGGTGAGCATGTCGTAGAGGATCCCGTCGATGCGGTAGCGCACCTTGAGCTGGTCCTGGTAGGCCTCGATGTGGATGTCGCTGGCCCCGGCCTTGACCGAGCGGGAAATGATGTGGTTGACGAGCTTGATGATGGGCGCCTCGCTGGCGTCCTCGAGCAGGTCGGGGGCGTCCTGGAGCTCGTGGATGACGATCTGCCCGTCTTCCTCCATGTCCTGGACCAGCTGTTCGGCGCTGTCCGGGGAAAACTCGTAGCAGATGTTGATGGCCGACAGGATGGCGGGTCCGGTGGCCACCACCATGCGCCAGGAGGCGATGCCCAGGCGGCGGGCCAGTTCGTCCACGGGTTGGAACTGGCCCGGGTCCCTGACGGCGATGACCCAGTCCGTGGCCTGGGCGCCGTCCAGGGGCGGAGAGAAGGCGGCCGCCTTGAGGGGCACCATGAGGTGGTATTTGAGAAACTGGATCGGCACCCGGCGCGCCACCGCCTCGTCCACCTCCCCGGGGGTCAACTCGGGGTAGCACGGCAGGCCGTAGAACCGCGCCAGGGCCTCCTGAAACTGGATTTCCGAGACCAGTTTGCGTGTGGCCAGAACCCGGGAGACGGGCTCGCCCTTTTCGACGGCGGCGGCCGCCGCCTCGGCCAGGGCCTCGGGGCTCAGTCCGCAATCGGCCGTGAGGATCCGGGCCAGTTCGGCGGGCAGGGCGGTGGTGGGATCAGCGGGCATGCAGCGGGTTCCTCCCCACGGGGGCTTGTGAAATGCCTAGGGCGCCGTCTTGGCCGGGCTTCCGGGGCCCGGGTAGAGCCGGATGCGCTCATCGGCCGCCGGCGGCAGGACCACCGCCGGCAGGGTCTCGGGTTCCCCCGGAGAGCGTTTGCGCAGGGGACTGCCGGCCTCCAGCCGGTCGAGGTAGGCCTTCTTGTCCGCATAGACCTCGTCCGCCTCGCCCGGATGGCGGATCACCCGGGGGGTGATGAAGACAAAGAGATTGGTCTTCTCGTTGCCCCGGCCGCGGGTCTTGAAAAGCCATCCCAGCAGCGGGATGTCGCCCAGCACCGGCACCTTCTTTTCCGTCAGGGCGGTGCTCTCGTCGATGAGCCCGCCGATGACCACGGTCTGTCCGTTCTGGACGATGACGCTGGTGTCGATGGTCCGCTTGAGGGTCGTGGGGCGAAAATCGACGTTGGATTCCAGCTTGGTCACCTCCTGGGAGATGTCCAGGCGCACCAGCCGCTGCTGGTTGATGCGCGGGGTGATCTTCAGGGTGGTGCCGACATCCTTGTACTCGTAGGAGCTGTAGTCGATGTTGGTGGTGGAGGTGGTCTCCTGGCGGGTCTGGAAGGGGACGTTCTTGCCGATGTAGATCTTGGCCTCCTGGTTGTCGGTGGTCAGGATCTGGGGGGTCGAGAGGATGTGCACGTCCTTGTCGTGCTTGTACGCGTCGATGACCGCCCCGAGGCTGGGAAAGGTGACCCCGCCGATGGTGAGCGTCTCGCCGAAGATGCCGAAGGCGCCGGTGGCCTCCAGGTCGAGGAAGCGGGTGGGGTCCGGGCTGCCGAACCCGCCGCCGAAGCCTCCGGTCCGGCCGTCGATGTCCGTCTTGCCGAAGGCGCTCCACTCCACGCCCAGGCTGAAGTCCTTGTTGACGTTGACCTCCATGATGAGACATTCGATGTAGACCATGCTGCGGGGGATGTCGAGCTTGGCGATGATCTCCTCGATGACCTCGTAGTCCTCCTTGGCGGCGATGATGATCAGGCTGTTGGTGGCCTGGTCGGCGGTGATCTGAATTTCGCCGGAAAGGGCCGGCGCCTCGGCGGCGGCGCCGGAGGCGGGCTTCTTGTCGTCCTTGACGGGCACGTCCTGGAGGACCTTGGCCAGGTCTTCGGCCACGGCGTTTTCCAGGTAGTAGACCCGGATCTTGCCCTGCCCCCGGGGCGTTTCACGGTCCAGCAGGGCGATGAGATCCCGCAGGCGCGCCAGGTCGCTCTCCTTGGCCAGGACGATGAGGCTGTTGGTGCGTTCGTCGGACACCACCTGAACCGTGTCGGCGCCGCTGCCGGGGGCCTTCTGGGCCTTGGCGGCCGGCGGATTGAAGATCGCGGCGACGATTTTCTCCAGCTTGAGGGCCTCGGCGTACTGGAGCCCGATGACGGCGATTTCCAGGCCCACCCCGGTGACGTCGATGGCCGTGATGATGCGCATCAGCCGCTGGATATTGGACTGCACGTCGGTGAGGATCAGCATCCCGGTGGGCGGGTAGGCCAGCAGGACGCTGTTTTTGGAGACCAGGGGGGCGAGCAGCTTGCGCACCTCCTCGGGGTCGGCGTAGCGCAGGGCCGCGATCTGGGTCACCACCCGGTCGGTGGCGCTGCCGCTCTCCTCGTAGAGGCGGGTCTCGATGCTTTTGCCCCGGGCCTCGGGGGCCGGCACGATCTTGGTGACCGTGCCCGAGGGGACCGTGGTGAACCCGTGCACCTCCAGGACCGACTCAAAGACCTTGAAGGCCTCGGCCACCGAAATGCGCGACGGAGAGATCACCGTCACCTTGCCGCGCACCCGCTCGTCCACGATGAAGTTGCGGCCGGTCAGCTCGCTGATGAATTTGACGAAGACCGCGATGTCGACGTTGTTGAAGTCGATGCTCACAAAGCGGTCCTCGCCCGCCGGGGTGTCCGGGTCCGTGGCGGCGGCCGACCCCGGACAGAGGGTCAACGCGAGGCACAGTCCCATCAGAAGCAGTCGAATGGCCATGCGTGGCATCATCGGTCGGCAAGTCCCTCTCGGGTTGGGGGTTGGCTGTCTCATCCGTGGCAACGCGCAATTGACTGAAAAATTAGTAAATTTTTGAAATTGAAGGCTTCAGCGAACACCGATGGGTTTCGTCGGTGCTCTACCCGCCCTGCTTCTGCCGTCCACGGCTCAAAACTCGAAGGTCTCCACCTGCAGGACGGCTTCGATCCATTTTTCCTCCTTGCCGGTCTGGGTGATGCTCAACCGCTTGACCGTCACGGCCTCCGGGGCGGTCTCCACCCGGTGCAGGAAGGCCACCAGCTCGGGCAGGCGCAGATCCTGGATCTTCATCTCCACCCGGGACAAACGATAGGGGGTGTCCTTGATCGGATCGGCCGAGGGCTTCATGTAGG
This sequence comes from uncultured Desulfobacteraceae bacterium, assembly GCA_937982505.1. Lineage (GTDB taxonomy): Bacteria > Desulfobacterota > Desulfobacteria > Desulfobacterales > UBA2174 > UBA2174. Next base: position 9,822 of record CALJLV010000197.1, on the reverse strand, counting down.
CGATGCGGTCCTTGAGCTGGGTCTGGCCGGCGGCGGCGTCCAGAAACGAAAAGAGGGTGAATCCCGCCTGCCGCCGGCCCAGGCGTTCCTGCTGGGAGCGGGCGTCCTCCCGGAGCCGGTCGAACCGGGCCTTGAGGCGCTGCATTTCCGCCAGGGCGGCCGTCTCGGCCGCCAGGGTGCGCTCGACGCGCCGGACCCGGGCCGCCAGGGGCGAGACCACCAGCTCCGTCAGGCCCACCGCCAGCAGGACCAGGGCCGCCGCCGCAAGGCCGATCTGTTCACGCCGCTTTAGCTGGATGGCCATGGGACCGCCTCCAGTCGCGCCACGTTGATGGTGAATCGGACCCGGTTGCTGCGGTTGTCGATGTTGGCCGCGGCGATGGTCACCTCCCGCAGCACGGGGTTCCTTTCCAGACGGGTCTTGATTTCGTCCACCGCGTTGAAGGCCGCCGTGTGCCCGGTGAGGGTCAGGTTGTCGGTGCCGATGACCAGGCGGGTGATCTCCACATCCAGTTCGGCGGGGATCTCCCGGCTCAGGGCGGCCAGGATGTCGATGGCCCGGGGCCGGGCTTCCTGGCCGCCCGGAATGCGGGTGGCGTCTTCCAGCTCCGCGATGGCGGCGCGCATCTGGCTCACCGGATCAACGAGGCGGTCCACCTCCGGGCGGGCGGCTCGGAAGAGGGCCTCGATTTCGCCGTCGATGCGCTGGATGCGGCCCTGCTTGAGATGGATGCCGTGGGCCATCTGGGCCGCCCCCAGCAGAAGGGCCGCGGCCGCCAGGACGGCGGTGCGGCGCAGCTGGGGCCGGTAGCGGGTCCAGAACTTCTTGACGGCGAAATCGCCCTGGCGCAGGTTGAAGCCCGTGTCGCCGCGCCGGGCACAGAGGGCCAGGGCCAGGGCGCCGTTCATGGCCCCCGGATCCCATTCGTAGGCCGGCTTGGCCACCGGGCGGCGGCCGGCGCTCAGATCCACCCGTTCCACCGGCAGGCCCAGGGCCTGGGCCAGGCGGGCTTCGCCGGCGGCGCTTTGGGGGCCGTAGCCGGTGATCCGGATCCGCTCGGGATGAACGGCCCCGCCGTCGGCGGCGGCCACGGCCTGAAGTGTCTGGTGGAGCATGGCGCCCAGGGGCCCGGGGGCGTCCTCGGTTCCGGGGGAAACGGTCAGATCGCGCACGGCCAGGAGTCGGCCGTCGGCCGCCGCCACCACGGTGGCGCCCTGGGGCCCCAGGGCGAGGGTCACCAGGGGGGCGTCGGCGGGCGGCTCGGCCATGAGGCACAGGGCCGGACAGATCCCGGCCACCGTGACCCACTCCGGATCCAGGTGCAGACCGGCGAGGGTTTCCAGGAGCCCGGTCAGGCGGCCTTTCTCCAGGGCCACGGCCAGAATCCGGGGTGACGGGCCCGGCTCCAGGCGGCGGTAGTCGAAGACCATCTCTTCGGCCGCGGCCACCAGGGAGGGCTCCAGTTCGAGGGGCAGCACCTGGCGCAGCTTGCGATCCTCGGCGAAGGGCACCGTGAGGGGTCGAAAGACGAATTCGTGGGCCGGCAGCGCCACCGCGCAGGCCGCGGCCAGGGCCCCGTCATGGGCCAGCACCGGCCCCAGGACCTCGGCCAGAAGGTCGGCCTCGGTGCGCTGGCCGCCGCGCACCGCGCGATGGGCCGCCACGATCCGCTCCTCGCCCCGCTGGGTCTGGCACAGGACGGCGCAGACGGCCTCTTTGCCGATGTCGATGCCCAGAAACGATCTTTTCAGGACGGCTGCCACAGTAGGATCCTGCACTCGCTGCCGCCTTCGGCGGCGGCCTGGCGCTGCACCACGGCCGTCAGGGCGGCGCGCGTGCCGTTGTATTCGGCGACGGCCTGGATGCGGAAATGATCGCTGGCCGTGGTGATCAGCGCCGGTTCGATGGTCAGCCCCTGGCACCCCGGCGCGTTGCGGTACCAGAGCGGATCGGCCAGCAGATCGGGCAGGTCGTCGTCGATGGCCTGCTGGCGAAATTCCACGATGGCCTGGGCCAGGTCCGCGTACTCCTCGGGCAGCAGGGCCGCCACCAGGGGCAAGGAGGCCGTGTTGATATTGATGCGCCCGTCATAGGTTCCGGCCCCCGCGCGGACTTCGCTTCTGCCGTGGACCGTCAGCAGGGGGCCGATCCCCGGCCGCTGGCCGTCGCCCTCGAGCAGCAGCGGGCCGATGCCGCGCACCAGGCGCAGCTCCTCGACTTCCGCCAGGGGGCCGTTGCGGCACTGGTAGGGGGTCGGCAAGGCGGCGTAATAGGGCTCCTCGGCGCCCCCCAGACCGGTGACGGCGTCGTCGTCGCCGCGATCGAGCCAATCCTTGACGGCGGCCACCACCATCGCGGGGGTGACCTCCGGGTCGCGCAGCTCGGCAAACTCCGGCAACGCCAGCAGCCGTTCCCAGAGCTGCTGCTGGCCCGGGACCCCCTGCTGGCCCTGGGGAAAGTCCACCAGGGCGTTGACCTGCAGCCGGGAGCGTTCGTCATCGACGCGCAGGGCCAGGCCGACCCCTTCGGGGGCGCCGCCGGCCGCCAGGGCCGTGATCTTCTCCGCGTCGGCCCACAATTCGGCCAGGCTGTCGAAGCGAGTGCCGCGGTGGTCCTCGGCCAGCACCGCCATGGCGGTGTGCACCGCGCCCGCGGCGGCCGCGGCGGCCACGGTCCGGGCCGCCTGATGCCGGCCCGCATCCAGGGCCCGGCGCACCTGCAGATGGATGGCCAGGGCCACCGAGACCAGCACCGCGGTGACCGCCAGGGCCACCAGCAGGGCGGTGCCCCTGGAGCGGCCGGCGGCCCTGAAGCGCGCCGCGGCCCTCAACGCTGGCCTTCCCGCACCATGACCGGCGCGACGCGGGCATGATAGACCCGCCCGGCCGTCTCCGGGCCCACCTCGATGGTCAACGTCACGGCCCGGGGCGTGGCGTGGCGCCAGCGGTCGTCGTCTGAATCCCATTCGTCGTGGGCCTGGCCCTGGTCATCCACCAGGGTCCAGCGCAGGCTCAAGACGTTTTCACAGATCACGGCGGCAGTTGCCGGGGGATCGGGTCCGGCCTGCAAGTCAAAGACATCGGTGCGCATTAGCACAAATCCATCCTGGATGCGACGGACAAAATAGCTGACCCGGGCCAAGGCCCCCGGGGCGATCTCCAGGGCCGAGGGGGCCAGGGGGCGGTGGGCCCGGGCGGCAAATTCCAGCCGCTTGAAATCGGCCGGGTCCTCGGGACCGGTGTAGCAGCGGAAACGATAGGGGTCGGGGTCCTGGCCGGCGGCCGGCGGCCGGTAGACGGAGGCTTCGGTGACGTGCAGGGCCGCCAGGTCCGTCTCGATCCATTGCAGGGCCTCGGCGGCGGCGCCGCCCTCGGCCAGGGTCTCCTGGATGCGTGCCGCCGTGCGGTTCACGGCCGAGAGGGCGCTCAGGGCGGTGAGCATCACGATGGCCAGGACGGCCACGGCCACCAGGATCTCCAGCAGGGTGAAGGCCCCGGTGGAGATCCGGCGCTCACGGGGGCGCCAGTCGCTGGGTGCGCAGGTGAAATACATGGTCATCCTGGTTCAGGTCGATGCGGATCTCGATGAGAAAGAGGCGCCGGGCCGTTTCGCCCAGCAGCGCGTCGTCCCGGGGGGTCAGGTCGATCCGCCAGGCGTAGCCGGGGGCCTCGTCGCCAAAATCCCCCTGCCGCTCGAGGTCGGGATCGATCCCCTGGGCGTCGATGGCGGCCAGCTTGGCCCGGGCCAGCATGGCGGCCCGACTTTCGAAGGCCAGGCGTTCGACCACGGCGAGGTTGCCCGTCTGAAGGCGAAAGACGCTCACCAGGACTACCGCCAGCACCGCCAGGGCCACCACCACTTCCACGAGGGTGAATCCCGCCGCGGGGCGCCGGGGGCTTCTGCCCGGGCGGCCGGCGGGGCCGGGCCGCGGCCGGCGATCAGAAGGGCAGGGCAGTGCCATCTTCGTCCACCACCCGCACGGCGCTCAAAAACGGCTCGATGCGCAGGGTCAAGCGGCGTCCTTCGGATTCGGCCAGCTCGACGGCGGCCATGAAGCTGTGGCCATCGGGGAAATAGTCCACGCCGTAGGCGCCGGCGCTGATGTCGCGGTCCTCGGGCAGGCGCAGGCGTTCCAGCCGCACCCGGCGCGGCAGGCGGTAGCCCTCATCGGCGGCGGCCCTCGTCTGCTCTTCGTCCATGGCGGCGTGGGTGATCCAGATCCGCTGCCGATCCAGGTCCAGATGCAGGGTATGGCGCTGCTGCCGGCCCACGGCCTCGTCCCTGAGGCGGCCGTGGGCCTGGATCAGCTGGCGGGCCGCGGCCTCCAGATCGTCGTGCACGCCGGGCAGCTGCAAGCGCGGCAGGGTCAGCACCAGCACCGTGCCGATGACGGCCACCACCACGATGAGCTCCAGCAGGGTGAAGGCGGCCGGCGGCCGGAAGGCCCCCGGCCGGACACCGGGCCGGGCCGGCCGGTGCGGGCGCCCGCGGGAGATCATTCGATCTCCCAGTTGTTGATGTCCTTGTCTTTTCCCTCGCCGCCGGCCACCCCGTCCGCGCCGAAGGAGACGATGTCGAAGTCCCCGTGGCTGCCCGGACTCAGGTAGATGAAGTCGTTGCCCCAAGGGTCCTTGGGGACCTGGTTTTTTTCCAGGTACCCGCCTTCTTTCCAGCGCTTGGGGATCTGGCCGCTCTGGGGCATCTGGACCAGGGCCGCCAGGCCCTGCTCGGTGGACGGGTAAAAGCCGTTGTCGAGCCGGTAGAGTTTCAGGGCCGTTTCGAGGCTGGCGATGTCCATGCGGGCCTTGACCTGCTTGGCCTCGTCGGGCCGGCCCATGATCTTGGGGGCCACGTACAGGGCCAGGATGCCCAGGATGACGATCACCACCATCAGCTCGATGAGGGTGAAGCCGCGCGGATCGCATCTGAAACACCATGAACGTTTTGGGTTCATGCTTTTGACTCCTCGACATCTCATTTGATCGTAGACCGTTTGAGGCTTCCGGATCGCGGATAAAATCCGATCCCCCGGGAACCCTTTCACCCCATTGAAAAGATCACCGAATGAGCTGATTCATTTCGAAAATCGGCAAACAGACCGCCAGGACCACGAAGGCCACCGCCGTGCCCATCACCAGGATCATGAGCGGTTCGAGCAGGGCCGTCAAGGCGCTGATGGCCGATTCCACCTCGCTGTCGTACATGTCGGCGATCTTTCCCAGCATCGGCTCGAGCTTGCCGCTTTGCTCGCCCACGTCGATCATCTGGATCGCCAGCGGCGGAAAGGCCCGGGGGCCGGCCCCCAGGGCCCGGGACAGGGATTTGCCCTGGCCCACGTCGCGCGCCGCGGCCTGCAGGGCCTCGGCCAGAATGGTGTTGCCGGCGATGTTGCGCACGATTTCCAGGGCCGCCAGCAGGGCCACCCCGTTTTCCAGCAGGGAGCCGAAGGTGCGCATGATGCGCGCCACGTTGAGCCGCCGCACCAGGGATCCCACCAGCGGGATCCGCAGCATCATGCGGTCGGTGGCCAGCCGTCCGCCGGCCGTGCGCCGGATGCCGCGCAACAGCGGGAACAGGGCTGCCAGGCCCAGCGGCAAGGTCCACCACCAGGCGCGCATCCAGTGGCTGAAGGCCAGCAGCAGGCGGGTGGGCAGGGGCAGCACCTGCTTGACCTCGGCAAAGATGCCCGAAATGGTGGGCACGATATAGGTGAGCAGGAAGATCAGCACGGCCGATCCGATCACCAGCATCAGGATCGGGTAGGTCATGGCGTTGCGGATGCGGGCCCGCACGGCCTGCTGCTTTTCGGTGACATCGGCCAGCCGTTCGAGAACGATCTCCAGGGTCCCCGAGGCCTCCCCGGAGCGCACCATGTTGACGTAGACCGGCGGGAAGGTGTCGCCGGCGCGTCCCAGGGCGTCGGCGAAGCTGCTGCCGCCCACCACCGCATCCTTGATCTGGGTCAGTTTTTTCCGGAATCCGGCCGAAGGGGTCTGGGGGATCAGGGCGTCCAGGGCCTGGACCAGGGGAAATCCGGCCCCCAGGAGGGTGGCGAGCTGGCGCGTCACCAGGGAGACTTCGGCCGGCTTGACCCGCTGGGTCATCAGGCGCTGCACCAGCCCGTACTGGGGTTCGGGACCGGAAGCGGCCGCGGCGACTTCCCTCAGGGTGACCGGATAGACCCCGCTGGCCCGCAGCCGGGTGCGCGCGCCGGCCAGTCCCTCGGCATCCAGAACGCCGTTGAGCTTTTTGCCCCGTCGGTCCAGGGCGGTGTATTCGAAAACCGGCATGGGGGGTACCCAGTCCGCCAGGGGTTCAACATATGGCCCGGAGCCGCAAGGGTGGCCTTCCCGTCGACGCTCCATCTTTACCCCCGCACCAATTGCCGGGTCAAGCCCATCCAGGATCCGTGCTTTACCTGAAAGCGATTCGGTAGTAAGAAAGCGGGATGTTCGAGGGGCGGATCGGCCCTCGAGGCGCGCAAACCGCATCCGCCCGCTACCATCCTCATTTTCGCGACGACCTTCATCCCCCACAGGCGATCGACGTGGCTGCGGTGTGCTTCGGATCCCTTGGCTTGCGTGTCCCATCCCTGAGCTGGCGAGGCCTGTGGCCGCTTGCCGTGGCGGCCTGCCTGGTCCTGGTCCCCGTGCCCTGCCGGGGCGGCGAAATCCGGATCGACCCCCGGAACCTGTCCCCGGGACTGACTTTCGAAATCCCCATCGTCATCGACCGGGTCGAGGATCTGGCCGGGGTCAAGATCGTGCTGCAATACGATCCGGGCCAGCTTCGCTATCTTTCCACGGCCCGGGCCCAGGCCGCCGGCCAGATGCTCCACGTGGTCAACGACAAGCGACCCGGCACCCTGATCATCGTCATGGCCGGGGCCACCGGAATCCGGGGAGACAACCTGGCCCTGTTCACCCTGACCTTCCAGGCGTCGGCGGACCTGGCCCCGGGGACCGAGGTGGCCTTGCGCATCGCCGAGAGCCAGTTGATGAGTGCCCAGCTCAAGGACATCGTCCACGCGGCGGCCACCCGGCCTCTGGTGGTCGTGGACCCCGGGGCTGAAGCTGCTCCGAATGTTGCAACAAAAGGAGACAGACCATGAAAAGAACAAAGCCCGCTTTCATCTTCATCGGTTTTCTGGTCTGTTTGCTGCTGGCGGCCGTTCCGGCGCGTCTCGAGGCCCAAAGCGCCTTCGAGGCCACGGATCAAGCCACGCCCTTCATCACCGGTTTTAACGTCTTCCAGATGAATACCGCCGGCGTCCTTTACACGACCGTGGATCTGCGCCTCGTCGATCCGGACGGCGCCCTTCCCGGCAGCCTCGGCCAGGTCAGGATCACCGGTCCCGGCGCTTTTTCGCAGACCTTTTCCGGACCCGCCCTGGCCGACCGCTATGACGGCGACGGCTATTTCTGGTTTGAAATCCCCGGTGCTCCGGTCGCCGGCACCTATACCGTGCGGGTGACCGACGCGAACGAGCGCAGCGCGACGTCCCGCGACCATTACGGCGGGGGAACCGCCTTGCCCCTGCCGGATCCGGCAGGCATGCAGGCCAGCGGCGATCCACTGGCCCCCACGCTGAGCTGGACGGCCCCCAATCACCCCCGGAGCCGTCTTTTTTACCGGGCCCGGATCTACGAGGCCAGCGGTCAGGATCTGATCACTGTTTGGAAGTCCAGCTGGAATTACGGGCTGATTCCTGAAACCCGAGTGGACGTGCCCCAGGGGATCATCGAGGCGGGCAAGTCTTACAAGTGGCGGGTCGAGATCTGGGACGACGATAATGGATATGCCATCGATCAGCGGGCCAACGGGGACCGCATCGACTTGCTCATCGACAACCAGACCCCTTACTTTCAGGTGGCCACGGTCTACGTCCGCCGTCTGGCCGACGGCACCGTGGATACGGGCTACGAGGCGGTCGTCACCGATCCGGACGGCAGTCTGCCCGGTTCGATCCAGTCGCTCACCGTCACCCCGCCGGGCGGCGCTCCCTTAGAAATCAAGGGATTCTGGGACAGCGGCTTCAACGAGTTCTATGCCAGTGTGCCGGGCGTGGCCGTTGACGGGGTCTACACGTTTACCATCATCGACACCGACGGGCGGACCCAGACGACCCACGATTACCTCCAGGTCCAGCCGCTAGGCCGCGTGGACGCCACCACCCTGCGCGCCATGGGCGCCTGGCCCACCCCCACCCTGAGCTGGAGCGCGCCGGCGGACATCGGCGGTCCGACCTACTATCGGGTGATCATCGAAAACGCATCCAACGGATCGCGGGCCTGGAGTTCGGGACGGATCACCAGCACCTCCCTGAACGTTCCCGCGGGCCGTTTGCAGCCGGGCGGCAGCTACCGCTGGCACGTGCGCGCCTACGACGATCCGCGCTGGATCAGCTATAACAACGAAAACCGTTCGGCCAAGGTGGGCCTGAGCAGCGCCACGGTGGCGACGCAACCTTTTTTTACTTATGCCGCGGCTTTTCAGCGGCGCGACCCGGACCGGCGTTCCACTCAATTTTCTCTGTTTTTCAGCGATCCGCACGGCCTGCCGGCGGCCGCCGTCAGCGGGCCCGGCGGCTATGCCTACACATTCCAACCGGAAGACTACATTGCGGGCCAGTCCCAATACTATTACCGGGCCCCGGCCGATTTGACCGAAGGGGTCTATACCTTCACCCTGACCCCGGCCGGAGGGGGAAACCCGATCACGACCCACGCCTTTCTGAAGACGGCGCCCGACATTCCGGCGTTTGACGAGGACTCGATCAAGGTTTCCGGCGATCTGTTCCAGCCCACCATCACCTGGGCCGGGATCGACGGGTATGAGGGCCAGTTGTATTACCGGATTTACGTGACCGACGAAAACGACAACGCGCTCTATTCGAGCAGCCGCATTCCGCAAACGGCCGCGATGGTGCCGTCTAACATCATGACCGTGGGTCAGACATGCCGTTTTCGCATCGAAGCCCAGGATCACCCGGAGTGGGTCATCTACAACGCCCGTTCCAACTCCTCCTGGTTCAGCTACACCCCGCCCCCGCCGGCGATTTCGATTCTCGATCCGACGGCGCCCAGCCAGGCCGACGATTTGTTCCGTATCACCTGGTCGGTGGAAACCGCGCGCCCGGAGGCCGTGATCCGCCTGTTCTACGATCTGGACGACCAACCGGGGGGGGAGGTGGAAATCACCCCGGAGGAGGGCCTGAGCGCCGGCGGGGAAAATTTCTACGACTGGAACGTATCGGTCCTGGGCGGCCAGCGCTTCTACATCCGGGCCACCATCACCGACGGCGGCCAGACCACCTCCCGATACAGTGCCGGCCTGGTGAACATCGTTCCGGACGGAATTCCGCTGGATTATGAACTCGCCAACGGCCTGGATCCTTACAGCGACGACAGCGGGGGCGACCCGGACGGCGACGGCCTGACCAACCTGGACGAGTTCATTCTCGGCACGGGCGTCACCGAAAACAACGCGGTCGGCGGGGGCAGGGGGGACGTCGACGGCGACGGCGCCGTCGATCTGAGCGACGCGGTTCTGGCGCTGCGGACCATGGGCGGCCTGCCGGCCGATGCGGCGCCGGGCGCGGATGTGAACGCAGACGGTCGCATCGGCGGCGCCGAGGCGGTGTTCGCCCTGCAGGCCGCCGCCGAGCGGCGCATCGTGATCACCACCAGCCGCGATGCCCAGGGGGTCTGGTACATCAACGGCCCCGAAGATGCCGGTTTTTTCGATGTCTTCGAGGCCATGGGCTACGCCGTGGCCGAGATCGGAAGAGCACACGTCTGAACTCCAGTCACGTCAGTCAA
>CALJLV010000196.1 GCA_937982505.1 uncultured Desulfobacteraceae bacterium | reverse complement strand
CTCATCTACTCGGGCGCCAAGTTCCTGTGCCCCTGCGCCGGCACCATCAGCCTGATGCCCGGCACCAGCTCCAACCCGGCCTTCCGCCGCATCGACGTCGATCCGGCCACCGGCAAGGTGAGCGGGCTGTTCTAAGCACCACAAACACCAGTAAAAAACGGTCCGGGAGCGATCCCGGGCCGTTTTGCTTGCAAAGAAACCATCGGACCGGTCAGACAAGCCGGACGATTCCGACCGGCCCGACGCGCCTTGCAACCTCCAACCCGGATCCCCCATCGTGAAACGCCCCTTCCCCGTCCTGCTGATCAACCCCTTCTACCCCATCGACGAGACCCCGTCGCCGCCCCTGGGCCTGGCTTTCCTGGCCGGCGCCCTGGAAGCGGCCGGATGCGAAGTGCGGATTCTCGACCTGGTGGTGGAAGCCTACCACCCCGAGCGGCTGCAACAGGTCCTCGACGACTTTCAACCCGGCCTGGTGGGGTCCACGGCGGTGACCATGACCTTCGACCATGCCGTGGGCGTGCTGGCCGACATCAAGGCCCTGGCGCCGGAGGTGGTGACGGTGATGGGCGGGCCGCACGTCACCTTCTGGGCCGAGGAGACCCTGAAGCGTTATCCGGCGGTGGACATGGTGGCCCGGGGGGAGGGCGAAACCACCATCGTCTCTCTGGCTCTCGCTCTGGCAGAGGAAAGCGAGTGGTCGCGGCTGCCGGGAATCGTTTTCCGCCGGGGCGATGCGATCATCGACAACGGCTGGCCGGCGCTCCAGGCCGATCTGGACGCCCTGGCCGCCCCGGCCCGCCACCTGATTCCCCTGGGCCGCTACCGGGCCCTGCACATGCCCATCAGCATGACCACCAGCCGCGGCTGCCCCCACGGCTGCATCTTTTGCGTGGGCCGCAAGATGGTGGGCGCCCGGGTGCGCTACCGGGACCCGGCGCGGGTGGTGGACGAACTGGCCGAGATCGCGGCCTACGGCTTTCACCAGGTCAACCTGGCCGACGACCTGTTCACCGCCAGCGACGGCCATTGCCTGGCGGTCTGCGGGGAAATTCTCCAACGCGGCCTGGAGGTGCCCTGGACTTCCTTTGCCCGGGTGGACACGGTGTCCATCGAGATGCTCCGGAAAATGCGCCAGGCCGGATGCCGGGCGGTCAGCTTCGGCATCGAGTCCGGCGACCCCGGCATCCTCAAGACCATCCGGAAGGGGATCACCCTGGAGCAGGTGGAGACGGCCGTGGCCATGTGCAACAAAGCGGGCCTGATGCCCCACGGTTCCTTTATCCTGGGGCTTCCCGGAGAAACCCCCGAAACCATTGAAAGGACCCTGGCTTTCGGCCGGCGCCTGGAGGCCATGGGGGTTTCCTACGGCTTTCACCTGCTGGCGCCCTTTCCCGGCACCCGGGTGCGCGACCGGGCCGGCGAATACGGGATCCGGATTCTCACCGACGACTGGCGCGAGTACCACGCCAACCGGGCCATCGTGGAGACCGCCACGGTCCCGGCGGCCCGCCTGGACGAGATCGCCGGTGGCTGGAAAGAGCGCTTCGACGCCTACCTGGGCGACATTCAGCGGCGCATGGGCACCGGCGAAGCGAGCGCCGACGAGGCCGATACCATCCTCAACCTCGAGCGCACCATCCTGCTCTACGACCTGATGATGGGCGAGCTGCTGGAAACCGATCCGGGCGACGCCCGCGAAGTCGAACCGGCCGCCTCCCTGAAAGACCTCAGCCGGCGCCTGGCCGGGCGCTGCCGCTACGACGCCCCAACCCTGCAAGCCGCCCTGACCCATACCCACTCCCAGGGCAACCTGCGCCGCTGCCGGGACTGCGGTACCTGGCGCTGGCGGTGGGTGGAGCAACTATAGCCTTTTCCCCGCCTTTTTCACTTGCGAAATGCGCTGACAACGGCCTATTTTGCAATTTCAGGAGGTTTTGACCCGCTTTGCCGGAAACCTTCAAACCCGATTTTAACAATTTGGAAAGACATCGCAATCCGTAACTTTGCCGAAGGCACGTGATGATTGAAAACGGAAAAGCGTTGATCCGTAACAGCACGGCTGAATTCCTCATTTTTACCGGCCAGGCCGGCGAAAAAAGCATTGAGGCGCGTTTCCAGGACGAGACCATCTGGTTGACCCAGAAGTTGATGGCGGTTTTGTTCAACGTGGATGTGCGCACCATTAATGAACAGCTCAAAAACATTTATTCTCAGAAAGAGCTTGCGCCTGAAGCAACTATCCGGAAATTCCGGATAGTTCAAACCGAGGGAAAGCGGCAAGTCGCTCGCGAAATCGACCACTACAACCTGGATGCTATTATTTCGGTCGGTTACCGTGTGAATTCTCTCCGAGCGACCCAGTTCCGCCAATGGGCAACTCGCGTACTGCGCGAGTTCGCCATCAAGGGCTACGTGCTGGACAAGAAGCGTCTTGAGAACGGCGCCTTCCTCGGCGAGGACTACTACGAACGGCTGCTGGCGGAAATCCGGGAACCCCATGCGTATTCTGGTCGGCTCCATCGCGCTTGTGGATGACGACGACACACCCGGTATCACCAGCCCGGATTACGTTGCACTGCAAGGGAAAAAGGGGATAGTCGATTCCCGCTGGTTTTATTACTGGCTCCGATCGCCTCTCGGCGAACATTGCATTCTCTCTCTCTCTGGCCCGTGGCGCGGTAAGGGAGCGTATGCTATTCAACCGCCTGGCAGATGGCGAGATTGAGTTGCCGAGTCTCGTTCGGCAAAAACAGGCATCAACTGCTTTGGCTGTTCTCAAACCGATGCGCCGTACCATCGAACAAAAACTTCACGACATCAACCTGCTCCCCCTGAAAATCCTTTCCCGGGCCTTTGGAGCCATCCAGGCATGAGCGAGATCATCATCTACGAAGACCCGCATGTATCCAGCCCGGTCCAGGTGACGCTGGAAGGGGAAACCGTCTGGCTGACCCAGGCCCAGATGGCGACGCTGTTTCAGGTGAAACCCCAAAATATTACCATGCACCTGAAAAATATTTTTTCCGGAGGCGAATTGCAGGAGGAGGCAACTTGTAAGGATTTCTTACAAGTTCAAACCGAGGGGTCCCGGCAGGTGGAGCGCACCCGCAAGTTTTACAACCTGGACGCCATCATGTCCGTCGGCTACCGGGTCAACAGCAAAGGCGGCGTCCGTTTTCGGCAGTGGGCGACATCGGTTCTGAAAGACCATCTCCTGCGGGGGTATTCCCTCAACCGGCAGCGCCTGACCGAACGCGGCCTGGACGAAGCGCGGGCGGCGCTGGATCTTCTCTCCCGCACCCTGGAAGCCAACGCCCTGGTGGACGACACCGGCCGGGCGGTGCTGCAACTGATCAGGGGCTATGCCAAAAAAACCTGGCGGCTGCTCGTGCAGTACGACGCAGACGATCTGCCGCTGCCCGAGGGGTGCCGGCCGGCCCGGGGGATTCTGGATTAAGGCCGGGCCAAAGCCGCCATCGATGGATTGAAGGCTGAACTCGCGGCGCGCAGCGAAGCCACGGAACTGTTCGGTCAGGAAAGAGGCCATGGTTTGGCCGCCGCCCTGGGTGCCATCGAACAAACCATGTTTGGCGAACCCCTTTATACAAACCGGGAAATCAGGGCGGCGCATCTGCTCTATTTCATCATCAAGGACCACCCTTTCTCCGACGGGAACAAACGTATCGGCTCCCTTCTGTTCCTGCTCTACCTGCAACAGGAGGGGATGGCCATGCGGATCGGCGACACCGCGCTGACCGCTTTAGCCTTGCTCGTCGCCGAGAGTCTGCCCGCCAACAAGGATCTGCTCATCCGGCTGATCGTCAACCTGCTGATGGAAACCTGAACATACATGGCACGGACCAGAAAAAACAAAAAGCCGCCCAAGGCCATCGCATCTGCCCAGTCGCTTTCGGCCTTCGTCAAGTCGATCTGCGACATCATGCGCCGCTCCAACTGCGCCAGCGACCTGCAATATGTGCCGGAGCTGACATGGATTCTGTTCCTGCGCATCCTCGACGAACAGGAAACAAAGAACCTCGAAGAGGCCGAGGCGGTGGGCGTGGAATTCACTCCGGCGCTTGCAAGCCCCTACCGGTGGCAGGACTGGGCCGCTCCGTTCTCGGGCGAGGACGATCATCCCCGAACCAGCGATGCCAAGCCTTTCGGCTGGAAGCGACAGGAACTGTTCGCCGCCGGCGACGGAAAGTTGTTCGACTTCATCAACAACGAACTGCTGCCCCACCTGCACGGCCTGGATATCGACGCCCGCACCGGCCAACCCAACCCTTTTGCCTCTCCCAAACAGCGCATCATCGGCCGCATCATGACGGCGGTGGAGCGGGTGCGGGTCGACAGCGAGACCAATCTGCGGGACATCCTCGACAAGGTCCACGAAATCCACATCGACCATGTGGACGACACCCACTTCTTCACCCTGTCGCAGGTGTATGAGGACCTGCTGCTGAAAATGGGCGAAAAGAACTCCGACGGCGGCCCGTTCTTCACCCCTCGGGAGGTGATCCGCGCCATGGTGCACACCGTCGATCCCGAGCCGGGCAAGACCGTCTGCGACCCTGGTTGCGGCACCGGCGGGTTTCTGGCCATCGCCTATGGGCACATCGCCCGCAAGCTGGGGCCAAGCGCCACCAGCACCGATCTCGATGTCTTGAAGCACGACACTTTCTTTGGCCGGGAAAAGGAGAACCTGGTCTTTCCCATCGCGCTGGCCAACCTGGTGCTGCACGGCATCGATCAGCCCAACCTCTGGCACGGCAACACCCTGACCGGCCACGCCACCTACGACGCTCTATTCCATCAAGCCCCCAAAACTTTCGATTATATCCTGACCAATCCGCCGTTCGGCGGCAAGGAGGGAAAGGACGCGCAGAAAAACTTCGCCTTCGAGACCAGCTCCACCCAGGTGCTGTTCGTCCAGGACATCCTCAAAGAGCTGGCTTCCGAAGGGACCTGCGCCATCGTTCTCGATGAGGGGCTGTTGTTCCTTACAAATGAAAGCGCCTTTGTGTAAACCAAGCGCAAGTTGGTGGACGATTGCGACCTGTGGGCCATCGTCAGCCTGCCGAGCGGGGTCTTTTCGACCGCCGGGGCCGGGGTCAAGACTAACCTGCTCTTTTTCACCAAGGGCCGAAAAACAGCGAAAATCTGGTACTATGACCTTTCCCACGTCAAGGTCGGCAAGAAAACTCCGCTGACCCTGGCGCATTTCGGTTTCGACAAAGACGGCGCTGTACTGGCCGATGCCCAGCTTCCGGCCAATCTCACCGCCGATTGGAAGCAAGAAGAGGCCGACTCACGAAAGCCCTTCCCGAGCTACGCACGGATGCTGCCATATCGGGGTAAACCCGAAGGCGAGAGCCGCTATTCCTGGACCGTCGATTTTTCCGCCCGCCGCGACAAGGCGCGGGAAGAGATACAGCCGCTGCTGGACAAAGCGGCTCTCATCAAGGCGGCTGTCGTAGACCTGAAGGCACAGCTCAAACGACTGAAGAAGGACACGGCCGGCCCGGAAAAACAAGAAGCGATCAATGCGAAAATCAGGGAAAAGATCAAGGCTGCCCGAGACCTCGAAACCAAGGCGGCCGGCATCGATGCCGCCGTGTTCGACCTGAAAGCGGTGAACCCGAACGCCGTGGCCAAAGTGGACAGCCGGACACCGGAGGCGATCATTCGAAACATCGAGCAGCAGGGGCGCACCGTTTCCGAGGCATTGGCCAGGTTCACGGCTTTGTTAGCGGAGGCAAGTTCAGGTGGGCAGTTTGACAACACTTGACCATTGGTCCGCGACAGCAGGCTATGAACTCACCTGCGCCGGTGCGAGCCAAACGGACCTGCTGCACGGGCAGATGCGCGATGCTTGGAAAAGGATCCCCGCCCAAAAGCGAAATCATCGTCTCGGATGCACCCAGACCGTTCCGAGTGACACTGGAATAAGAGACGGCAAGAAGAATTGCCCAGGGGCAGCTTGTGCAAAATTTGCACAAGGAACCCGCCATGACGAAAACGCGCGTCTACAGTCCGCCCTTCACCATCACCCCAGCCATCGTGAACCTGGTCGCGGATATCGCTGAAGCGCTCGGCCGCCTGTCCTTACTCACCGACACCGGGACGGATCTGCGGCTACGGCGCGTCAACCGCATCCGCACCATCCGGGCTCGCTGGCCATCGAGGGTAATACCCTGACCGAGGCCCAGATTACCGCCATCCTGGACGGCAAGCGGGTCATCGCCGCGCCACGTGAAATCCAGCAAGTGCGCAACGTCATTGCGGCCTACGACCGTTTCGGGAAGTGGCGGGCGGAAGCGGAAAAGGGGGACAAATCAGGCGTCGCCCGCCATGACGCAGTGCACGATGATCTTGGCGGCGATGCGCGCGGCGGTGAACTCGGAGACCTGGGTGCCGGGGATCTTGACCAGTTCGTTGATGTCGGCGCCCACCACCCGGCGCCGGGCGCCCACGGCACGGATCAGGGCGAGGAGTTGCCGGTAAGTCAACCCGCCCGGTTCGGGGGTGCCGGTGCCGGGGATCACGGACGGGTCGAGGCCGTCCAGGTCGATGGTCAGATAGACCCGCGGGGGGAGGCGCTCAACGACCTCCTCGATCCAACCCGTGTCATGGGGATCGATGCGGTGGGCGTAAACCGGCCGTAAGCCGTTTTCGGTGACATAGCGGTGCTCTTCGGGGGAAAAGCTGCGGATCCCCACCTGGACGAAGGGCAGGCGGGCCTCGTCGGCCACCCGGCGCATGACGCAGGCATGGTTGTAGCGGCTCCCGTTCCAGGTGTCGCGCAGATCGAGGTGGGCGTCGATTTGCAGGACCCCGGCATCCGGAAAGTGCTTGGCCAAAGCCAGGGCCGGACCGATAGTGATGGCGTGGTCGCCGCCGAGGCAGAGGGGAAAACGGCCTGCGGCAAAAACGGCCGACGCCGCGTCCCGCATGACGGCCACGGCCGCTTCCGGACTGCCCTCCGGCCTCAACGGGGATGCAGTGTGAATCGGCACCCGGGTCCAGTCCAGAAAAGTTTCTTCGTCGATGCGTTCCAGGGCATCCGAGGCGGCCAGAAGATGCAGGGGGCCGTCGCCGCTGCCATGCCCGTAGCTGGCCCCCTGCTCGTAGCAAAAGGGAAGGAGCACCACCCGGGCCTGGTCGAAAGGGGTGTTGGGGATTTCGCTGGCGGCGAAGCCGGGTGCCGGCGGGCTGTCCATGGGCCTACTTGACGAACAGGGCCGCGGCCAGGACCGTGGTCCAGTAGTTGCCTTCAGCGCCCAGGGCCGCCTGGCTAGTGTGCTGGGAGTCGACAATCTTGCCCGACATCATGTAGACTTCCCGGCGTTCGTCGTAATCCTTGTTGGCGTCGAACTCGATTCCCAGGGTGTTGGCCAGCATCGAGGCGGCCAGATCCTCGGCGTACTCGCCGGCCTCCTGCTCGGTCTGGCCGAACCCGTGGTGTTCGGAAAGGTATCCGTACATCCCCTTTTCCGAGGGCAGCGCCAGCCCGATGGAGGCCACGATGCGCCGCCCCGGCTCCTTGCTTTCTTCGCGGGCCATGACGCAGTGGGTGATTTCACCGGGCTCCAGGCGTGTCAGGCCGGCATCGATGTCGATGATGTTGCAATGGGGTGGGAAGATGGACGAGACCGTCACGAGGTTCAAGTGCGCGATGCGGGCATTGCGCAGGGCATTTTCAAAGGAGGCCAGAGATCGGAAGAGCACACGTCTGAACTCCAGTCACGTCAGTCAATCT
>CALJLV010000195.1 GCA_937982505.1 uncultured Desulfobacteraceae bacterium | reverse complement strand
GTTCCGGGCGTACCCAACGGTGCCGTCACCCTACTACGCCAGCATGGCGTCGTAGAGAGTAGCGAAGGACGATATGAGCTTTAACCCGAACTTCACCATCACCAATCGCATGACCCAGGCGATCACCCGCATCGAACGGGCGCGGGGCTTTCTGGAGGCGCTATGAGTGATTCTGAAATTCTCATCTATCAGGCGACTGACGGCAGGATCAAAATCGATGTACGACTGGAAGACGAGACGGTTTGGCTGACTCAGGACCACATGGCTGGGCTGTTCGGCAAAAGCAAGAAGACGATTTCCGAGCACATCCGCAACATTTTCAGCGAAGGCGAGCTGGACGAGCAAGTGGTCGTCCGGAATTTCCGGACAACCACTCGACATGGGGCGATGCCAGGAAAAACCCAGTCCAGAGACGTTCAATTTTACAACCTGGACGTGATCATCTCGGTCGGCTACCGGGTCAAGTCCCAGCAAGGCACCCAGTTTCGCATCTGGGCCACCCAGCGGCTGAAGGAATACATCGTCAAGGGTTTTGCCCTGAATGATGAGCGATTTAAGACCGGCAATTCGATGACCTATTTCACGGAGCTGCAGGAACGCATCCGTGAAATCCGCCTTTCCGAGCGCTTCTTCTATCAGAAGATCAAGGACATCTACACCACCAGTATCGACTATAACCCCAGGGACGAAAAGACCATCGAATTTTTCAAGATCGTCCAGAACAAGCTCCTGTGGGCCATCAGCCGCCAAACGGCGGCGGAACTGGTGTATCGCCGGGCAGACGCAGCTATGCCCCTGATGGGAATGCAGTCGTTCGACAAAAAGGGTGAACCGGCGGTGCGCAAAAGTGATGCGGGCATCGCCAAGAATTACCTCGCCGAGGACGAAATGAAACTGCTCGGTCTGCTGGTGGAGCAATACCTGGCCTTCGCCGAAACCATGGCCCAGCAGAGAATTCCCATGCACATGATCGACTGGATTGGGCGGCTGGATGCCATTATTCAGCTCAACGGGCGTGAGCTACTGACCCACGCGGGCAAAATCAGCCAGCAGATGGCCCAGGAAAAAGCCGCGCTGGAGTATGACAAATTCCGGGAATCGCAACGGCGCATCCAGCATGAAGAGAGCCTCAAGGAGCTGGAAGAAGACATCAAAAAGCTGAAGCCACCCCGGAAAAAGGAACGCGAGTCATGACCGGGGGGACCAATCAACTGGGCTATCGACTTCCCGGGTGACTTGCGACAAACACACGACAAAACTTGTGACAGGCTCACGACACGGCTTGCGACAGAAAGACGTTGACGGTGAGAACGGCCCGGTGTGGCAACTGTTAAGCAATGCTTAACGGTTCGTCGGGAGGTAAAGAGGCTGGTGCGATCAGAAGCCGGATAGAGATTCAGTTATCCGGAAAATTCGGATAACTGCCGTCGGCAGTAAACCGGCTCATATTGAAATGGACTCGACTTGTGGGCTGACTTGGGGGGTGAACTTGCGACATAGGTCGCGGCATGAGGCTTATGCGCGGATGGACCGAGCTATTAAGCAGCGCTTAACAACTGGCGAGGGAAACCCTCGACACAGCTTGCGAAAGACCACCCCACCAGTCGCACCGATCAAGTACCGACCAAGTAATCGATCAAGTAGATTCACCCCCACTCAGGAAATGACTTTATGGACACCGACGATCTGACTGAAATGGCTTGGGGAGTCATTGTCAGCGCATCCCAAGGCTCGGATACCCTGAAAGCCGAGCTCGGCGCAATGGCCAGCCGGTTCAAAACCGAGGATGAATGGCTGCGCGGGGTTCGTGCTCATGTGGTGGAAATCCTTGAAGACCCTACCGAGTATGTCGACTCCTGGGATCTTGAAAACGAGGAGGTTGTCACGGCAACCATGATCGGCAGCATTGCAGCGGAACTCCGTGATCGGGTGGATAGCATTTTGTCCACGCCAATGAACAAACGAGGCTCACGGGCATGGTGATTATAAAGATGCCGGAACGCATCAAGCCAAGGTTCAGCCGCTATATCGGTATCGACTACTCCGGTGCGGAAACTTCGGATTCCAGTCTGAAGGGACTCCGGGGCTATGAGGCCAGCCGCGAGTCTATGCCGGTAGAGGTGGAACCGCCGCCCAGCCCCCGCAAGTACTGGACTCGGCGCGGCCTGGCGCAATGGCTGGCAGTGCGGTTGTCCGAGGATGTGTCGACCATCGTCGGCATCGACCACGCTTTTTCCTTTCCCCTGCGCTATTTCGAAGTGCATTGGCTGGAACCAGGCTGGCCGACCTTTCTCGACGATTTTCAGAAGCATTGGCCGACTGACGCGGCCAACACCTATGTCGATTTTGTCCGTGACGGTTTGCGGGGCAATGGCGAGGCCCGGTCCGGCAGCGCCCGCTGGCGGCGGATTACCGAGGAACGAGCCGGGGCCAAATCGGTCTTTGATTTTGACGTGCCCGGTTCGGTGGCCAAATCGACCCACGCCGGGCTCCCTTGGCTTCGGTATCTGTGTAATCGACTCGACGGGCGGATTCATTTCTGGCCCTTCGATGGCTGGGAAATTCCGGCGGGCAAGTCCGCGCTGGTGGAGGTCTACCCGTCGTTGTGGAGCAAGAGCTATCCACGGGAGGGCCGAACTCCCGACCAGCACGATGCCTACGTTTCTGCCACCTGGCTGCGGCAGGTTGATACGGATGGCAGCCTCGGCAAATTCCTCAAACCGGACATGCTGCCTGGCGAGTACCCTGTCGCCCAGGTCGAAGGATGGATTCTCGGTGTGATGTGACGCGATAGATTATTTTAGGAAGCGCCACGAACCTAAAATAAGACGAGCCGTTATTTTAGGTTCCCTCCTCCATCTCCAGCAGAAACCGCCAGACCGGCACCACCTGAATGGTGCCAAAACCCACAGGGATGGTTTCATCGTGTCCTTTCGGCGGGCGTGCAGAGGTCAATAAAATTTCGGCATGTAAAGTTTTTTAGCGTGCGAGGATGAAGCGGAGGCCGGGAGACCCCAAGGGGCCCCCGGCCGGGATGGGGTTAGCGGTTTTGATCCTGGTAATGCCACGGCATGAAGGTGTGCGGGGAGGTCTGCAGGGGTTTGGTGTTCTTCAGGAGCCATGTGAGGTAGTCGAGCGGGTTGACGCCTGAAAGTTGACAGGTGTGGATGAGGCTCATGAAGAGATCCCCGACATAGGCGCCGCGTTGCGTCTTGTAGAAGAGGGAGTTTTTCCGGTGTAGGATGGCGAACTTCAGGGCCCTTTCGCAGATATTGTTGTCCAGCGGGGCTCCAGGCACCTTGAGAAAACAGGTCAGTTCCTTCCAGTGTTTGAGGAGGTAGGTGATCGCCTTCCCCAAGCCGGAGTTGGGCTCCACGGTCTTCTCCGCAAATTGCTGATGGCACCACGCCTCAAGAGCTGTCATGACGGGCTCAGTGTTGAGCCGATGGTAAGCCAGTCGATCCTCCGGGGACATCTTTTCGGTTCTGGCGATCGCCTCATGCATATAGACCGTTGCCAGCTCGTTGATCACATGGGCGCAGTCGTCCGGGAATCGATCGACCAGCTCCACGAACTTCCTGCGGGCATGGGCGAGGCAGTTGGCCAGGATCGTCTGAAAGTCCTTGGATACATTCCGGCTCAGGGCATCGCACATCTGAATCGGTGGCGGGAGCCCCGTTGCCCGGCGTTTCAACAGATCGTGCAGGTTTTCCCCGGCATGCTGCCTGCCGGTCATGAACATGGCGACCTGATGGCCCTCGGATTCGGTCACCATCCCTGTGGTGAAGATCCCTTTGCGTTTGCTGTCCGGATCCTGCTCTTTGAGGAAAGCGAGCACCTTCGCGGAGGTGTCATCATTGTGGAGCAGCGTGCCCTGCGCGGCGAATGAGACCATGGCATCCATGACCGGGGCCAGAGCTACGGCTGCGGTATCGAGGATATCCCACTGGGTGGAGGCGGGCAGAGGTTGGCCCAGATTCCTTTGAAGGGTCTCGATCCGGTTGAAGGGCATGCCGCAGCCATACTTCAGTATCGCCAGCATGGGCGTAGCCGAATCGTCGTATTTTTGCTCGGAGACCCCTTCGGGCAGCTCGGGGGTGAAGATATCTCCGCACAGATTGCAGCGTAAGCGGATTCGTTCATAAACGGTGGCTTTGAGAGGGGCTGTTCCAACGATATGAACAAAGACCGACGGCATGGCCAGTTCGTATAGTTTACCCTTCTCACAGCTTGGGCAGGGGTCCCCCGAGTTCAGAGCGGGGTGTGCGATGCGCACCCTGGCAGCGCCGGTGTACTGGCCTGCGCCGTTTTTCCCGTGCCCCCGGGGGTTTGGTTTGTCGCCTTTTTTCCGGACCGGTTCGGTTTTATCCTTGAGGATGTTTCGGGCTGTCTCGGTCGGGGCCCCCAGCAGGTACTTGCACAGCCGGCCGATGGAGGTTTCTTTCTCGGCAAGCACCTCCCGCAGACGCGCCACTGTCTCGGCAAGCCCCAGGAGCACGTCATAGTCCGAGTCGGTCAGGTTCCGTTCTTTGATACGGTCCTGGAGCGCTTCGAACTCGCCGGCGGATATCTTCAGCTTTTTGGGTGATTTTTTCATCGGCACAAGACCTCCCTGAACCGGCGCTCGAGCGGATAGAGCCAGATGGTCTTGACCGGTTTGTCACAGGCCCTTTGCCGGTCCCACTTGCCCCGCCCCTGCGTCTGCCCCACGCAGACCCAGTTGGCGGCCTTGTACGAGGCGCCGGTGAAACGCTGCTTTTCGACGAAGGTCTCGAGCAGGGAAGGCCGGTAATGGTAGCGCTCTTCCCACCGATCAGGGAGCATCCGTGCCGTGCGCGCAAGGATCTGTGAAGCAAGATTGAAGGATTTTACCCAGGGCAAAATGAGGAAGCGGCTGTTGTCGATCACCCGGTGCAGATTCGCTTTACGCTGATCATCGCTCCAGCCGATGAACTCGTCGCGCGGGGCGACACGCCAGGCGGCGGCCGAGAAACCCAGAAGCGCAACCAGATGCTGTCCGGCCCAGACCATAAAGCGCATCTGCGCCCCGCCCATGCGGGCATAGCCCAGGTAATGGTATCGGTCGATCAGCTCATTCCAAAGGGGGGATGATCTCCGGTCGACCGGCTCGATCGAAAGGCTTATGCGACCGGAACCGATCTCGATCGGGGATTGGGGTTCTCCTGTCAGGGTGTGTTGGATCCGCTTGGGCACGACGCGCCTTTTCCTTGGTGCTGGAAGCGGGATGACACCGGCCCGGTAAAGGCGCAGCAGGGCCACCCGGCAGCTCATGTCCTTCAATCCGCCGTCGGGCTTTCGCCACTCGGCCCATTCGCAGAACATGCGTGAGAGCTGTGCACGGTTCAATCCCGGCACGCTGGTAACTTGACGGCGGATCCAATCCAGATCGGTTGGCGTGAAGTCTCGACCACAAATGAGCAACCTCTGTAATCCTCCTCTTGGTAAAGGTTGCCCTGCTTATAGCAAAGAAGGTTTTTTGTGGCCAG
>CALJLV010000194.1 GCA_937982505.1 uncultured Desulfobacteraceae bacterium | reverse complement strand
GGCGACCACCGAGTTCTACCCTCTTTCCCTACACGACGCTCTTCCGATCTCGGCCCGATAGCCGCTGATCCGCTCCATGGCCGGATTCCAGGAGGTGATCCGTCCCTGGGTGTCCAAGGTAAAGACACCGTCGGCCATGGACTCGATGATCTGGGTCAAAAAACGGGGGTTCCAAAGGGCGTGGATCATTTCGGTCATCGGCGCCTCCGGTCCTTTCGGCGGTCCGCAAAACATTGCCGACCCAAAACGTTACCAAGCGTTACCATGCCATCATAAGTAACGCCGGGGCCGCCTGTCAACCATCGCCCCGTATTCCGTCGTCCGGCGCCGATCCTGTCCGGTGTCTGGCGCAGATGAGTTTGGCCACCTTTGGCACGAAACGTGAAGAAGCCGCTTTGGCGTCGGGGCCGTGGATCATCCATGTCCCCAATCGCTCACCCCCTGCCATGGAGGCCGCCATGCAATCGATGCTCCAGCCGTTCGCCCTGGAAGGCTTGCAGTTGCCCAACCGTTTCGTCTTTCCGCCCATCAAGACCGCCCGCGGCAACCCCCAGGGAACGGTCACCGAAGGGCAGCTGCGCTTTTACCGGCGCATCGCCCGCAACGGTCCGGGGCTGATCATCCTCGAACCGGTGGCGGTCACGGCAGACGGCCGGGAACACCCCAAACAGCTTTGCGTCCATCTTCCCGGGAGCATCGGCGAGTTGCGAAAAATCGCCGACGCGATTCACGAGCACGGGCGCCTTGCCTGTTTGCACCTCAACCATGCCGGGGCCGCGGCCAATCCCAAGGCCAGCGCTTCGTTCCCCCGGGCCCCGTCGCCCCTGACCTGCCCCACAACCGGCCAGAAGGCCGAACCGATGAACCCGGACCAGATCGAAGCGGTTCTGGACGGGTATCGCGGTGCGGCCGAAAAGGCCGTGGCCGCCGGTTTCGACGCCGTCGAAGTGCAGGCCGGCCACGGGTACCTGGTGTCCCAGTTTCTCAATGCCCAGATCAACCGCCGCGCGGATGAATACGGCCGCGATCGCCTCTTGTTTGCCCGCCGCGTGCTGGCGGCCGTGCGCCAGGGGGCCGGTGCCATGCCGCTGATCGTGCGCCTTTCGGGAAGCGAAATGGCGCCCGAGTTCGGCATCGCCCCGGCCGACCTGGCCCCCCTGTTCAAGCTGGCCGAGCAAAGCGGGGTCTTGGCCATCCATGTGGGCATGGGATCGTCCTGCTTCAGCCCACCGTGGTACTTTCACCATTCGAGCCTGCCGCTCACGCCCCAGACCGAGGCCCTGGCATGGGTGCGCGCCCAGACGGGCCTGCCGATCATCGCAGCCGGCCGCATGGGCCGCCGGGAGCGGGTCCAGGCCCTGCGCGACCAGGGTCTGGCGGATTTTGTGGCCCTGGGCCGCCCTTTGCTGGCCGATCCGGACCTGATCGAAAAATGGCGCTCAGAAAAAGACGCCGAAATCCGCCATTGCGGCTACTGCCTGCAGGGGTGTCTGCACCGGGTGCGCAACGGAGAGCCGATCGGGTGCAACATCAACCCGGAAATCGGGCGCCCTGCATTGGCGCCCACCAACCGGCCGCAAACCATCCTGGTGGCCGGCGGCGGCCCGGCCGGTCTGAGCGCCACCGTCTACCTGGCCCGCCGCGGGCACCGGGTCATCCTGGCCGAAAAGAGCGATCGGCTGGGCGGGCAGTTCGAACTGGCCTGGCAGGCGCCGGGCAAAGAGGCCATGCAGGCGAGCCTGGAGAGTCTGCGCCGCGAGGCGCGCACCCGTGCCGCCGGGATCCTCACCGCAAGGGCGGTGGATCTTGATCTGATCCGGGAAGTCCAGCCGGATCTGCTGGTCTGGGCCACGGGGGCCGTCGAGAACCTGCCGGAGATCGAAGGCCTCGAAGGCCAGCGCCGAATGAGCGCCATCGACTATTTCCAAAGCCCGCAACGGGTCAAGGGACCGCGGGTGCTGGTGATCGGCGCCGGCCGCACCGGACTTGAGATCGCCGAAAAGCTCGGGGCAGACGGATTTGAGGTGGTGGCCACCAAACGCACCGATCCCATCGGCAGCATGATGGAAATGATCACCAAGAAACTGATCCTGATGCGCATCGGGCAAATGCCGCAGGTCACGCTCATGCCCCACACCACGGTCAAGCGCTTTACGGCAAGCGGCGTCGATGTGGAGCAAGACGGCCGCTCTATGGAAATGGCGCCTTTCGACACCGTCGTGCTGGCCGCCGGCATGCTCCCGGCGCCCGGTCCGCAAGATTCCCTGCGCCAGGCCGTAAAGGCTGTGGAAGTGATCGGCGATGCCAACCGGGTAATGGACATCTACGCGGCGGTGCATGCCGGGTATGAACTGGCCCTGCAACTTTAAAAACCAGGGGGATCGAATCGTGACGGCCATCTCGTTTTCAGACATCGCCATCGTCTCTTGCGGCACCTTGCGCCTGGAACTCGACCACCTGCAAGCCGAGGGGTTCCTGGATACCGCCCATCTTTTCTACACCATGCCGGGACTGCACCAGGATATCCACGAACTCGAACGCCAGTTGGTCGGCCGCATCGCCAAAGCCCGGGAAACGGCCGACAAGGTCATCGTGGTGTACGGAGGCAAATTCTGCTATGTCAACGCAGACGAACCGACGCGCCAGATGAAGACCCTCATCGCCGAGCAGGGACCCGGGGTGGCGCGCATCGCGGCGACCCACTGCATGGACATGCTGGCCAGCGAGAGCCGGCGCACCCGGATCGCCGCGGAGCTGGCCGGCGGGGAACCGGTCTGGTGGATGACCCCGGGATGGGTCAAGTTCCGCAAGCAGGTCTTCAAGGGGTGGGACAAGGGTTTGGCCAACGAGAATTTCCCCCGCCACAGCGGCGGGGCCATCGTGCTGGACGCAATCGGCTACCTGGACCGCTACATGGAAGAAAATCCCGAAGCGTTTCTCGAATATTGCGACTGGATGGGCATCCCCATGCAGGCCTGCCCCACGGGCCTGGAGCGCTTCAAGTCCCTGCTCGTCGAACAGGCCCGCATCCTTCACGGCGATACCCAACCGGCCTGAACGGCCACAGCGAAAGGCAGGGCAGGTGGACGAAAACCGAATCGACGGCGATCTTCCACAAGATGTTTTCGATTACCGTAAAGACTGTTGAAGCGGATTCTTGGACGTAAGTTTACGTCTGCGCCAGGCCGATTGCCCCACCCCGCTTCGCTTCATCATCACGCCGGATCAGGAAGCGCGCATGCGCAAGGTCATCGCCCACTGCAAGGGCCGCATCGATGAAAGAAAGCGTCGGCCGGACGGCATCGTGTATGCCGTGCGGCGCGGGTCCGGTGCCCCTTGACAAGGACCGGCGGGATGAATTCTTTCATTGCTTTTTGCGTGCACCCTGCCGCACCGTGAAGCGGTCTTGACCGCAGCGAATTCGAAGCGTTACCGATCCGGTCAAAAGTAACGTTACAACACCACCCCAGGCATCAGCGCCGGACCGCCCCTTGGTCCAGTTCTCATCGATATGATTGAAATCGACTGCGATTCGACCCTTTTCACCCTCCCCTCGCCCCCTTTCGACGCCGTGGCATCAAACATGCAGTGCCAAAAAATCAGGAAACTAATCCGCGGAGGCGCCGTGATCCGTCATCCCAAGCCCGAAGCATGAAACTGCCGATGAAGCCATGCGCGGATTGGGAGCCGGCAATTTCGGCGGGTAGCCATGCATGCTATGCAGCCAGGAGACGCCGGTGGCCGGCGCCGGCCGGAACCCGAAAGGAGGTTCGCCATGTACGCCCTGATCTATGACGAACATCATTTGGACCACCCGCAGAAAAAGGTCTTGTCCGTGCACATGAACCGCAACACGGCCGAAAAAGCCCTGGCAAAACGGATGAAAAAGCTCGGTCGCAGGGTTTGGGAATGCCACACGCGCATCGTCTGGGTCTACGGTCGAACCCGCGCCGGGGACCTGCTCGGGCCCCGAGACTTCGACGTCTGGCGCCCGGGCGAACCGATCCCCGCCGGTGAAATGTATCCGGATACGGATTGAACCGCAGCCCCCATTCAGAGGCCAGGGCGCTGATGCCGCGGGATCTGGCAGTGATCGACGGGGACGCCATCGACCGGATCCAGCGAGGCGCCAGCGTGCCGGTGATCGTTGTCTTTGCCGCCCCCTGGAGCGACGCCTGCCGGCGTCAGCTGGAGACCCTCAGGCACCTCAGGCGCCAGCACACCACCCGGGTCGAGATTTATGTCGTCGACATCGATGACAGCCGTCAGGTTGCCGGCAGGTTGAACATCCACAGCATTCCCACCCTCATCGTCTTCCACGGCGGCGTCGAGAAGGCGCGCTGGATCGGCCTTCAACCGGTTTCAGCCCTGAACCAGGTTCTGCGGGCAACGCCGCTCGGCGCGCCGGTTCCCTCGGGGTCCGACCCGGCCCCCCAGGATCGCCAAACAGGCTCGGATCATTTCCGGAACACCCGTGACGGTAACCGCGGCGGCCTGAAAGGCTCTAAACGTTGCGCGTCATTTGACAGGGCCAGGTTGCCCGTGTAGGTATGTCCTCAGTTCGCCGCCCCGAGAGGCGGCTTTGCAACGCACAAGGAGAAAAAACACCATGAGCGAACATCTGCGGGAAGTCACCGACACCGATTTTGACAACACGGTGCTCAACAACCCCAAACCGGTGCTGGTGGATTTCTGGGCCCCCTGGTGCGGCCCATGCAAGGCCATCGCGCCGGTGGTGGGCCAGTTGGCGGTCAAGTACGACGGGAAAATGACCTTCGTCAAGCTGAACGTGGATGAAAACCCTTCCACTCCGGGCCGTTATGGCATCAAAGCCATTCCCGCCCTCCTCTTTTTCAAGGCCGGCC
>CALJLV010000193.1 GCA_937982505.1 uncultured Desulfobacteraceae bacterium | reverse complement strand
GTGACGGTATCCAGCGCCCCGTCCCAGATCCAGGTCAGCTCGGCTGCCCTGACTCAGGCCGCCGGTGCCAAGGGCGACATGGCCATCGTGCTCAAGGACGCGGAAGATGACCCGTCCGCGGCCATCGACGACGTGGTCGTCAACCTGAGCAGCACCAGCGCCGCCGCTGCCTTCTTCGATACCGGCGACAATCCTGTCACCTCGGTGACCATCCCCGCCGGCAGCACCTCGGCCCAGTTCAAGTACGCCGATGAGACCGCCGGCACGCCCACCGTCACCGTGAGCGCCGCCAATCTCACCGGGGACACCCAGGCCCAGACCATCACCGCCGGCACGCTGGCGGTTTTGACGGTGGCCCCGGACACGGCCGCCCTCAAGGCCGGCCAGGCCCAGGAATTTTCGGTCACGGGTGCCGACGCGTATGGAAACGCGGTGGCGGACCTGGGTACGATCACCTGGGATGCCAGTTTCGGGACCATCAGCGCTGCCGGACCCGCCAGCGCCACCTTTGAATCCACCGTGGCCTCCTCGGGAACCGTGACCGCCGCGAGCAGCATCGGCGGCATCAGCGACAGTTCCGGAACCATCACGGTGGGGCCGGACGTGCTGGCCCAGCTTACCGTCAGCCCGCCGCCCCCCACCCTGGCGGCCGGTGAAACCCACGATTTTGACGTCAGCGGCGTGGATGGTTTTGGGAATCCGGTCACCGAACTGGGGACCATCATCTGGAGCGGCGGGGCCGCCATCGGGACCATCGACCCGACCAGCGGTGTGTTGACCGCCACCACGGTGGGAACCGGCACGGTGACCGCCACCAGCGATATCGGCACCGTCAGTGCGAATTCCGGCACGATCACGGTGGGGCCGGGGGCCCTGGCGGCCCTGGTCGTCACGCCCGCGGGGGCGGTCAATCTGACGGCGGACGAGACCCAGCAGTTCGCCGCCGCCGGCGCGGATGCCTACGGCAACGCCATCGATCCGCTGCCCGCCGTCACCTGGGCGGTCACCGGCGGGATCGGCACCATCGACGCCAACGGTCTTTTCGATGCGATCACGAAGGGGGCCGGCAGCGTGACGGTCACCATCGGCGCGGTTTCGGGCGCCTCGGGGACCATCAACGTCTCGCCGGGCGTTCCGGCCGCAATCGTGCTGGCCAGCGACAAGACCAAGGTCGCCAGCGGCGGAAAGGGCTCCGCGGTGCTTGAGGCGACCTTCCTGGATGCCGACGGCAACCTGGTGGAGGGCGACAACGGAACCGCCGTGACCTTTACGGCCACCGGTGCCGGCGCCGCTCATGTGACCCCCAATCCCGCCACCGGCAACACCGCAAACGGTGTCGCGACCGCGACCCTGGACACCACCGGCACGGTGGCGGCTCCGGGCAGCGCGGTGGCCGGCATCGTCGCCACCGCCGGGGCCCTGACGTCCAATTCCGTGGAGCTGACCATCGTCAACTTCTCCATCGACGTGGCCGGCAACCAGACCACCCTGATCCGCCGGCCGTTCGCCCCCAGCGCGGTGGTCCTCACCGGGCAGGGCGGGGCATCCGGAAACTACCGCTGGACCCTCGCCGGGGTGGGCAGTTTTTCGGCCACCGAGACGGTGACGGCTTCGGCGGCCGACAGCGTCACCTTTTACGCACCGGAAACTTTGACCGGCGCCTCCCAGACGGCGACGATCCGGCTGGAGGACGTCAACGATCCGACCAATCTCAACGACCAGGTGGCCTTGACCATCCACAACCCCACCAAGCTGGTCTTCACCGGCGCTCCCCTGAACCAGGCGGCCGGTGTCGAAGGCACCATGACCGTGGAAGTACAGGCCCCGGATGGCACCCCGGTGACCATCGGGGCGTTCGAGGTGGCCCTGGCCACCGACAGCGCCGGCAAGTTCCATGCGACCAACCCGGGCACCGAGATCACCAGCGTGACCATTGCCGACGGGGCCAGCAGTGCCAGCTTCAACTACAAGGACGAGAAGGCCGGCACGCCGACGGTGACGGCCTCGGCCAACGGGCTGGCGGCCGCCACTCAATCCCAGACCATTGTTCCGGCGGCGGCGGTCAGAATGACCCTGGAAGCCTCCAAGACCACCCTGGCCAGCAGTGGCAAGGGGTCGGCCGAATTGACGGCCAGGATCTTCGACGCCTTCGACAACCTGGTGACCACCGACGATACGACCCAGGTCGCCTTCACCGCCACCCCTGACACCTACCTGGCCGTGACCGGATCGCCGGCCACCGCCGCGGGCGGGGTGGCCAAGGCGACGGTGACCACCAAGGGCGGTGCGGTGCCGTCTCCGCCCGCCAGCGCCCAGGTGAGCATCGCCGCCGGTGCCCTTACCGCTCCGGCGCCGGTTGCCCTGACCATCGTCAACTTCGCCATCCAGGCGGCGGGCGATGCCCGGCTGCTGGTCAGCGGCAACACGCCGGACAGTCTGGTGCTCACCGGAACAGGCGGAACTCCGGGCAGCTATCGCTGGGCACTGACCGGCGTGGGCAGCCTCTCGGCGAACAACACCGACAGCGTGACCTACGCGGCCCCGGCCACCATCACCGGCGCCAGCCAGACGGCCACGGTCACCTTGACGGATGCAACTGACGCAAGCCTGATCGACACACTGGCCATCACGGTCTTCAACAAGGTGGCCATCACCGACAAGCCCACCACCCCGCCCATCATCGAGGCGGGCCAGACCTCCGCCACCTTCGGCGTCGGCGGCGGAGACGACGCCCAGTACACCTGGACGCTCAAGGACCGCAGCGGCGCGGTGGTCGACACCCAGACCGGCGCCACCTACGCCTTCACCGCGCCGGCCGCGGGCGCCTTCGCCGGCGTCTACACCGTCACCGTCGCCGACAACAGCGGATTCACGGACAGCTTCGAGGTCAAGGTGCCGTTCAAGCTGGATCCGGTCAGCAAGGCCTTTACCGAGACCCGCCTCGACGGACAGCCCAACCCCCAGACCTTCACCGTTCTGGGGGCCGGCAGCGACTATGTCTGGGAGATCCTCGACGCCAACCAGGTGGCGGTTTCCGGTGAGTACGGCGCCTGGGCCAAGGCTAGCCCCGTGGCGGCGGATCCCGTCAACATCCTGAACCCGGCGGATGTGGATGCCGTCAAACGCTTCCTGATCCGCGTCACGGTGCAGAACGATGCGGACCTGACCGCGGAGAACGGCCTCAATCAGCGGGTTTTCGGACCCTTCACCCTGATTCCGGTGGCCCCCTTCAGCGTAACGGTCACCGATGAGGCCGGCACGGCCATCCCCGGCGCCGGGGTAAGCGTCGACTACACGGATCCATCCACCGACGCTCCGGTGGCGGGCCAGATTACCGATGGCGACGGCAAGGCCGGGTTCGTCCTGCCGGATGCCGGCGGCACCTATGCTTACACCGCCGCGGCCGCCGGCTACGTCACCGGTCGGACCGCCGCGACGGCCAAGGCGGTTCTTCTGGCGCTTCAAACCGCCGGAACGGACACCATCACCGGTCTGGTGACCGATGACGCCCAGCCGCCGGCCAACCTGGCTGGCGCCACCGTCACCGCCTACCAGCCCGCCGATCTGAGCAGGACCTACACGGCGGTTACGGCGGCGGATGGCACCTATGCCATCTCCCTGCCGGTGGGCGCCGCGCAAAGCGGCTGGACCGTGGTGGCGGCGCTGGGCGGCTATACCGGCGCGGCAAAGGTGGACCAGGCCATCGGCACGGTGGACTTCGTCCTCGCGGCGGACACCGATCCGGATCTCATCGATCCCTTCGCGCCCGGAAGCCTGGTCTTCAACCAGAATGGCCAGACCGTCATCGTCAACGTGCCGGTGGGCGGCGCTGCCCAGAGCGCCTTCATCGTGGTCAACCAGTTGGCCAAGGCGGATTCCCAGGCAGAAGACACCCTGGGTTCGCCGGTCTATGTCTACGAGGTGCGCCTGGACGGCACCAGCGGACCTCTGCCCGGCGATCAGGTCAACCGCGTGGAGATCACCCTGCCCATCGACCTGAGCGTGGTGGGGCCGGGGGATCTGGAAAACGGCCGCTTCCTGATCTACAAGGCCTCCACCCAGGCGGACCTGACCGATCCGGCCAAACGCAGCGTGGTGCCCGCCGCCAACATCATCCGCACGGATTACGTCGGCGACGGAATCATCGGATCGGTGACTTTCTGGGT
This sequence comes from uncultured Desulfobacteraceae bacterium, assembly GCA_937982505.1. GTDB lineage: Bacteria > Desulfobacterota > Desulfobacteria > Desulfobacterales > UBA2174 > UBA2174. The sequence continues at coordinate 7,179 of CALJLV010000193.1, read as the reverse complement.
CGACAGTCTCTCGTACTTCGCCATCGGCGCGCCCGAGGGCGGGGATGATGACGACGACAACGGCTGGCCCAAAGGTGGCGGCGGTGGCGGATGCTTCATCGACACGGCCGCGAGCGGACTTTTAGCGGGCGGCCGGGGCGTTTTGCCCATCGCGGCGGCCGGCGCGGCGCTGCTCGGCTGCGGTCTTGCCGCCATCCGCCGCAGGCGTTGATGCCACCGCCGGCGGCCGGCACCCCTGAAGATGCCGGCCGCACGGCATGTCCTCGGATTCCAGAATGTTGAATCGGAAAGGAGGGGGCTTCCCCTCCTTTCCTTTTTCCAGAAACCCTCCGCAAGCCTTCGGCCCATGTCGATGGGTTTTCCAAGGGGGAGACGTCTGCGGGTTTTGCCCTTTATCGGCGCCCTGCGCTCTCTTGTCACGCCATCCCTCAGCGGTGATTCCCGCCGCGGATCAATCCATCATAAGGAAGATGCCATGCCCGACGCCGTCCATCCCACACGTCCCATCTGGTACAACCCGGACATCGCAGCGGTTCAGGTCATCGACCAGCGCCGGTTGCCGCACCGCCTGGTGGTGCGGAATCTGGACAGCGTGGACGCCGTGATCCATGCCATCGTGGAGATGGTGGTGCGCGGCGCGCCGCTCATCGGCGTCACGGCGGCCTATGGCGTCCTTGTGGCCTGCGCCGCGGCCGGCGCCATTGACGATGGCCGCCTGCGGGCCGAGGCGGCGCGCCTCAAGGCGGCCCGGCCCACGGCGGTCAATCTGGCCTGGGCCGTGGACCGGGTCCTGGCCGCACTGCTGCCGGTCGCCCCGGAACGGCGCCGCGACAGGGCCCTGGAAATGGCGGCCGCCATCGCCGATGAGGAGGCGGACAACTGCCGCCGTATCGGCCTTCATGGTCTCGAACTGATGCGGGAAATCGCCCGGGCCAAGAAGGGCGGGCCGGTTCAGGTCCTGACCCACTGCAACGCCGGGTGGCTGGCCTGCGTCGAGTACGGCACGGCCACGGCACCCATCTACGCGTCGGCCGAGGCGGGTATTGCGGTCCATGTCTGGGTGGACGAAACCCGTCCCCTGAACCAGGGCGCCCGTCTGACGGCTTGGGAACTGGGGCGGCGCGGCATTCCCCACACGGTGATCGTGGACAATGCCGGCGGACACCTCATGCAGCATGGACGGGTGGATGCGGTGATCGTCGGTACGGACCGCACCACCGCCACCGGGGACGTGGCCAACAAGATCGGCACCTATCTCAAGGCCCTGGCGGCCCGGGACAACGGGATTCCCTTTTACGTGGCCCTGCCCTCGAGCACCTTCGACTGGGGGCTGAGCGACGGGATCGCCCAGATTCCCATCGAGGAGCGCGATCCGGACGAGGTGCGCTTCGTCCAGGGTCTGGCCGAGGACCGGGTGGTGCGGGTCCTGGTGCCGCCGGCGCAAAGCCCGGCCCTCAACCCGGCCTTCGATGTCACCCCGGCCCGGCTGGTGAGCGGTTTCATCACCGAGCGCGGGATCTGCGGCGCTTCGGCCGGGGAGATCCGGCGGCTCTTTCCGGAAATGGCGGGGTGATTGGCGAGCGGCGGTCATCACGCTCCCTTCAAAGTCCTGCGACAACTTCACCACAAGGGATTTTTTCTGTTCTGCGACCCTTGTTCCGCCTGTGTTTCTAACTGCAGATCCCTCGTCGTTTCTCGGGATGACACTGGACAGGGGGCCGGGGTGACATTTATTTCCCGTGTCATTCCGAACGTCAATGAGGAATCTGCAGATTAGAAGATCGGCAGAAAACAGTGACAATCGGATTGATTTCTATAGCGGATATAGCGGACAAGGGAGGAGGGTAGCGCCCTGCGCCAATCATCCCGGCTCTTGCTTTTCGACGTTTTTTGCCGTTTAATGCCCGACCATGCTGAGCGAACTCGAAAAGCGCGTCATCGCCTCCATCCAGGGCGATCTGCCCCTGAGCGAGCGGCCCTATCTGGAGATCGCCCATCGGCTGGGCATCTCCGAGGACCGTCTGCTCGATGTGCTCCGGGATCTGTGCCGCCGGGGGGTGATCCGCCGCTTCGGGGCCACCCTGCGCCACCAGAAGTCCGGGTTCGCCGCCAACGCCATGGGCGCCTGGAAGGTTCCGGAAGATCGGGTGGAGGAGGTGGGCACCCGCATGGCCGGTTCCCCCCACGTTTCCCATTGCTACCGGCGTGATCCGGGCGCTGACTGGCCCTACAACCTGTACACCATGATTCACGGGGCCGACCGGCCCGGGGTGGAGGCCGTGGCCGCGGACCTCTCCCGCCAGACCGGGATCACGGCCTACCGCCTGCTCTTCAGCCGCCACGAACTGAAAAAGACGTCCATGCGCTATTTCCCCGAATCTTGAAGTCGTCCCCCCACATCCTGCTGGTCAATCCCTGGATCCACGATTTCGCCGCCTATGATTTCTGGGCCCGCCCCTACGGTTTGCTCCTGCTGGCGGCCATCCTGGGCCTGCATGATTTTCAGGTCACCTATCTGGACTGCCTGGACCGCTTTCATCCGCGCGCGGCGAGCCGGCCCGGGCCCTGGCGCCACGGACGCGGGCCGTATCTCAAGACCCCCATTCCCAGGCCGCCGGGACTCGAGGACGTGCCGCGCACCTTTTCGCGCTATGGGATCCTTCCGGAATGGCTGCATGCCGACCTGGAAAGCGCCGGCCGGCCCGACCTGATCCTGGTCACCGGCCTGATGACCTACTGGGCCTCCGGGGTGGCCGAGACCATCGGCGCGCTGCGCCGGGTCTTTCCCGGCGTGCCCGTCGTGCTCGGCGGGGTCTACGCCACGCTTTGTCCGGCTCATGCCCGTGAGCGTTCCGGCGCCGACCGGGTCGTGGCCGGTCCGGGGGAAAAGGCCGTTCTCGACCTGGCGGCCGAGGCGGCCGGGCGGCGGCCGGATCTGCGTTTCGACCCGGACGATCTGGATACCCATCCTTTTCCGGCCCTCGACCTGCAACGCCGGATCCCCTTTGCCCCCCTGCTCACCGTGCGCGGGTGCCCGTATCGCTGCGCCTACTGTGCGTCTTCCCGCCTGGCCCCGGTGCGCCGGCGCCAGTCCCCGGCCCGGGTGCTGGCGGAGATCCGCCACTGGCACGGCCGCTTCGGGGTGCGCGATTTCGTTTTTTACGACGATGCCCTGCTGGTGGACGCCGAAACCCATGCCCTGCCCCTCTTCGAGGGGATCGCCGCCGCCGGGTGGGACCTGCGCCTGCACACCCCCAACGCCCTGCACATCCGCTGCATCGATGCGCCCCTGGCCCGGGCCATGCGCCGGGCGGGGATGCGGACGGTGCGCCTGGGGCTGGAGACCACCGATTTCCACGGCCGCCGAAACCTGGACGCCAAGGTTACGGGCGAGGAATTCAAACGAGCGGTGGCCTGTTTGCGCGAGGCGGGCTTTTCCGCCGGCCAGCTCGGTGCCTATCTCCTGGTGGGGCTTCCCGGGCAGTCCATGGCGGCGGTGGAAGCGGCCGTGAAAGTGGTGCGGCAATCGGGGATCACCCCGATTCCGGCCCACTACAGCCCGATTCCCGGCACGCCCCTGTGGCCCGCGGCCCGGGCCGCCTCGCGCTACGACCTGGAGGCCGATCCGCTGTTCACCAACAACGCGGTCTGGCCCTGCCGTCCCGAGGGGTTCGACTGGCGGGCCTTGAGCCGGCTCAAGCGGCTTTGTGCGGGACGGTAGGGAGAGAGGGGGGACGCGGAGACACGGAGACACGGAGACGCGGGGACATGGGGACGGGGAGTCCATCCCTTCCGGTGTCGTTACGAGTAGCCCGCCTCTCCTGCTGTCATTCCGAGGAGCTTGCGACGAGGAATCCGCAGTCGGGAAGAAGGGCGGGACCGGGATGACAAAAAAGAGGGTTGTCATCCCGGAACGTCACCGAGACGCTTCTCGACGGCCGCCTTGAGGATACGGAAATTTTGCTCCCGATAGTAGGGACGCAGTTCCGGTGCGATCAGCGAACCGAGTTTGGCGGTGTAATCGGTTTTCTTGAAGGCCCGGATGCGCTCCAGAACCTGGTGAAGTGTTTTTTCATCGGCTTGCGGATGGATCCCGCGTTTAACAAGAAACTCCATGTCATAGGCATCCCGGATCTCTCCGCGGTCGAGCAAAGCCGAGGTCTTGAGGGCCATCATGGCGTTCAAGGTCAGGGCCCGCAGCAATACCTGGCGATTGGCATGGGGGCTGTAGGCGATGGCGGGCTCCGTTTCCGCAGGCGGATGATCCTTGCGGACTTCGATCTTCAGGCTGCGCGGAAATAGCTCTGCCCGCAGTTCGAAGACCATCGTGAAGCGTTTGTCCATCGCGTCTCTCAAGAGGTATTCACCTCCCAGCAACTGCTTTAGGCCGTTGAAAACAGCATTGGCCCGCCGGTCGTCCGCCAGCCAGAAATCCAGATCGACCGAATACCGGTCCAGGCCGTGGCAGAGCCGTAGCATGGTCCCGCCGCCAAAGTAGAGCCCCTGGAGCAGACGGGCGCTGTTGAGCCGGTCCAGGACCTCCATCTCTAATCGCTCCTGGGTGATCAAATCCTGCATTTTCTCCTTATCCTCCTGCGCAAGCGTTCCGGAAAGCGAGCCAGGTAATCCGCGTAACGCTCCTTGTCGATTTTACCCCGGTCGATGGCATCCCAGTCGATGGCGCCATGGCCCAGTACCTCGAAGTAGGCCGCATCGAGAATGGCCTTTTCCGGTTCGGCGATAAAAATACCGTCCTGGCGCGTGAAGCCGAAATACAGATCGCCTTGCAGCTTGTGGTAAACGAATGTGGCGCCGCCGGCCTGAACGACTGTCGAACGCCGGGTGGAAATGGATTCCCACCACTGGCGTTGTACCTGGGTGGTGATCTGGTGGTAGGCCAGCGCGGTTGTCAAAGAGAGGTAGGAAGGAACCTGGAGGCGGTTTGCGATCTGCATGAACTTCAGCGGCGTGTAGTGTTCCCAGTTGCCGGCAAGGATGTAAAAATCGCGCTTGAGGCGAAGGAAGCGGCCGTCCTTGACACAGCGGCTGCACAGCACATGGGCGGAGGGAAGGGTCAACCCGCCGGTAGCGGCCACATCCTGGACACCGAAAGAAAGCATCGATTTGAGATTGAGGAGATTCATATCATTTCCAGGAACAGATAATTAACGTTTTTGTTAAGTTTATGTCCCTGGATAGGGTTTGTCAACTGCGACTGTTCCGATCCCCGATCTCCCACGAGTTGGAGTTAAGGCGTCAGCCTTTCATCTTGGGTGACCGTTTCGCGGGTGGACCTGGGGATGAAACCCTGACGGGTAAACTCCAAAGAGCGCGTTCGGAGCGGCGCTGTGAGGTGTTTTGGGAGCGTTGGGAGCGTTGGGATCGTTGGGAGCGTTGGGATCGTTGGGAGCGTTGGGAGCGTTGGGATCGTTGGGAGCGTTGGGATCGTTGGGATCGTTGGGATCGTTGGGAGCGTTGGGATCGTTGGTGTTGCCTTCCGCCTTAAACCGTTCAAAAATTCCTGATTGATTCGACCGTTCAGCGATAATTTCAGAATAAATCGGCGAGCCGCCGAAGCGGCCCGCCGTCAAAAGCGTCTGGTGGCAGTTAGAACGGGATGTTGTCTCGCATGGGGAAATCATCTTTGTAGCAGAGCACCGGCGGGCGCAGTTTTCTATTGTCATCCACCCTTACCCTTGACGCCGGTCTTGCCGGCTTCTGCCAGGCACTGCTGGCAGAGCCCGTCCAGGCGCACCTCGACGCGCTCGATGCGGCCTTCGAAGGCGGGCATCAGGTCGGCCACCGCCAGCGGCAAGCCGCCGGCATTCAGGCACTCCAGACGCCCGCAGCCGCGGCAGTAGAAATGGGGATGGGAGGGGTGGTTGGGGTTGGGGGCCAGCCCATAGAAAAAGCGGCGCTCGCCGGCGCTAAGCCGGTCGATCAGCCCGTTTTGGACCAGGATGTCGAGGATCCGGTAGACGGTGACGCGGTTGATTGCCCGGCGCCGCAGGATGCCCAGGATGTCCCGGGGGCTAAGGGGCTTGTCGCTGTTGCCGATCGCCTCGAGGACCTGCACGCGGTGGGGGGTGGGCGTCAGGTCCGCGTCGCACAGCATCTGTTCATAATCGCAGTCTTGGCACACGGCGCCCTCCTCACTCGGGCGAAATCTCGGCGGCCCGGGCGTCGGGGGAGCCGGGCTTCGCCCCACGGCGGCGGCGCACGGTCACGATCCGCGACAGGCCCAGGGCCAGAAAAAAGCCCGCTCCGGCCACCAGGATGATGGCCGCCCCCGAACTCAGGTCATAGCGGTAGGCCAGGCCCAGTCCGGCCAGGGTGAACAGGGCGCTCAAACCGCAGGCATGGATCATCATGGCCTTGAGGGACCCGCAATAGCGCTCGGCGATGCAGGGCGGGATGGTCATCAGGGCGATGACCAGGATCAGCCCGACGATCCGGATCACCACCACCACCGTGACGGCGATGAGCGCCAGCAGCAGAAAATGCAGGGCCGTGACCGGCACTCCGCGCACGCGGGCGAACTCCTCGTCGTAGGCCATGGCCAGCAGATCCGGGTAGCACCATCCCACCACGGCCAGCACCACGGCGGTCAGAACCGCCATGTGTCCCAGCTCCGCGCCGGGAACGGCCAGGATGCTGCCGAAGAGGTAGCTCATCAGATCCACGTTGTAGCCCGGTGTCAGATCCAGCAGGACCACCCCCACGGCCATGCCCACGGCCCAGATCACACCGATGATGGTGTCGGCCCGGTGGCGGGCCCTCAACGTGACCGCGGCCATGACCATGGCGGCCGCCAGCGAGAATCCCAGGGTTCCGGCCAGGTAGGGCCAGCCCAGGTAAAAGGCCAGTCCGATCCCCCCGTAGGCGGCGTGGGCGATGCCGCCGGAGAGAAAAACGATGCGGTTGACCACCACCAGCGAGCCGATGACCCCGCAGATGACGCTGGCCATCAGGCCGGCGAGCAGGGCGTTGCGCATGAATTCGAATTGCAGGATGTCGAGCATGAGATTCAAGGTTTCAGGTTCAAGGTTCCAAATTCCAGAATGAAAAGCTGACGCCTGAACTCCAGGACGTATCCGGCGGCCGGGCTCCGGGAGTTTGCCCGTCAGGGTTTCATTCGGGGTTCCGCTTCTAATGACCAATGACCAATGACCAGTGACC
>CALJLV010000192.1 GCA_937982505.1 uncultured Desulfobacteraceae bacterium | reverse complement strand
GTCGGCTGGCGCGGAAAGCCGTTCAGCGGGGCCAGGTCGTCCTTGTCCCGGGTAAAGGTCGGGGGGCTCTGCAGGTAGAGTCCGATCAGATCCGCCAGAGCCATCAAACTGTCCATGTGGGTCCGCTCGTAGCCGTGGGAGGCGTCCAGCCCGAAGCCGATCAGGGCCGTGCGGATGTCGTTGCCGGCCTCGATGGCCGAGGCCGAATCGGTGCGGTAGAACTTGAAGATATCGCGGCAGTAGGGCAGGGCGGCGGCCTGGCACAGGCCGATGAGCTTCTGGCTCAGATGGTAGTCGAAGGGCCCGGTCATGTCCATCATGCCGATGGTGACCCCGTATTCACTGGAATGCTGGCCCGGCCCCACCGGGGCATGATCGATGATCACCATCTCGGCCACATCGGCGTAAAGCACGTGGGCGGCCCCGGAGCCGACCTCCTCGGAGATGGTAAAGAGCAGATGCGCGTCCACCGGCAGGGCGACGTCCTGGGTGGCCACGGCGTGGGCCACGGCCAGCAGGGTGGCCACCCCGGCCTTGTCGTCCAGGTGGCGGGCGTTGACGAAGCCCCCGCTGATTTCCGGGGTGGCGTCGAAAGCCACGAAATCGCCCACCGCGATGCCGGCCCGGTTTAGATCGCCGTCGTTGAGGCAGCGCACATCCAGCCGGATCTCCACATGCGCCCAGTCGGTGGGCTGGGCGTTGACGGCATCGGCGAAAATGTGGCCCGAGGCCTTCAGGGGCAGCACCGTGCCGCGCAGGGGGCCGCCGGCGCCAAAGACCGTCACCCGCGCCCCTTCGGCAAAGCGGCTGGACCAGGTGCCCACCGGCGCCAGGGCCAGGCGGCCGTTGGGTTTGAGTCCCGCGACCATGGCGCCGATAGTGTCCAGATGCACCGCGACGGCCCGGTCCGGGGTCTTTTGGGCCCCGGGCAGGGTGGCGCGAATGGCGCCGCGGCGGGTGACGTGAAATTCGATCCCGTCGGCTTGCAGGGCTTCGCCCACCAGATGGACGATCGGGTCGCAATAGCCGGAGGGACTGGGGGTGTTGAGCAGGGCGATGAGGGATTTTTCCAGATCGTCGCGGTCAATGGCCAGTTTTTTCATCATCGGGATCGCTCTGACGGTTTGAAAATGGATTCAGGCGGCAGTCCGGGGAAACAGAAAATCGACGAAACGCTCGGCCGTCGGCTGGGGCTCATGGTTGGCCAGACCGGGGCGCTCATTGGCTTCGATGATCGCATATTGCGCGCTGTCGGGCGACGTCACCATGAAATCGAGTCCCACCACCGGAATGTCCAGGATCCGGGCGGCGGTGACGGCCGCATCGACCAAGGCCGGGTGCAGGTCGTCGGTCACGTCGTGAATCGTGCCGCCGGTGTGCAGGTTGGCCGTCTTTCTGACCCGCACCGTGTCGCCGGCCGGCGGTACCGTTTCCAGGCCGAGCCCTTCCTGGGCCAGACAGCGCTCGGTCTCCACATCCAGCGGCACCCGGCTTTCGCCGTCCGTGGCGGCCAGACGCCGGCGGTTGTACTTTTCGATCAACGCCTGCACGCTGTGACGCCCGGTGCCCACAACTTCGGGCGGACGGCGCACGGCGGCGGCCACCACCCGGTCGTCGATCACGATGATGCGCAGGTCCTCGCCGGCCACCATTTCTTCGAGGATCACCTCCGGACAGTGCCGCGCGGCGCTCTCCACCGCCACGGCCAGGGCCTCGGGGCTGCGCACATCGACGCTGATGCCCCGGCCCTGCTCGCCGCGGGCCGGCTTGACCACCAGGCGCTGCCAGCGCTCCAGAAATGCGCGGTCGGCGCGCGGGTCTCCGGCGGACTGCTGGTGCGGCATCCTCAGCCCGCCTTCGGTCAGAAGGCGGTGGGTAACCCGTTTGTCGTCGCAGCGGCTCATGGCGATGGCCGACGTCAGCTCGCAGAGCGATTCGCGGCATACCACGGCGCGTCCGCCGGCCCGCAGCCGAAAGTAGCCGTGCGCGGCGTCCAGGACATCGACCCCGATCCCGCGGCGGCGGGCCTCGTCGACGATGATGCGGGCATAGACGTTCAGTTCGGCCTCGGGCGCGGCGGCCATGAAAAGCGGCGCGTTGAAGGCGTTCTTGCGCTTGACGCAAAAGGCCGGAATACGCTGAAAGCCGAGCTTCTCGTAAAGTTCGATGGCCTCGCGGTTGTCGTGCATCACCGACAGATCGACGTAGCTGCGCCCGCGCGCGAAATAGTGCTCCACGATGCGGCGCACCAGGGCTTCGCCCACCCCCGGGGCCTGGGCCTGGGGGTCCACCGCCAGACACCAGAAACTGGCCCCGTTTTCCGGGTCGCCAAAGGCTTCCAGATGGTCCACCCCGGTGATGGTGCCGATGACGGCCCGGGAGGCCCGGTCCTCGGCCACCAGGTAGGTGCGCAGCCGGGTGGCATGCCGATCGAGCAGGAAAGCCGGATCGCAGGAGGCCATGTGGCGCGTCCGGTAGATGCGGTTCATGGCCTCGGCGTCGTCCAGACTGGCGATGCGCCGGATCTGGAAGGCCTGGGGAGGCTCGGGCGCCGCCCGGTAATCATGGGACCGGAGCCGGTAGGTGTGGGACGGGTCGAGAAACAGTTCGTCGGGGGCCAGGGAAAGGAGCACGTGGGGATCGCGCAGGTAGAGCGAGATGTCGCGGCGGTCCGGGGCCTCCTGGCGCAGGGCCTCGCGCAGGGCCTGGCTGTCGGCATAGGTGTGGCCGAACAGAATGCGCCCCCAACCCATGTCGACCGCCGCATCGGACTTGCGCCCGTCGACCAGCGGGCCGCCGGTTTTCTGCCAGTTGCGCAGCGACGGCGCGGCGCTGCGGTCCAAACGGTGGCTGTAATCGGTGTGACGCGGCATGACGCTCCCCCCTTGTCTCAGGTTTGGTGCAGTTCGAGCCAGCGGCCCAGCACCGCCATCTGCCAGAGCTTCGATCCGCCCAGAGGGGTCAACTGGTCGTCCGGCGCCGCCAGCAGACGGTCGATATAGCGGGGATTGAAGATCCGGCGCCGGCGCAGCCCCTCGCCGGTGAGCACCGCGCGCACGAATTCGAGAAACGGGCCGCGCAGGTACTTGAGGGCCGGAACCGGGAAATACCCCTTGGGCCGGTCCACCACCGCGGCCGGCAGCAGGGGGCGGGCCGCCGCCTTGAGGATGTGCTTGCCCCCCTCGGCCACCTTGTGGCGGTTGGGGATGCGGGCCGCCAGCTCCACCAGCTCATGATCCAGAAAAGGCACCCGGGCCTCAAGCCCCCAGGCCATGGTCATGTTGTCGACCCGCTTGACCGGGTCTTCCACCAGCATGACGGTGGTATCCAGACGCAGGGCCTTGTCCAGGGCCGTGGGAGCCCCCGGCTGGTCAAAATGGCTTTTAACGAAGGCCGTGCTGTAATCGCCGGCCACCAAGCGCGCGTCCACCGCCTGGGCATACGCGCCGTGGCGCCGGTCGAAAAAACCGCGGGCGTAAGCGTCCACCGGATCGGCCGCCTCGAGCAGGGGCGGATACCAGTGGTAGCCGGCAAAGACTTCGTCGGCCCCCTGGCCGCTGAGCACCACCTTGACGTGGCGCGCCACCTCACGGCTCAAGAGATAAAAACCGATGCAGTCGTGGCTGACCATCGGCTCGTTCATGGCCGTCAGGGTGGCGTCCAGGGTGTCCAGGGTTTCATCGGTGCCGATGCGGATGCGATGATGGTCGGTGCCAAAGTGGCGGGCCACCCGGTCCGAGTAGATGAACTCGTCGCCCGGCTGATCGTCGACGCCCTCAAAACCGATGGAAAAGGTCTCGAGCCCCGCTTGTCCGCTGCCCGCCAGAAGGGCCACCACCAGGCTCGAATCCACCCCGCCGGAAAGGAGCACCCCCACCGGCACATCGGCTTCCAGGCGGCGGCGCACCGCGGTGTCCAGGGCTGCGGTGAGCCGCTCGCGCCATTGATCGAAGCTCAGGTCGGCTTCCTCCCCGCGCGGGCCGAAGGGCAGGTCCCAGTAGATCTCCTGGCGCATCTGGCCCGGAGCGGCCTCCAGGGTCGCGGCGGGCGGCAGCTTACGCACGCCTGCCCAGATGGTGCGCGGCGCCGGGACCACGCTGTGAAAGCTCATATAATGGTGCAGGGCCGCCGGGTCGATGGTTGTATCCAGCCCCCCGGCGGCGGCTAGGGCCGGCAGGGTGGAGGCGAAGCGCAGCCCCTCGGGGCCGGCCGTGTAGTAGAGTGGTTTGATGCCCAGACGGTCCCGCGCCAGAAAGATCCGCGGTTCGTCGCGGTGAACCACGGCAAAGGCGAACATGCCGTTGAGACGCCGCACGCAGCCGCTGCCCCAGGCATGATAGGCCTTGAGGATCACTTCGGTGTCGCCGTCGGAAAAGAAGCGGTAGCCCTTGGCGGCCAGCTCGGCGCGCAGTTCGCGGTAGTTGTAAACGGCCCCGTTGTAGACGATGCTCAACCCCAGATGGCTGTCGACCATTGGCTGCTCGGCCCGCTGGCTCAGATCGATGATCTTGAGCCGCCGGTGCCCCAGGGCCCAGTGTTGCCGGAAGACGACCCCTTTGCCGTCCGGCCCGCGGGTTTTCATGGCGGCCGCCATCTTCTCCACGCCGCGGGCCGAAGCCAGGGGACCGTTGAAACAGATTTCACCACA
>CALJLV010000191.1 GCA_937982505.1 uncultured Desulfobacteraceae bacterium | reverse complement strand
CGGCGCCACCCGAGATCTACACTCTTTCCCTACACGACGCTCTTCCGATCTGTGCTGCCGGCCCAGGAAAATTCCATCAGGCCGATGACCTGGGCCCGTCGATGGTAGACCACGCGCTGTCCCACGTAGGCTTGAATCGCCGGATCGAAAACCGTTTTGCCGAAACTGGCCAGCACCAAACCAATGGCCAGGGTGGCGAAGGTGGGCCGGATGGCCACCGCCAGCATCCCCAGCGCGAGCATTCCCATTCCGCCGATCATCATCCGGCGATACCCCCAGCGGTCGGCCAGCGGGCCGGATACCAGACCCACCAAGGGGGCGCCCTGGCAAGCGGCTACGACGCTGGTGACGGCCGGGAGCGGAACGTCCAGACCCCGGCTGATCACCGGCGCGAAAGGGTAGACAAAACGGCGGGCCGTGTTGAGGGCCAGCCGGCTGAGCATGGCGCCGGCGATCTGCCAGGCCAGGCTGCCGCTGCTGTCGAGGGCGGTCGGATGAGGGTTTTTCATGTGTTTCATCCCGCTGTTGCCTGGAAGATGCGGTCCTCGGCCCCTTTGAATCTGGATTTCGATGGGCGGCAAGACTGTGACAAATTGACATAAAAAAGGCCTTGCCGGAAGAGGGGAGCCCGCATTAGAATAAAATCCACCATGATTCGGCACCCGCGTCAGCCGGCGGGGCAGGCGTTGCGGCCCTGGCCGAAGAGATCGGGGCCGGATCCCGCAAGGGAGGGCCCGACCATGAAACGATGGCATCTTTTTCCCCTCTGGGTCGCCGCCGCGCTGCTTTGGGGAGGCACCGCCTGGGGCGGCAACCGCAAGATGATCGACCAGCGGGTCCAGGAACTGGATCGCATCAACCGCGAGGTGGTGCAGCAATTGCCCGATTTGCCGCGCGACGGCCGGGTTCATGTGCGCGCCAAGGTCCAGCCGGACGCCAAGAAGGTCGAAATCCTGGAATCCGAAGTGATCCCGCCCCCGCGAAGCGAGGCGCGCAACCCCGCGGCGCCGGATGACAGTCTGCGCTCCCTCAGCTCGGCGCTGCGCGATCGGGCCCGGGGCGCGGCGCAGATTCGGCCCTATCGGGACGACAATCGCAACGGGGAATACCCACGCTTTCGCGAGGCCCTGATCGCCACCCTGGCCAAACGCCCCTAGCGGGTTTGGCGCCCGGGCGCAAGCCGTTTATTCCGGGAGAAAGTCACCCCCCATTGACACCGCGTTCTTCCGTTCGGGCCGGTTTCGGCTTTTCACTGCGATGGGTTTTGCTCTCCTGCATCGCCCTGATCCTGACGACCTCAGGGGCCGCGGCCGCGCCCCTTTCCCCCGTCGGTGCGGGCAGCGGGGGAGCGGCCCAGGACCTGCTGGCCAGGATCCGCGTCCAGGGACCGGTGGATTTTTGCGGGGAGCCGGTCCCGCTGGAACGACCCGAGGTGGCCGAGCGGCTGGAACTGGAAATGCTGCTGATGGTCTGGAACCAGCCCCAGACCCTCCTGTGGCTCAAGCGCGCCGGGCGTTATCTGCCTGAAATCGAAGCCGCACTGCGCGCCGAAGGACTGCCGGAAGATCTCAAGTATCTTCCGGTGATCGAAAGCGCCCTGCGACCCCATGCCGGATCATCGGCCGGGGCGGTCGGATTCTGGCAGTTTATCGCCGCCACCGCCCGGCGCTACGATTTGACCGTGGACAGCCGCAAGGATCAGCGGCGCAGCCTGTCCGCCTCGACCCGCGCCGCCCTGCGCTACCTCAAGGACCTCCATGCCCAGTTCGGTTCCTGGCATTTGGCCGCAGCCGCCTACAACATGGGGGAAAATGGCCTGGCTGCCGAGATTCTGGCCCAGGACGTCAGGGATTACTACCGGCTCTACCTGCCGCTGGAAACCCAGCGCTACGTGGTCAGAGCCGTGGCCGTCAAGTTGATTTTTTCCGACCCGCCGCGTTTCGGCTACCGGCTCGATCCCGGGGACCGCTACCCACCGCTGACCGCCGACCGGATCACCCTGGAACTGCCCGCGGAGATTCCGATCCAGCTTCTGGCTCAGGCCGTTCACAGCGACTTTAAGACCATCAAGGATCTCAACCCCGATCTGCGCGGCCATTACCTGGCTGCTGGTCGCCATGTGTTGCAGATTCCGGCCGGCCAGTCCGAAGGCTTCGATGACCGCTTGGCCCTGGCCGTCCAGCAGTACCAGGGGCAAAAGGAGCGCCGCATCTACGTGGTGCGGCCGGGGGACAACCTGTCGGCCATCGCTCAGCGTTTCGGCGTGCCGCTGCAGGCCATCCTGATCTGGAACCAGCTGGACCTGCGCCAACCGATCCACCCCGGAGACCGGATCGTGGTGCATCCGCCCAAAGAGGCGCTGGTCCCGGACGGTGACGACCCAAACTGAACTGAAGGGAGTGATCATGACGCCAGAACTGGCAGCGGTGGAGCGCGTGGAAATTCTGACCCTCCAGGACAACTACATCGATCTGACCTCGGGCGACGGCAGCGCCGTGGTGCAGCGGGCCATCCCCTTGAAAGGGGACCAGGTCAGCGTGAGCCTGCTGGCCGAACACGGCTTTTCCGCCCTGGTTCGGGTCCATGCCGCCGGCAAGGTTCGCAGCCTGTTGTTTGATTTCGGTTTTTCCCAACATGGCGCCGCCTTCAACGCCGACGCCCTGGGCATCGATCTGAGGCAGGTCGAGGCGCTGGCCCTCTCCCACGGCCACATGGACCATACCGGTGGCCTCGAAGCCTTGAGCCAGCGCATCGCCAGGCCGGGCATTACGCTAACCCTGCACCCCGAGGCCTACCGGACGCCGCGCTACATGAAACTCGGCGAATCTTTCAAAGCCTACTTTCCACCCCTGACCCGCGAGCGTATCGACGCCGCCGGCATCACGGTCCAGGAATCTTCGCAACCGCGCCTGCTTCTGGATGAAACCATCCTCTTTCTGGGGCAGATCCCCCGCCGTACGGATTTCGAAAAGGGTGCGCCCAACCTCTGCTGCGAGAAAGACGGGGTTGAGATGCCCGATTCCTTCGAAGATGACACGGCCCTGGTGATGCACCTGAAAGACAAAGGTCTGGTGGTGCTGTCCGGGCTGCGCCCACGCGGGGATCATCAACACGGTGCACCATGCCCGGGAGGTGACCGGCGTCGCCCAAGTCCATGCGGTGATGGGCGGATTTCATCTTTCCGGTCCGGGCAAGCAGGATCTGATCCGGCGCACGGTGGCGGCCATGGCGGACATCGCGCCCGACTACGTGATCCCGACCCACTGCACCGGCCGCGAGGCGGTTCGGGCCTTCGAACAGGCCCTGCCCCAGGCCTTCATCCTCAACATGAGCGGCACGCGAATGGTTTTCGTTTGAAGATTGTCGTTTATGCGGCGTAGCAAAAGAGACACCCGTGATGGCAGGGGTGCAGCGCATAGGAGCCGATGTCGCACGACACACCGCAGCGGCAGCCGGAACGGCGCCGCTGGCCGGGGTCGCGGCGCCGGCTGAGGCGGCCGCCGTAAAGGGCCATGAGACGCTCGGAAGGGATGCAGCTGGCCGGCCGGACGCGGCGGTAGGGTTCCAGACCGGCCAGCGCCTCGTTTTCACAGCAGGTTTCCAGGGTGATGCCCAGCGGCGCCAGATCGGCCGCCATGGCCTCGAAAAGGGCGCTTTTGACCTCCGGCGGGGGATCTTCGAAGACCACCCCGCAGCGTGCGGCGCGCCGCTCCACCTTGGGGTAAAGATCCACGAAGCTGGTGATGCAGCGGCGGATTCCGGCCCGTGCGGCGACTTGGGCGATAGGTAAAAAATCAGTCTGATTGTGACCGCGACGGCCGTCCGGCGTGCGGTAGCGGCAGATCGGATCGAAGCGCCAGTGAATCGCGGCGGGGCCGAAGCGTTGCGCCAGTCGGACCATCTGGTCCAGTCGGCGCTCCAGCGCGGGCACCTTGGGTTCCAGCAGGCGGTTCTCGGAATTGACGGTGAAGTTGAAAAAGAGGTGAAAGCCGCTTCGCAGCAGATCTTCACCGACACGCCGATCCAGGAAGGCTCCGAAGTCCTTGGACCAGAAAACAATCGTGTGCACCCGGTCGGGGGTTGCCGGCACCTGAAGCCGGCGGCGGTTGTAAGGCTGGATGACGTCGAAATGGCCCCGTTGGATCCCTTCCAGAAACCAATCCAGGTAGAAGGCCGGAATGTCGGTACGCCGGGAAGCGGAAAGAACGATCCGCGCTGAGTCGGTCATTTCTTCTTGAGTTCGGCCAGGTTGATCACCTTGGCCGCGGAAGGCGGGACGGCCGGTTTTTCGGCCGGCGGGGCGTTGCGGTCCCCGTCGGGCGGGGCGACGATGCGCTCCAGACGCATCCGCTGGCCGTTCATGGTGAACGGCTCCCCGTCAATGTAAATGTCGCGCAGGATCCAGGTCACCACCTGCAAGGGCACCTGCAGCAGCAGGAGGCGCACGTGGTACCAGCCGGGTTTGTGATCGGGCTGGACGGCCTCGATGCGGCCGAACGCCAGCGGCTTGTCCTCGTGGTAAATCAGAACGATATCGTTTTCGGCGGTCATGAACGGTGAGGTCTCCTGCCGCGGCCCAGGGATGTTCCAACGCCATCCGGCCGATTGCTGTCCGCGGTTCGGGCAACTTGCGGCCTCCTTTTATGACACAGCCGGGCAGACCTGTAAAGTTCACTGAGGAATGAATTATTGCTCATTGTTTCCGTTGCGGTTTCGCACGGGCAGAGTGGTTGATCAGATTGAATTTCGGCAGCCTGGAATATTCGGTTAACAATCTAATATGGCTTGTATTCATCCACATTCGGCGCCTTGCCAGAAAAGGTAGGATTTTGCTTGACAGGAGAGCCGGGGCTTTGATAGATGAATGAGCATTCATTCATCCACCGATCAGACCTTTCCACACACCGTTTCAGGAGGATACCATGCACAGAAAGATCAGAACGGCTGCCGTGCTGGGCTCCGGCGTCATGGGGGGCGGGATCGCCGCCATCCTGGCCAGCGCCGGCGTCAAAACCTTGCTGCTCGACATTGTTCCCTTCGATTTGACCGAGGACCAGAAAAAAGACCCCAAGGCGCGCAATCGGATCGTCCAGGCCGGGTTCGACACGGTGGTCAGGTCCCGTCCGGCCCTGTTGATGCAGCCCAAGGACGCCGATCTGATCCGTCTGGGCAACTTCGAGGACGACTTCGACAAGCTGGCCGACGTGGACTGGATCGTGGAGGTGGTGGTCGAAAATCTCAAGATCAAGCGCGACGTCTTCGCCCGCATCGACCGGGTGCGCAAACCCGGCACCATCGTCTCCTCCAACACCTCCGGGATTCCTCTCAAGGCCATGAGCGAGGGGCTGAGCCAGGACTTCCGCAGGCATTTCCTCGGTACCCATTTCTTCAACCCGGTGCGCTACATGCACCTGCTGGAGATCATCCCCGGTCCGGACACCCTGCCCGAAGTGCTCGATTTCATGGCCGCCTTCGGCGAAACACGCCTGGGCAAGGGGATCGTGTGGGCCAAGGACACGCCCAACTTCGTGGGCAACCGCATCGGGGTTCAGGGGATGGTCAAGGCCATGCAGGTCATGGTCGAGGACGGCCTGACGATCCCCGAGGCCGACGCCCTCTTCGGTCCGGTCATGGGGCGGCCCAAGACCGCCATGTTCAAGACCGCCGACCTGGTGGGTCTCGACACCCTGGGCCATGTGGCCAAGAACACCTACGAGCTGGTGGAGGGCGACGAGGAGCGCGACAGCTTCGTGGCGCCCGAGTTCGTCAACCGGATGATCGAAAAGAAGCTCCTGGGCAACAAGACCAAGGCCGGCTTTTACAAGACCGACCTGACCCCCGAGTGGAAGAAGATCCGCAAGGTCATCGATCCGGCCACCCTGGAATACGCCGAGTACGGCAAGCCTGATTTTCCCTGCCTGGCGGCGGCCAAGGCGGCCAAGAGCCTGCCGCAAAAGATGCAGGCCATCGTCTACGGCGACGACAAGGGCGCCCGCTTCGCCTGGAAGGCCACCGCCAGCCAGTTGATCTACTCGGCCAACCGTATCCCGGAGATTTCCGACACCATCGTGGAAATCGACAACGCCATGAAGTGGGGCTACAACTTCGAGATGGGGCCCTTCGAGACCTGGGACGCCATCGGGGTCGAAAAAGCCGTCGCCAAGATGAAGGCCGACGGGATGGCGGTCCCGGCCAAGGTCGAGGCCATGCTGGCCGCCGGCCACCAGACCTTCTACAAGACCGAGGGCGGGGTGCGCTACTTTTACGATTTCGCCTCGGCCGGATACAAACCGGTGCCGACCAGCGCCACCCAGATCGATCTAGCGGCCCTCAAGGGGGCCAACAAGACGGTCAAGTCCTGCAAGTCGGCCAGCCTGATCGACATCGGCGACGGTGTCATGTGCCTCGAGTTTCACACCAAGATGAACGCCATCAACGGCGAGATCGTCGATTTCATGGGCGAGGCTCTGGACTTCGTGGAGACCGACGCGGCCGGATTGGTGATCGGCAACCAGGCCGGCGGGATGCCGGGGGCCTTTAGCGCCGGCGGCGACCTGGCATTCATGGCCGGCCTGGCCAAGGCGGGCAAGTTTGATGAGATCGACGCCTTTCTGAAAAAGGCCCAGGATGGGATGCAAAAGATCCGCTACGCCAACTTCCCGGTGGTGGCGGCCCCCTACGGCCTGGCCCTGGGCGGCGGGTGCGAGGTCTGCCTCGGGGCCGCCGACCGCATCGTGGCCCATGCCGAACTCTACATGGGGCTGGTGGAAATCGGGGTCGGGCTGCTGCCCGGCGGCGGCGGGTGTCTCAACCTGTGGAAGAAGATGACCGCCGCGATTCCGGAGAACGTTACCGATCTGGACCTGGCCAAGTTCTTCGTGCCCTGCTTTATGAACATCGCCATGGCCAAGGTGAGCATGTCGGCCGCCGAGGCCCGGGCCAACGGGTTCCTCGGGCCCAACGACCGGATCGTTTTCAACCGCGACCTGTTGATCGGCGAAGCCAAGCGCGAGGTGCTGCGCATGATCGAGGACGGCTATGCCCCGCCGGTCAAACGACCCCTCCGGGTCTTCGGCGAGGCGGCCCAGGGGATGATTCAGGCCGAGCTGTTCAACATGCAAAGCGCGGGCTTTGTCAGCGAGTACGACGTCTTCCTCGCCCGGCGCATCGCCTGCGTCATCTCCGGCGGGGAGGTCCGCACCAACGACCAGATCGACGAACAGACCATCCTGAACCTCGAGCGCCAGGCCTTCTGTGACTTCTGGCGCCAGGAAAAGACCCAGGCCCGCGTCGAGCACATGCTCACCACCGGCAAGCCGTTGCGCAACTAATCGCGAAGGACCGCTGATTCAGCGTTCGAAGGAGGATCGCACCATGAGAGACGCCTATATCGTAACTTCGGTCAGGACCCCCGGCTGCCGCCGCGGCAAAGGGGCTTTTAAAGACACGCGGCCCGAGGACCTGCTCTCCTTTATCCTGGACGCGGCCGTGCAGCGCACCCCCGGCCTGGACAAGGGCCAGGTGGACGACGTGATGATCGGCTGCGCCTTTCCCGAGGCCGAACAGGGCCTCAACGTGGGCCGCATCGCCATCCAGATCGCCGGATTTCCCGACCAGGTCTCCGGGGCCACCGTCAACCGCTTCTGCTCCTCGGGCATCGAGGGCATCGCCCTGTCTGCCATGCGCGTCATGTGCGGCTGGTCGGAGATCACCATCGGCGGCGGCCTGGAGTCGATGACCTTCGTGCCTTTCGGCAGCAACATGCCCCGGCCGCACCCCGAGTACTCCCGCGAGCATCCGGACCTCTACATCTCGATGGGCATGACGGCCGAAAACGTGGCCAAGCGCTACCACATCAGCCGCGAGGATCAGGATCAGTTCGGCTACGAAAGCCAGATGAAAGCCTCCAAAGCCAAGGCGGAGAAGCTTTACACCGAAATCGTGCCCACCCCGGCCACGCGCTTCGTGCGCCAGGCCGACGGCACCTACAAGAAAGAGACCTTTCTGCAGGATTTCGACGACGGGATCCGCGAATCGACCACCCTGGAGGGCCTGGGCAAGCTGAGGCCGGCCTTTTCGCCCACCGGTACGGTCACCGCGGGCAATTCGTCCCAGACCACCGACGGAGCGGCCGCTTCGATCATCATGAGCGAACAGGCTGTCCGGGAGCTGGGCCTCAAGCCCATCGCCAAGCTCAAGCTCTACACCACGGTGGGCTGCCGGGCCGACGAGATGGGGGTCGGGCCCAAGTACGCCATTCCCAAGCTGCTCAAGCTGGCCGGTCTGACCATCGACGACATCGGCCTGTGGGAGATCAACGAGGCCTTCGCCTCCCAGGCCCTGCACTGCATCCGGGAACTGGGCATCGACAAGTATATGGACCGGGTCAACATCCACGGCGGGGCCATCGCCCTGGGCCACCCCCTGGGCTGCACCGGGGCCAAGCTCTGCGCCACCCTGCTGGCCAACATGCGGGCCAAGGGGGTCAAGTACGGCGTCGAGTCCATGTGCATCGGCGGCGGCATGGGAGCGGCGGCCCTCTTCGAACTGTGCGACTGATGTAGGCGTTCCCCGGCCCCACCGGCGCGACGCCAGCAGCGCCTGATCCCAAAAAGGGGGCGTTTCCTCCGGGGAACGCCCCCTTCGTTTCGTCCCCGCGGGTGACGGCGGGTGACCGCCGCCGCCGACAATTGGGATGCATCGGGCCCCATTTTAGGGTATACGGTCCGGCGTGACGCGATTTCCCCCCATCGTCTTGGCCCTCTGCGTGGCCGAGATCCTCTCCATGGCCGGGACCATGCACTTTCCTGCCCTGCAGCCGGTCTTCGAGGGCGAGTGGCATCTCAGCGGCACGGCCGCCGGCTGGATCAACGGGGTCTTTTTCGCCGGTTACGCCGCCGCCACCCCGCTGCTGGTGAGCCTGACCGACCGCATCGATCCGCGTCGCATCTACATTCCTTCGGTGATTCTGTCCGCGCTTTCGATGTTCATGTTTGCCTGGCTGGCCCGAGACACGGCCTCCGCAGCCCTGTGGAGACTTCTGGCGGGCATCGGCTTGGCCGGCACCTACATGCCGGGGCTGCGCGCCTTGACTGATTACGTGGGTGGACCGTTGCAGAGCCGCTATGTCGCCTTTTACACCGCCTCGTTTGCGGTCGGATCGGCGACTTCGGTCTTTTTTTCCGGTCTGCTGATGTCGGCCGCGGGATGGCGCCACGCCGCCTGGGTACTTGGTCTGGGGCCTCTGGCGTCGGCAGCTCTTTTTGCCGTTGCCGTGCCGATTCGGCCCAAAACAGCCAGCGCCCATCGGCCCGGAATGTCCCTCGATCCCCAGATTCTCGGCGAGGTCCTGCGCAACCGGGCCGCCATGGGCTACGTGATGGGCTATGCGGTACACTGCTGGGAGCTGTTCGGCTACCGCTCATGGCTGGTGGCCTTTCTGGCCTTCAGCGCCAGCCTTCAGCCGGGTTCGCCCTCTTCGGTGGGCATCCAGGGGATCGCCACCCTGATCATGCTGTTGGGGGTCGCGGCAAGCATCCTGGGCAACGAAGGCGCCATGGGCTGGGGCCGCCGCCGAGCGATCCGGATTTACATGGCCGTTTCAGCCGTCGTGGGCGTCAGCATCGGTTTCTGTGCGGCCCAGTCCTTTTGGCTAGTGACCCTGCTGGCCTTTGCCTACGGCGTTACGGTGATGCTCGACAGCGGGGCCCTGACCGCCGGCCTGGTGGCCCGGGCCGACAATCCGCGCCGGGGCATGACCATGGCCCTTTATTCCTTTGCCGGTTTCGGCATGGCCTGCCTCGCCCCTCTGGTCTTCGGCGCCATCCTGGATCTGGCGGGCCGGACCGTGCTCGGATGGGGTCTGGCCTTTGCGTCACTGGGGATTGTGGGCCTGACCGGCATCTTCTGGCTGGCCCTGCTGCGCGCCGCGCCGGTGCGGCCTTGAAAATTTCACAAGACAGAGGCGACCATCACCCAAGCCCGCATGCCGGGGCATGCGGGACATGACCTTGCCGAGTCCGCGTGGCGCAGCCCCGGAGGACCCGGCGTTGGGAAGGGAGGCGAAGATGGAACACGATCTGCGAACATCGGCCTGGTCCCTGGTCCTGGTGGCCGCCGGCATCGCCCTGAGCGGCTGGTTCGTGGGCCAGGGCTTCGTCCAGGGACGCACGGCGGACCGTTTCGTCACGGTCAAAGGGGTTTCCGAGCGGGATGTACTGGCCGACATCGCCCTGTGGCCGATTCAGTTCGCCGCCACCGATGACGAACTGGGCCGCGCCCAGGCGCGCATCCGAGAAAGCCGGGAAAAGGTCTTCGCCTTTCTGGCGGCCCACGGGATCGAGGCCGGTGCGGTTCAGGTGCATCGCCTGTCCGTTCAGGACCTCTATGCCAATGCCTACCGCAGCGGTCCGGTGCAAAGCCGCTTTATCATCCAGCAGACCCTCATGGTGCGCAGTACCGAGGCCGAACGCATCGAAAAGGCCAGCCAGGATGTCGGCGCCCTGGTGGATGCCGGAGTGGTGCTTTCCAGCGACGGTCCCATGAGCAACGCACCGACCTATCTTTTTACCCGACTGTCCGAACACAAGCCGGCCATGATCGCCGAGGCCACGGCTGCGGCACGCCGGGCCGCCGAAGAGTTCGCCGCCGACGCCGACAGCCGCATCGGCCAGATCCGCCGCGCCAATCAAGGGGTTTTTGTCATCCTGGCCCGGGACCGGGCTCCAGGCATCGAGGAGCAGGGGCAGCGGGAAAAGACCGTCCGGGTGGTGACCACCATCGAGTATTTGCTTCACTAGCCGGGCCTCATCCCGCCCGGCGCAGACCGCCATTGATACGCCAGGATCGGCGGCTGCCTTGACAATCCGCTCAAGTATCCGCTATCAGCGGATGATGGTGCCTGCGCCCCCATCTAGCCGTGCCAGAGAGACCGTCTGGGCAACAGGACGGCAATCCGCGTCTTCCGGCCCAGGGCAGGCGTTCACGGCCCTGTCCGCTCTGGGGGTCGATCCTGCCGGCCTGCTCAATGCGGTGCCCATGGGTATTCTGGTGGTGGACGCCGCAGGGCGGGTTTTGTTCATGAACCAGCATCTGGAGTTGCTCACCGGCGCCCGGGCGGATCGGGTGGTGGGATTGCCCTGCGCCCTTGTCCTGCGCAGCCGCTGCTGCGTGCAGCAGTGCACCGGCAGTCGGCCGGCGGCCCGAGGCAGGGGAGGCTGCCGCCAGGACGATATCCTGGCCCGCGACCGGCGCCGGATCCCGGTGCGGATCACCACCACGCCGCTTCTGGGCAGCGACGGCCAACGCCTGGGGGCGATGGAAAGCATCGAGGATCTGCGCCCCGTGCCCGGTTCAGGACCGGCCTCCGGCGGACCGTACAGCTTTGGCGACATCATCGGCCAAAGCCCGCAGATGGAGCGGCTTTTCGCCATGCTTCCGGTGGTGGCCCAGAGCGACGCTTCGGTCCTGATCACCGGTGAAACCGGAACCGGCAAGGATCTGCTGGCCGAAGCCCTGCACCAGGCGTCAGAGCGGGCCAAGGGGCCTTTTGTCAAGATCAACTGCGGGGCCTTGCCCGCGACCCTGTTGGAGTCGGAGCTCTTCGGCCACCAGAAGGGAGCCTTTACCGGGGCGGTGGAGGACCGGCCCGGGCGCTTCCGCATGGCCCACCGCGGGACCCTGTATCTGACCGAGATCGGCGATCTGCCCACCCCCCTGCAAGTCAAGCTGCTCACCTTTCTGGACGACAAGATCGTCTATCCCCTGGGCAGCGCCGCCGGATATCCCGCCGACGTCCGGGTGGTGGCCGCCACCCACCGCAATCTGGAAGACATGGTGCGCCGGGGACGCTTTCGCCAGGACCTGTTCTACCGGCTCAACGTGCTGCGACTCGAGATCCCCCCCCTGCGGTCCCGGGAGGGCGACATCCGCCTGCTGCTCGATCATTATCTCAAACGCTTGTCCGTGCGCCTGGGCCGGACCATCGAGGGGTTCGCCGGGCGCTGCCTCAAGATTCTGCTGCACTACGATTACCCGGGCAACGTGCGTGAACTGAAAAACATCGTGGAATACTGCGCCAACCTCTGCCAGGAGCGCCGGGTCCAGCCGAGGCACCTGCCGGCCTATCTCACCGATCCGGCGCGGCCGGCCGCCACGCCGCGACCATCAGCGGCCGGATCGCCCCCCCTCCTGCCGGCCCGGAAGGATCCCGCTTCCCCCCCAGGTGAGCGGATCGCCGAGCGGTGGCGCGACGTGGAAGTCCGCATGATCCGCGAGGCCCTGGTGCAGGCGCGTGGGAACCGAAGCCGGGCCGCGGCCATGCTGGGGTGTTCCCGCAGCACCCTGTGGCGCAAAATCCGACAGTTCGGCATCGAGGTGTGAATGCCGCTCAAGGTTCTGATCCCTCTGCTGGAGAACAATGTGGCCCCGCGCTTCGATCTGGCGGCCGAGGTGCTCATCGCCGTCCTGGACGGCCGCGGGACGATTCGTGACCGCAAGCTGCTCATCATGCCCCAGGCGTCGGCCGAGAAGCTGTGCCAGCTGATCCTCACCGAAGCGGTGGGAACGGTGATTTGCGGCGGCATCGAGGAGGAGCACTACGACTACCTGACCTGGAAACAGGTCAAGGTCATCGACGACGTGATCGGATCGGGGCAGGCGGCCCTGCAGCAGCTGGGACGCAGCCGTCTTCAGAGCGGCGCCGTTTTGCAGATCGCCGACCGTCTCTGAGGCCCCCGCCCGCCTGTGCTCCGGCGCCCCCTTCCAACCTTTCCCTGAGTTGAAAACAGCGATTCAAAATGTTCTGTTTTGGATCACACAGTTTCATAATGTTTTATTTTGAAACTGCAAATACTCATCTAAAAATCTAACGACTTGTAATCATGAAATAAAAAAAATTGGCACACGGGTTGCTGTCTCTTGTCGGCCTGGTACTTCAGATCGTGGTCGAAAGGCAACCATGGCGGCACGTGTACTGATCATCGAAACGGATTCGGATTTGCGGACCAGTATTGCCGTTCACCTGCGCCAGGCCGGGCTGGTGGTGGTGGAGGCCGCCAACCGGAGGGAAGCCTTGGGGGTTCTGGGCCGGGATGCGCCCCAGGTGGTGCTCTTGGGGCTGGGGGGGCCGGGGCGCCAGGGCTTGGCCCTGCTGGGTCAGATCCGCTCCGAATGGCCCGGGGTGAAAGTGATCACCCTCAATGAGCGCGAACAGATCGATTTGTCCATCGAGGCGATGAAGTTGGGTGCTTTTGCCGACCTGATGCCCCCCTTCGATCGGGATGCCTTGCGGGACTGTATCCGGGAGGCCAGCCGTGGGCTGCTCCCCTAATCCGAGGAGGTGTTGCATGAAAAGCTATGTCGTTCAGGACCTCATGGTGCCTTTGTCCGAGTACGCCGTCATCGATGCGGAAGCGACGATTTACGAGGCGGTCCTGGCCCTGGAAAAGGCCCAGATGGATTTTGACCATACCCGCTACCGGCATCGCGCTGTTCTGGTGCAGGACCGGCAGGGCAACATCGTGGGCAAGCTGGGCCAGCTCGACCTGCTGCGCTCCCTGGAGCCCAAGTACGATGAGATGAAAACCAGCACCGGCGTGACGCGCTTCGGTTTCAGCCGCAAGTTTCTGCTGTCGATGCTGGAGCATTACAACCTGTTCGACCAGCCCTTCAACGATCTGTGCCGCAAAGCCGCCGACCAGCAGGTCTCGCGCTACATGCACCAGCCCACCGAGGGAGAGTTCATCGAGGCCGATGCCTCCCTGGACAAGGCCATCCATCTGCTGGTGGTTGGACAGCACCAGTCGCTTTTGGTGATGGCCAAGGGTCGCATCGTCGGGATTCTGCGTCTCACCGACGTTTTCGCCGCCGTCTTTCACGCCATCAAGGCCTGTGAGGCGCCGTGAGGGAATCTTTTCGTCAACCGGCCGCGCATGCCACCGCGGCGGCGCCACGGAATCCAAAGGACGCAACGCCGCCAGGGGATCGGCGTGCCGGGATGACTTCAGAGCCGATGAAAGACGGGCCGTCGACGCTGGCGCGCGACAGGCGAATACCACCGGGATAGCCCACGCGAGGAGGATTCATGCAAACCGATTTGACCGCAACGAACGCCGTTTCGTTCAACTGGAAAAAGACCGCCTTTCTACTGCTGGGGATCGTTCTGTTCGCCGTGGTCTACGGCTCGGCCCCCTGGCCGGACGCCATCGACCCCAACGGCAAGCATTTCGAGCTGAGCCGCGAGGCCAAGGGCGCCCTGGCGGTCTTTCTGCTGGCCGGCACCTGGTGGGTCTTCGAAGTGGTGCCCATCGGGGTCACCAGCCTGGCCATCGGGGTGCTCCAGGCCCTGTTTCTCATCCGGCCGGCCAAGGTGGCCTTTAAGGACTTCATGGATCCCTCGGTGCTTTTCATCTTCGCCTCGATCATGATCGGTCTGGTCTTTACCAAGACCGGCCTGACCAAGCGACTGGCCTACAAGATGCTCGTGGTGGTGGGCGAAAAGACCTCCATGATCTACCTGGGGGCCTTCGTGGTGACCGCGGCCCTGACCCACATCATGGCCCACACGGCGGTGGCGGCCACCATCTATCCGCTGCTGGTGTCCATCTACGCCCTCTACGGGGAGGGGGACCGGCCCACCAAGTTCGGCAAGGGCCTCTTCGTGGGGATGGCCTATGTGGCCGGGGCCGGCAGCATCGTGACCCTGCTCGGGGCGGCCCGTGGGGCCGTGGCCCTGGGTTTTTTCAAGGACATCGCCGGCCAGGACATCGGTTTTTTCACCCTGAGCTACTACATGTTTCCCATCGGCTGGCTCATGACCTTTCTGCTCTGGGGGTTTTTCATGGTCGTGACCAAACCGGAAAAGCGGACCATTCCCGGCCTGCGGGATCGGGCCCGCCAGCTCAACAAGGAGCTCGGGCCGATCACCAAAAAAGAGATCCTGGCGGCGCTGATCGTCTTTGCCTGCATCCTGGCCCTCTCGCTGCGCTCCTTCATCCCGGCCCTGGAGCCCATCGACAAGACGGCCCTGATCCTGATCTCCTCGATTCTCTTCTTTGTCACCGGGATTCTGGACATCGACGATCTGGAGGACATCCCCTGGAACATCATCCTGCTCTTTGCCGGGGCCATGAGCATCGGCTTCTGCCTCTGGGAGACCGGGGCTGCCAACTGGCTGGCGGTCAACTGGCTGGCCATGTTCAAGGAGAGCCACTGGTTCGTTTTCGTCATGGGGATCGCCTTTTTCGTGATGATCATGACCAACTTCATCATGAATGTCGCGGCCATCGCCATCTCGCTTCCCGTGGCCCTGGTCATCGCGCCCTATCTCGGGGTGGCCGGCGAGGTGATCCTGTTTGCCTCCCTGGTGACGGCCGGCATGCCCTTTCTGCTCCTGGTGGGGGCGGCGCCCAATGCCATCGCCTACGATTCGAAGCAGTTTACCACCGGCGAGTTCTTTCTCTACGGGATCCCGGCCAGTCTCATCCTGATGGCGGTGGTGGGGCTGGCGGTCTTCGTTCTGTGGCCCTTGATGGGCATGCCGGTGACCCTCAAGTAGGAGAATGCCCGGCAAGCCAAGGCCTTCATTCCCGGATGATGGTCGTGGGTGAAAGGCCCTGGTAAGGCCCTTCGGGATAGGGCTGGAGGATGTTGAAGGAAATGTTCTGATTGCGCTGGGCGTGCCCTTTTTGGCCGTTGCCGTCGTAAAAGGCCCCGTTGGCCTCAAGGATATGATGGATGCGTTGCTGGAAGCCCTTGACGAAATCCGCGCCGCTGCCTTCGAAGAACAACTCGCCCTGGTGGAGACCGTCGCTGACCGCCGCCAGGGCTTCCAGCGATATGCTGTTCGCCGCCAGTTCGTCGGCGCCGCGAATCAGCCCCCAGACCAGGTGCCCGGCGGGGATGGTCAGGGGGGCGGCCGCGTCGATGATCGTGTGGGGCATGATGATGCAGTGGGGGCCGATGGTCAGCCTTGCCTGAGGCCGGCCCTGGAGAAAGCTGTTGAATCCCACAAAGACCCCGGTTCCCAGATCGGCTTCGATGATCTTGGCGCCGTGGGCCGTTACATTCAATCCTTCCAGGCGCGAGTTGATGATGTAGCAATTCTCCTGGGCGTTGGCCCCCTTCCCGAGATGGGCGTTCTGCAGAAAGGCCCGCTGGGAGACGAGAACGTTTTCACTGATGCGGGTCTTGGGCCGCACCACGGCATAACGGTCCAGCGAGGCATTGGCGGGCACCCTGACGGAGGGTTCGATGTTGACCACCTCGAAGATCCGTTGAAACTCGTGCTTGCGCTGATTGACGAAATCCATCAGGGCGCCTCGGGGCACCTCGCCCGGGCTGAACGCGATGTAGGC
Source organism: uncultured Desulfobacteraceae bacterium (assembly GCA_937982505.1). Lineage (GTDB taxonomy): Bacteria > Desulfobacterota > Desulfobacteria > Desulfobacterales > UBA2174 > UBA2174. The sequence goes on along the minus strand of CALJLV010000191.1, from coordinate 20,767 downwards.
CTTCAAGGCTTCCGGCGGAAAGCGATACAGGAAGTTGAAATGCCCCGGCGATCGCACCCAGATGGTCCCGGGGGGAATGTTCAGGTGCCAGATTTCACCCGCCTGGATGTACGAGAAAGGTCCGATGACACAGTCGTGGACCGTCGTCAGATCGACGGTGGCAAAAGGTCCCAGAAAGCAGCCCTCGGTGGGCGATCCATGGATATTGGCGTAGTGGGTCGAGACTGTGTCCTTGATGAAGAAATGCTCCGGTGTTTCCGGGTCGTGGGAGTAGTTGTGCACCAGGGTTTTAATCAGGTAGCTGTCTTCAATGTCGAACCGTTCGTCACGGGTCAGGACGATTTCCTGTTCCTGAAAGCGAAACACGCTCCCCTTTTTTTTAAGTTCGTCACCCCGGATATCGGACTTGTAGAGCAGGGAGCTGGATACCCGGCAGCGGCCCAGAAAGTAGCTGCCCGCCAGGCTGGCCCCGTGAAATTGAAGGTCGAGGGGATGGTGCGGGGTGATGCCGTAAAAGGCGTAGAATTTGACCTTCTGGGTCAGGGGCACCAGATCGCGCACGTAGGGGCTGACATCGTAGCCCAGCTCTCTCAGATTGATGTTGACCCGCTGGATGACGCGTTCGAGGAGTTTTTGCAGTTCGATCATGGGGTGGTCTCACCTTCTTCGAGTTGGCATACTTTCATGGCATGAAAAATCGCCGCAAAAACATCTGTGAGGCGAAGGATGCCGGCGATTCGGCCGTCGTTTCCCGTGACGATCAGGGACATGTGGCTGCCGGCCACCAGGCGGTGGATGGCGGCGTCGATGCTTTCCTCAAGGCCCACAAATTCACCCTCGGTGGGGCTTTGCATGAAATCCTTGGCCTTGAGCCGTCCCACCAGGCCGCAGACCCGTGTCAACGGTCCCTGCAAGACCCTTTTCTCAAGACGCCACTGGCGGATGGAAGCCGGGCTGAACCCGTACTGATGGATGTCGTCAAGGATCCGCGCCGGACGGCTCACCGTGGATTCCAAGGCCCGCAGTACGTCCAGCTGACTCAGCTTGCCGATGACGCGTCGATGGGCGTCGAGGACCAGCACCGCCCGGTGGCGGTATTTGGTGTGGTCGAATTCGGCCTGGGCTTTTTCCAGCGCCACGATCGCCTCGTAGAGGCTCGCGCTTTCCGGCACGCTGGCGTATTCGGAAAGCGGGACCATCAGATCTCTGACTTTGAAATTGTCCACGGTCGGCTCCCTTGGGGGCGTAAAGCGGCGGGCAGCAGCGCGGCCGCCGGAAGGTGTCTGGCCGCCTTCGGCAGGTTGAGCAATGGGCCGTTGTCATCGGTGCAACGTTGGGCTGAGGTTGCGGCTGAGCCTGTCGGGGGGCGACGCCCTTTCCCATATCATGAGTCGCGCCAGACTGACAAGGTTGAGGCGGGGGACCCTTGCGGCAGCACGCCGTTGACCGGCGCGGGATCGATTCTGGCATAGCGGTTGCTTTGACATCGGGCCATCGCGGCCTCCTGGCGCGCACCGGCGCTCCGTAAAACGGCGGCGGGATCTTCAGGCGCCATGGCCGAGGGAATGGCCTTCGCCGGCAGCCGTAACAGCGGGCACCCAAGTGGCGATGCACGGGCGCCGAGAAGGTTGCGTGGCTGGGGTTTACGCCGTGGAAAAAAAACTGACACCGATGACCGTCGTCGATCGTTCCGAGGAGACGCCGCAGTGAAGAAACCGGAACCCTCCAGCCTGCCGCCGCATTATCTGCCGCTGGTGCGCAAGATGTTTCTGACGATCATCATCGTCTCCTTTGTGCCCGTGTTTCTGGTGAGCCTGACCATCTACCTGCAGTTTCGCCACTCCTACCGGGAAAAGGTCCAGGAGCATCTGGTGGAACTGGTGCGCAAGCACAAGCAGCAGATCGACGCCTACCTGGAGGCCCGCCTGGCCGATGTGCGCTTTCTGTCCGAAAGCTTCGGCTACGCCCAGCTGGCGGACCAAACCTTTCTCCAGCGCCAGTTGATGATCCTGCAGCAAACCTTCGGGCCGACCTTTGTCGATCTGGGGGTGATTCATGCCGACGGGAACCAGGTCTCCTATGCCGGCCCCTTCAGTCTGGGGCAGGCCCAGTATGCCGATGCCGCGTGGTTCCGCCAGGCCATGGAGAATCAAACCGTCATCAGCGACGTCTTTCTCGGGTTGCGCGGACTGCCCCACTTCATCGTGGCCATTCGCCGCGAATCCGAGGGTCGGGTCTGGATCCTGCGCGCCACCATTGATTTTGTGGCCTTCAACAATCTGGTGGAAGGAATTCGCATCGGCACCAGCGGCTTTGCCTTCATCGTCAACCGGGCCGGCGAGTTTCAGACCACCCCGCACATGGCGCTTCATGCCGGTGAAGGCTGTTTCGGCGGTTTTCTCACCTGCGCCGAAGATACCACCCGCAAGATCTACATCGCCGTGCGGCCCGACGAGGCCGGCATCGAAAGCATCTATGTCACCGGCCTGCTCAAGGACCGCAGCTGGCTGCTGGTCTACAAGCAGCATACCACCGATGCCTTCCGCGAGCTGCGCCGCGCCGAGCGGATCTCCCTGCTGTTTTTCCTTCTGGGGGGGATCTCCATCGTGATCATGGCCTTGCTTCTTTCCCGGCGGATGGTGGATCGCATCGCGGCGGCCGACCGCGAAAAGGAAAGCATGAGCCGTCAGGTCATCGAAAGCGGCAAGCTGGCCAGCCTCGGCGAGCTGGCGGCCGGGGTGGCCCACGAGATCAACAATCCGGTGGCCGTGATGATCGAAGAGGCCGGGTGGATCGAGGATCTGATGGCCGACGGCCACCTGGATGACGAAGACCAGCAGGCCGAGATCCACCGGGCCCTGAAACAGATCAATACCCAGGGCAAGCGCTGCAAGGAGATCACCCGCAAGCTGCTCAGCTTTGCCCGGGGGTCGGAGGGGAGCCATCAGAAGCTCGATCTGAACCAGGTGATCGGCGATGTGGGCAATCTGGTGGCCCAGCGGGCCAAGTATGCCAACATCGAAATCGAAACCCGCCTCTCTCCCCAGCTGCCGGCGGTCCTCGGCTCGGAGACCGAGATGCACCAGGTGCTGCTCAACCTGGTCAACAACGCCCTGTACGCCATGGAGAAGGAGGGCGGGCAGCTGACGGTCTCCAGCGTTCTTCAGAACGGACAGATCGTGATTTCGGTGGGTGATACGGGGCCGGGGATCCCCAGGGCGATCGTCGATCGGATCTTCGATCCCTTTTTCACCACCAAGCCGGTAGGGCAGGGAACGGGGCTGGGGCTGTCCATCTGCTACGGTATCGTCAAAAAAATGGGCGGGGAGATCGAAGTGGTCAGCGAGATCGGCAAGGGCAGCACCTTTCGGGTGCGGCTGCCGGTGGAACCGCCCGCGGCCAAGTCATCGTAAAACCCGTTTTGCCGCACCGGATGTGGCCGGTGCGGCCCGCAACCAGAGGAGGCAGTTCAATGACCATCGCAACCGTATTGCTCGTGGACGACGAGGTCCCCTTTGTCGAGGCCATGATCCGTCGTTTGACCAAGCGCGATCTGAAGATGCTCGCCGCCCACAGCGGCCCCGAGGCCCTGGACAAGCTCGAGGCGGATCCGGCCATCGAAGCGGTGATTCTGGACATTAAGATGCCCGGCATGGACGGGATGCAGGTCCTGGCCGAAATCCGCCGGCGTTTCCCCCTGGTCCAGGTCATCATGCTCACCGGCCATGCCACCGTCGAATCGGGGATCGAGGGGATGAAGCAGGGCGCCTTCGATTATCTGATGAAGCCCTGTGACATCGATCTGCTCCAGTCCAAGGTGGCCGAGGCGGCGGCCCTCAAGCGCAGCCAGGAGGAGAAGATCATGCAGGCCCGCATCAAGGAAATCACCGCCCGCCGGGCTTAGCAGCGCCGGGATGGACCCTGGCCTGGCGGCCTCCGGCCGCCGCCAGGGCTCCATCGGCACAAAGGAGAGGCCATGGCCGGGGAAGCGATGCGAAACAGCGCGATTCGACTGCTGCTCATCGACGACGAAAAGGTGTTCCTCGATGTGCTGGCCAAGCGCCTGGCGATGCGCGGGATTCTTCCCACCAAGGCCTACAGCGGAAAAGAGGGGATCCAGCTGCTGCGCGGCCACTCCTTCGATGCGGTGGTCCTGGACCTGAAGATGGTCGATATGGACGGGCTCGAGGTCCTCAAGATCCTCAAGATCATCGATCCGGACCTGCCGGTGATCATGCTCACCGGTCACGGCTCGGAGGATGCCACCCAGGACGGGATGGCCGCAGGGGCCTATGACTACCTCACCAAGCCTTACGATCTGGGCCTGCTGGTGGAAAAGATCCGCCAGGCGGCCGCAGCGCGCGGCGCTGTTCAGCGGTAGGTCTTGCGGACCCGGTCCAGGTCGCGCTGGGCGTCGCGCCGCCGGATGGACTCGCGCTTGTCGTACTGGCGTTTGCCCTTGGCCAGGGCCAGCAGGAGTTTGGCCCGGCCGGACTTGAAGTAGAGTTTGAGCGGCACCAGGGTGTGGCCGGTCTCGTTGACCTTGCCCACCAGGCGCTTGATTTCGTCCCGGTGCAGCAGGAGCTTGCGCGGCCGCAGCGGGTCGTGGTTGTCGTAGGAGGCATGGGAGTAGGGGCTGATGTGCAGCTGGTAGACCCACAGCTCCCCGTTCTTGACCCGGGCGTAGGCGTCCTTGAGGTTGGCCCGCCCCTCGCGCAGGGCCTTGACCTCCGTGCCCAAGAGCACCAGTCCGGCCTCGTAGGTGTCCACGATCGTGTAATCGTGGCGGGCCTTGCGGTTTTCGGCAATGGGTTTGATGTGTGGCTGGCTGGACGGATTCATGGATCGTTCTTTTCCCGCTCCTGTCCCATCTCCCCGTAGACCTTCTGGGCCACCAGCTGCCCGTAGGCCTCGTCCATCAGTCTGACCAGATCGCGGACCTTGTTCAGTTTGAGCGCGTCTTGCACCAGGGCCTGGCCGTCGGCAGCGCTCACCATGCGCACCATGCGCTTGATGGCCGGAATCGAGGCCGGGGCCATGCTCAGCTCGTCGATGCCCAGGCCGAGCAGGAGGGGGACGTGGATGGGGTCGGCGGCCATCTCACCGCACATGTGGACCTCGATCCCCTCCTGGTGGGCCACCTGGGCGACCCGCCGCACCATGCGGATCAGGGCCGGGTGCAGGGGATGAAAGAGGTGGGCCACATCCGGATTACCCCGGTCGATGGCCATGGCATACTGGATCAGGTCATTGGTGCCGATGGAAAAAAAATTCACCTCCCGCACCATCACGTCGGCCAGAATCACCGCCGAGGGGACTTCGACCATGATGCCCACCGGGATTTCGTGTTGATGGGGCACCTTTTCCCGGGCCAGTTCCCGGGCGGCTTCCTCCAGAAGCCGGCGCGCGGCCTGAATTTCCTCCAGGCTGCTGATCATGGGAAAGAGGATGCGCACCTGGCCGTGGGCTGCCGCCCGCAGGACGGCACGGAGCTGGGACTTGAAAATTTCGGGTTTCTTCAAGCAGTAGCGAATAGCCCGGAGGCCCAGGGCCGGGTTGGTTTCCGAGCGGTCGGCTTCCAGGGTGACCGCCTTGTCGCCGTTGATGTCCAGGGTGCGGATGGTCACCGGCCGGCCACCCATGACCTCCACCACGTCCCGGTACTTGTCATACAGCTCGAATTCGCTGGGAAAGTCGCTGCGGTTCATGTACTGGAATTCGGTGCGGTACAGACCGATGCCGTCGCCGCCGTGGTCCAGGACCGAGACCACCTCCTCGGGCAGTTCGATGTTGCCCAGAACCTGCACCGACAGCCCGTCCCGGGTGCGCGCCGGCAGGTGGCTGCGGCGCCGGATCTGGGCCCGGTAGCTCTCATAGCGTGCCCGGCGCTCTTCGTAGGCCAGCAGGGTCTGCTCCCCGGGATGCACGATGACCACCCCGCTGGTGCCGTCCACGATGACGATATCGTCGTTGCGGATGGTCTGGGTGGCGTTGTGCAGTCCGAGTACGGCGGGGATTTCCAGGGTGCGGGCGATAATGCTGGTATGCGAGGCCCGCCCGCCCTTGTCGGTGATGAAGCCCTTGACCCGTTCGAGCTGAATCTGGCTGGTATCGGCCGGAGACAGGTCCCGGGCCACCAGGATGACCCGCTTGTCGATGGCGGCGATGTTGCGGTTGCGGCTGCCGGTGAGGTTGCGCATGATCCGGTCGGTGACTTGGTTGACGTCCTCGGCGCGGTCGCGAAAATACGGATCGCTCATCTGTGCGAACATGGCGGCAATTTCAGTGGAGACCCGCTTGAGAGCCCACTCGGCGTTAATGCGATCCGTTTCGATGATCGTCAGCACCTTGCCATAGAGCAGTTTGTCCTTGAGCAGGGCTTTATGGGCTTCGAGGATGCTGCTGTTGCCGCGCAGTTCGTCGGGCGTTTCGGCCATGACGGCGGCGATCTCGTCGCTCGCCTTTTTCACCGCCGCTTTAAATCGGGTGGTCTCCGCGGCCAGGTCCCGGCCGTTGATCTCGTACTGGGGGATCACCCGCACCCCTTCCCTTTCCACCAGATAGGCCTTGCCGATACAGATTCCCGGCGATGCGCCGATCCCGTTCATCCGTCTTTCCGCGCTCGATTCACTCGTGGCCATCACCGGGCATTTCTCCAAAACCGTTTTGAACCATCCGGACCATCCGTTCGAGGATCGGCCGGTCCGCCGGGTTGTCAATCTCCAGGGTCACCCGGCTCCCCTGGGGGCAGGCCAGGGTCAATACATCGATGATGCTGGCGGCATCGGCCCGCCCCGCCTGGCTCTGGATCCACACTGCGCCCACGGCCTCCTGGGCGATGGCCGCCAGCCGGGCGGCGGCGCGGGCGTGGAGGCCCAGGGGATTGACGATGTGCAGTGTACAGGCCAGATCTTCCATGGCATAGTGCCGCGAAACCCGGGTCGCATCAATTCAAACGCCGGCCCGGGGCCGGCGGTGGTGTCAGCCGAGGCAACGGCACCGGCCGGGCCGGCGGCCTATCCATGCCGGCAGCCGTCGCTGCGGCCTGACAAGGAAATGCAAATTTTGAACCATCTATCAAGACATCCGGGAATTGTCAAATTTTAGTCCGGCTTTCCGTGACCGAGGCGGAGGCCGCCATCCCTTCCCGGGCAGAGAGGATTTTTCATGGCCGAAAAACAGTTTCTTATTGATGATTTCAAGCTGGGCGAATCCTGGCGGCTGTTCAAGATCATCGGCGAATTCGTTGACGGGGTCGAGGCCCTGCACGATCTGGGGCCGGCGGTGAGCATCTTCGGTTCCGCGCGCATTTCGGACCAGGATCCGGTCTACCACAAGGCCGAACACCTGGCGCGGTGCTTCGCTCAGGAAGGGTTCGCCGTCATCACCGGCGGCGGCGGGGGCGTCATGGAGGCCGCCAACCGCGGGGCGGCTGCCGCCGGCGGCCCGTCGGTGGGGCTCAACATCCGCCTGCCCCATGAGCAGATTCCCAATCCCTATGCCACCTTGCGCCTGGAATTCAAATATTTCTTCGTGCGCAAGGTCATGTTCGTCAAGTACGCCGCGGCCTACATCGCCATGCCCGGAGGCTTCGGGACCCTGGACGAACTGTTCGAGGCCGTCACCCTGATCCAGACCCGGCGCATCAAGCCCCTGCCGGTGATCCTGGTGGGCAGCGACTACTGGGGTGGGCTGGTGGACTGGATCCGCCGGCGGCTGCTGGCCGCCGGCATGATCGGGGCCGCCGATCTGGACATCATCCAGGTGCTGGACGATCCGGCGGCGGTGGTGGCGGCGGTCAAGTCCGTCCTGGGCTCTCCCCGGCGCAGGCCCTAATCGGCTTTCCGATAGATGTCCTTGTAGGCTTCGCGGATCGCCTTCTTGTTGAATTTGCCGACGCTGGTCTTGGGGATTTCCGGCACGAAGAGGACCGCCTCGGGCAGCTGCCACTTGGCGAACTTGGCCGCCAGGTGGGACCGGATCTCCTCGGCCTCGATGTCGTCTTTGAATTCGGGCCGCGGCACCACCAGCGCCACGGGGCGCTCTTCCCATTTGGGATGGACGACCCCGGTCACCGAGGCCTCCAGGACCTTGGGATGCGCCATGATCTCGTTTTCCATGTCCACCGAGGAGATCCATTCGCCGCCGCTCTTGATCAAATCCTTGACCCGGTCGGTGATCTTCACGTACCCCTCGGCGTCGATGGTGCCCGCGTCGCCGCTTTTCCAGTATCCCTTGGCGGTGAACTGGACCTCGCTGCCCGGGGCGTTGTAGTAGCTGCCGGTGATCCAGGGGCCGCGGATGAGAATTTCACCGGGTGATTTGCCGTCGGCAGGCACCTCCTTGCCGAAGGCGTCCACCACCTTGAGATCCAGGCCCACCACCGGGTAGCCCTGGCGGCGTTTCATGTCCCATTTGGCGTCGGCGTCCATTTCGTCCTCCAGCCAGGGCTTGAGCCGGTTGATGGTCACCAGGGGGGTGGTTTCGGTGGCGCCGTATGCATGGATGATTTCGGCTCCGGTCATCTCCTGAAAGCCTTTCATCAGTGCCAGAGACGGTTCCGTGGCGCCGGAGAGAAACCGCGCCCCGTGCAGATCGGGCTTTTGCTCAAGCTTGCGGATGTACTCGAGCATCGGCATGAACAGGGCCGGGGCCCCGGCGGTGACGGTCACCTTTTCGTCCACCAGGGGTTTGGCCAGGCTGCCCAGGTCGGCGATGTTGTACATTCCGGGCAGCACGAATTTGGCCCCCACCACAATGCTGGCATGGGGCATGCCCCAGCCGAGGGCGTGAAACATCGGCACGAGCTGGTAGAAGCAGTCGCGGTAGGAAATTTCGGCGTTGCTGGCGATGGTCAGGGCGTGGAGAAAAACGTTGCGGTGCGAGTAGTAGACGCCCTTGGGCCGGCCGGTGGTGCCGGTGGTGTAGCAGGCTCCGTAAGCCGAACGTTCGTCGAGAACGGGCCACTTGTAGCCGCCGTCGGCGGCCGCCAGCAGTTCTTCATAGCTGTACAGGGGGGCCAGATCGGTCCGGATCTCGGCCAGGGGCTTGTCGGTCATCACCACATAGCCCCGGACGCTTTCCAGTTTGGGGGCCACGGCGGCGATCAACGGCAACAGGGTTTCGTCCACCAGGATGAATTTGGCCGCCGCATGGTTGATCACGTAGACCAGATCCGGCGGCGCCAGGCGGATGTTGAGCAGCAGGAGCACCGCGCCGGTGCCCGGGATGCCGTAGTAGGCCTCGAAATGGCGCAGGCTGTTCCAGTCCATCACCCCGATGCGATCGCCGGGTTCGGCCCCGAGTTTTTCCAGGGCGTTGGCCAGGCGCTGCACCCGTCCATAGGTTTCCAGGTAGGTGGTGCGCCTGGGCGTGCCGGCGATGCTGTAGGCGACGATCTGCTGGCGCGCGAAAGTGCGCGCCGCATGGCGCAGGATGTTGATGACGTTCAGCTGGTAGTCGTCCTGCGAGGTGGATGGGAAACCCATGATCAGCTGGCGGCTCATGCTGCCTCCTTGTGATGAGGGAAGGGAAGGGGTAAATTGACAGCATCGTGTGAAAACGATTCAGATGCCATACTGTTTTCATTTGCGGCAGTCAAGATGGAGCGCACCCATGTGCACCTTTACCGGGGAGGCCGGATCCGAGCCCAGGGGGGCGTCCGCGTCTTCGCAACTGGCCCGGCTGGAGGCCGAGGCCGAAGCCCTGCGGCGGCAGAACGCCTATCTGACCGCCCTTCACGAAACCAGCCTGGGTCTCATCGACCGGCTGGATGCCAGCGCCCTGCTGGAAGCCATCCTGGAACGCGCGGCACGGCTCACCGGATCCCGTCATGGGTACATCTATCTGTGCCAGCCGGGCCGGAACCGCATGCAGATGCAGGTGGGCATGGGGCTTTTTGCCGATCTGCGCGGGCTGACGGTGGGGCCGGGGGAAGGGATGGGCGGGCAGGTCTGGGAAAGCGGCGTCCCCGTGGTGGTGGACGACTATCGGCGATGGCCCTGGCGGCTTGCCGGTCCGGCCTTCGCCCGGTTGCGCTCCGTGATGGGCATTCCCCTCAAATCCGGCCGGGAGGTGTGCGGGGTCATCGGTCTGGCGTCCGTGACGCCGGCAAAACGCTTCGGCTCCAGCGACGTGGAGGTGCTGTCACGCTTCGCCGAACTGGCGCTGGTGGCCCTGGACAAGGCGCGCCTGTATGAAGATCTGAAGCGCGAACTGGGGGAGCGGCGGCGGGCCGAGGCCGTGGTGCGCGACAGTGAAAGACGCTACCGGTCCCTGTTGGAATCGTCTCCGGATCCCATCGTGGTTTACGACATGCACGGCGCCGCCACTTACGTCAATCCCGCCTTTACCCGCGTGCTGGGCTGGTCGCGGGAGGAGCTCATCGGCCAGCGCATCGACTTCGTGCCCGCGGAACACTGGCCCGAAACCCGCAGGGCGATCCGCAGCATGCTGGCCGGCGAGACCATTCAGATGTTCGAAACCCGCCGGCGCACCAAAGACGGGCGCATCCTGGACGTGCAGATCAGCTCCACCCTCTACCACGACGAAAACGGCCACCCGGCCGGCAATATCGTGATTCTGCGGGACATCAGCGAACCCAAGCGCACCGAACGTCAGCTCAAGCAATACCAGGAGGACCTGGAACAGCGGGTGGCGGTGCGCACCGCTGAACTGGCCGCCAGCAATCGTCTCCTGGCCCGGGAAGTGGACGAACGTCGCGCGGTGGCCGAGGCGCTGCGGCGGCGGGAGGCCGAGCTGGAAGCCCAGTCGCGACACCTGGCCGAGGTCAACACGGCCCTGAAGGTCTTGCTCAAGCAGCGCGAATCGGATCGGACCGAAACGCAGGAAAACGTCCTGGCCAACCTCAAGGAACTGGTCGCTCCCTACCTGGAGCGGCTCAAGAAAAGCCGCCTGACCACCGACCAGCTCACCCTGGTCCGCATCCTGGAAACCAACCTGCACAACATCGTCTCGCCCTTCATGGGACGGCTGGGATCCAAGGCCTATGGCCTGACGCCGATGGAAATCCGGGTGGCCAACCTGGTACGGGCCGGCAGGACCAACCAGGAAATGGCCGCCTTGCTCTGTGTTTCGAAAAACACGGTGATGTTTCACCGCTTCAATATCCGGCGCAAGCTGGGTCTGCAAAACAAGAAGGTCAACCTGGCCACCTGTCTCATGGGGTTCGAAAAATAGTGGTATTTACCCACTGCTAACCCACTGCAAACACAGCATCCAGAGGCGCCTTGCGCCGGCTGGGTGATGGGCTCGACCTTGCTGTCAAAAACGGGTCCCCCGGCGGCCTGATTTTGCGATTCTTCGCGTATTAATCGTCGCTTGGGATGAAGGCGAACCCTTCCGGCACCCCTCGGTGGCGGCTCACGCCCTTGCCGGGTCGGCAGGCCGTTGCCCCGGGGGCACGGGATGAGTGCGACATCCGGCCGGGCTTCGCCTGTAGTAGGCCCCGTGGACAACTGGGGGCGGTCCGCCGTTTTTCTCTTGACTTAAACAAAAAACCATTGATATTCATCTTTTTATGTAAAATTGGATTATGAATTTTATTTATTTCCTGACCGAAGCGCAATCCGCCATTCCTGATGCCATGAACACGCTGACCATCTCCGATGTCACCCTGACCTTCGGGGGGCTCAACGCCCTGACGGGGGTGGACATGCAGATCCAGCCGGGTCTGATCACCTCGGTCATCGGGCCCAACGGCGCCGGCAAAACCAGCCTGCTCAACTGTATTTCGGGCTTCTATCATCCCACCCAGGGGGAAATTCGCTACGGCAGCGAACGCCTGACCCGGGCCTCTCCCCATCAGATCACCAAGAAGGGGATCGCCCGGGCCTTTCAGAACCTGGAACTTTTCAGGGGACTGACGGTACTCGACAACCTGATGCTGGCCCGGCACCGTCATCTGACCTACGGCTTTTTTTCCGCCCTGGTCTACTGGGGCCGGGCGGCCCGGCTGGAGGCCGAAAACCGGGCCTTTGTCGAGGATGTGATCGACTTCATGGAGCTGGAGGCCTACCGCAAACGGGCCGTGGGCAGCCTGAGCTACGGGATCCAAAAACGGGTGGAAGTGGCCCGGGCCCTGACCCTGGGGCCCGAGCTGCTGCTGCTGGACGAACCCATGGCCGGAATGAATATCGAGGAAAAGGAAGACATGGTGCGCTTCATCCTCGACATCCAAAAAGAGCGGGAGATCACGGTGGCGCTGGTCGAGCATGATCTGGGGGTGGTAATGGACATCTCCGACCAGGTGTACGTGCTCGATTTCGGCGAGCTGATCGGGGCCGGCAGCCCCAGGGAAGTGGCCGCCAATCGCAAGGTCATCGACGCCTACATCGGCGAGGACTGAAACGGAATCCCTCTATGCAAGACCATGACCGGCTTCTGGATTTGACCATTCCCCAACTGCTGCGCTGGCGTGTCGCCAAGAGCCCGGAAAAGGTGGCGCTGCGCGAGAAGGCGTTCGGCATCTGGAATCCCTACACCTGGGACGAGTATTATCAGCGGGTGCAGGAAGTGGCCGCCGGTCTGGAGTGCATCGGTTTTCAGCGGGAAATGAAGCTGGCCCTGATCGGCGACAACATCCCCGAGATGCTTTTCATGGCGGTGGGCGCCATGGCCGTCGGGGGGGTCGGCGCCGGCATCTACCAGACGAGTCTGCCGGGGGAAATCGCCGATATTCTCAACTACCTGGACGTGCGGGTCGTCTTCTGCAACGACCAGGAGCAGGTGGACAAACTGGTGGAGGTGCGCCGGCAGATTCCCGGCGTCATGCGGGTCATTTACGAGGACCCTCGCGGAATGCGCAGCTATCGGGCCGACGACTGGTTCATCGACTTTCGCCGGCTGCTGGAACTGGGCCGGGAGGCCCTGGCGGCCGATGGGCGGCAGATCGAGGCCAGCATTGACCGGGGCCGGCCGGACGACGTCTGTTTCCTGTGCCTGACCTCCGGCACCACCGGGCTGCCCAAAGGCGCCATGATGTGCCACCGCAACTACATCAACATGGGGGTGCAGATCACCAAGGTCGACCGCCTGGCCGAAAGCGACGAGTACCTTTCCTTTCTCCCCTTTGCCTGGATCGGCGAGCAGATGAACTCCTTCGGGGTCGCCATGGCCACCGGCATCACCATCAATTTTCCCGAGTCGGTGGAAACCAGCATGGAGGACCTCAAGGAGATCGGGCCGCATTTCATCTTCGGCGCTCCGCGGATTTACGAGACCATCCGCAGTCAGATCTGGCTCAAGATCGACGACGCCTACTGGCTCAACCGGGCCTGCTACCACTATTTCAGCCGTGTTGGCCAACGGGCGGCCGCCTATCGCATGCGCGGCCGCGCCATGCCCCTGGGACTGCGTTTCATGGCCTGGATCGGCGACCAGCTGGTGTTCAGGCCCCTGATCAATCAGATCGGGTTTTTGCGCCTGCGCCGGGCCTACACGGGGGGGGCGGCCCTGGGACCGGACCTGTTCACTTTCTACCAGGCCATGGGCGTCAACCTCAAACAGATCTACGGCCAGACCGAAATCACCGGTATCGCTTACATGCACCGCGACGGAGACATCCGCCCCGACACGGTGGGCAAACCTCTGCCGGAAACCGAGTGCCGCATCAGCGACAGCGGTGAAATCCTCTCCCGATCGGCCTCGGTCTGCAAGGGCTACTACAAGCTGCCCGACAAGACCGAGGAGCTGCTGGAGGGTGGATGGCTGCATTCGGGCGATGCCGGATTCCTCGACAGCGACGGCCATCTGGTGGTCATCGATCGGGTCAGCGACGTGATGCACAACCGCTCCGGCGAGATGTTCAGCCCCATGTTTCTGGAAAACAAGCTCAAGTTCAGCCCCTACATCAAGGAAGCGGTGGTCTTTGGCGACCGGCGCGACTACGTGGCGGCCCTGATCAACATCGATCCCATCATCGTGGGCAAATGGGCCGAGGACCGGGGGCTGTCGTTTACCACTTACATGGACCTGTCCCTGAAGAGCGAGGTGGCCCAGCTGATTCGCGGGGAGGTGGCCGCCTTCAACCGCGGCGTGGAAAAGCCTCATTTTCGTATCCGGCGCTTCGCCATTCTCTACAAGCTGCTGGACATGGACGACGGCGAACTGACCAAGACCGGCAAGATCCGGCGCCAGTTCGTGCGGCAAAAGTACCAGCTGCTTTACGAAACCCTATACGACGAGCGTATCGGCGAGCGCGAGGTGGAGGCCGAGTTCCGTTACCAGGACGGACAGGTCACCACGGTGCGCACCAACATGCCGTTCTACACGCTGGAGTGGGAGGAGGGGAAAACTTGAGACCGGAAACTGGAAACTCGGGTGCCTTGCTCGGGGGGTGTAGGACCGGGTCGGACCAGGTCGCATGGGTCCGACAGGCAGTGCCAGATTCACAATTTCGGCTCTTGCCGTAAAGCGGGCGGGTTTCCCATGACCTATTTTCTGCAGCTTGTCGTCAGCGGCATCGTGGTGGGCTCGATTTACGCCCTGTCGGCCCTGGGCTTTGTTCTGATCTACAAGTCCAGCCGCGTGCTGAACATCGCCCACGGCCAGATTATCGCCGGCGGGGCCTACATCGTCTTTGCCCTGACCGTCTGGGCCGGCGTGCCGATCTTCCTTTCCTTTCTGGCCAGCATGGCCATCACCTTCTTTCTGGCCATGAGCGTCGAGCGCATCTTTTTGCGCCGACTCATCGGAGAGCCGATCATCTCAGTGATCATGGTGACCATCGGATTGATGTCGATTCTCGACGGGATCATCTACCTGACGCCCTTTGGCTCCCTGAACTTTTCCTTTCCCGAGTTTCTGCCCCCCACCCCCATCAGCCTGGGAGGCGTCTCCATCTCCTGGACCCAGCTGGTGGGTGTGGTCATCACCGCCATCCTGATCGGGGCCTTTTCGTGGTTTTTCAAAAGCGCCACCCTGGGCATCAGCATGCGGGCGGTCTCCGACGACCAGTTCGCCTCCATGAGCGTGGGCATCTCGGTGCCCCGGGTTTTTGGTCTGGCCTGGGCCATGGCCGGCCTGAGCGCCGCCGGGGCCGGGGCCATCATCGGCAACATCACCGGACTGAACTTCGAAACCTTGCGCGCCTTCGGCATCACGGTTTTCCCCGTGGTGATCCTGGGCGGCCTGGATTCGATCATCGGGGCGGTGGTGGCCGGGATCATCATGGGGCTGATCCAGCAGTTCGCCGCCGGGTACCTGGACGGCAACTGGGGACTCAACGGCACGGCCGATGTCCTGCCGTATATCATCCTGCTGGTCATTCTCCTGTTCAAGCCCCACGGCTTGTTCGGGACCCACGAAATCGAGCGAGTGTAAGCCATGTCCGCCAACCGATGGTTTGCCACCGGCAATTTCTACACCACCTACCGCCAGGAGCAGCGGATCTTCACCACCCATCTGGACCGCGTCCTCTTCGGTCTTTTTCTGTTCTTCCTCTTCGTCTGGCCGCTGTTTGTCTCGGCCAGCAACAAACATATGCTGGTGATCAACAACATCCTGATCGCCGTGGTGGCGGTCTACGGGTTGAACCTGGTCACCGGATTCGCCGGCCTGATCTCCATCGGGCACGCCGCCTTCGTGGGCATCGGGGCCTACACCCTTGCCGGAACGGCCCGGGCCATCGGCGACAGCCATGTGCTCATCACCCACGCATGGCCCCTGATGATTCTGATCTCGGGCTTCATGGGGGCGGCCTTCGGAGCCTTTGTGGGCCTGCCGGCCATGCGTCTCAAGCATCTCTACCTGGCCATTGCCACCCTGTCGTTCCAGATGATCTTTTCCTGGACGATCAATTTCATGACCTTTTTCAACCAGGGCCAGATGATCGCCGTGGGGCGGGTTTTCTGGATCAGCGGCCAGGTGGGGCGCAACGAGCACTACCTGTTCTGGTACTATGTGATCCTGGTCACCGCGGTGGTTTGCGGCCTGGGGGTGCGCAACCTGCTGCGCACGCGGTACGGCCGCTGTCTGGTGGCGGTGCGCGACAACGACCGGGCCGCCGACGCCATGGGGATGCACCCGGGTCTCACCAAGGTTTACGCCTTTGCCCTGGCGGGTTTTTTCGCCGGCATCGCCGGCGCCCTGCACACCTATATGTTCCGCGGGGCCGGCTTCGAGTCCTTTACCCTGCACCATTCGATCATCTACCTGGCCATGGCCATCGTGGGCGGACTGGGCACGCTGCCCGGGAGCCTTTTCGGGCCGGTGGCCATCCAGATTCTCGAATTGCAGATGGAGCACATTTCCGAATGGGCCGGCACTTTCCTGCCGGCCACCATGAATCTGGCCACGGCCCTGCGACCTCTCGGATTCGGCCTGGTGATCGTGCTCTTTTTGATGTTCGAACCCCGCGGCATCGCCAATTGGTGGCGCATCTGCCGGTCCTATTTTAAGCTCTGGCCCTTCCGTTACTGAGACAGGGCCCGGGCACAGCGGCACGCGGCAACCCGCGGCGCCCGCAACAACCGTCACCCAATCACCAAAGGGGGGGAAAGATGAAAGGCATACGGTTTCGGGGATGCATGGTCGTTCTGGCACTCGGCTTGGCCCTGGTGCTGACGCCTCCGGCCGCGGCCGGGGAAACCTACAAGCTCGGCCTGTCGCTGGCGATCACCGGGCCGACCTCGGATGCCGGCAACCCGTATTCCAAGGGTGTCGAAGACTACATGCGGCTGGTCAACGACACCGGGATTCTCGGCGACGCCAAGGTGGACTGCCCCATCCGCGACGATATGTACGAGACGGCCGTGACCAAGCGCAATTTCGAGGATTTCATCGACCAGGGGATCGTGCTGTTTCTCAGCTACGCCACCGGGGGCAATCTGGCCCTGGCCCAGGACTTCGACGAGGTTCAGATCCCGGTCATTCCCGCCTCCTTCCACAAAGGGATCGTGGATGCGGCCAAATACGTCTTTTTGCCCATCGCCTCCTATTCCCACCAGTATGTCGGCCTGGGCGAGTATGTGGCCAAGAACCACAAAGGGGGCGATCTCCCCAAGGTGGCCTGCTTCATCCATCCTTCGGCCTTCGGGCGAGCACCGCTGGAAGATTTTCAGGCGGCCATCGCCGCCGGGCTGAAGATGGAAATCGTCGAGGTGGTCGAGCACGGCAAGGACCTGGACAACAGCGCCCTGCTCCAGCGGCTGCGCAGCAAAGGCGTCCAGTACGTGCTGTGCCAGACGGTCCAGTCCCCGGTGGTGACCCTGATCAACGACTCCCAGCGGCTCGGGCTGACGGCCCAGAGCTTCGGCGAGGAAGGCAAGATCACCTTCCTGGGGGCGCATTACACCGGCGGCAACGATCTGATCGCCCTGGCCGGTTCGGCCGCCGAAGGCTTTTACTGGACCACGTCGTACCGCCTGACTTCGGAAAAAGGCCCCTGGACCGCTTGGCAGCTCGATCTGGCCAAAAAATACGGGCGTGATGAGAAAACGGCCAATTCCCACAACTACACCAACGGCATCATGGCGGCCCAGGTGGCGGTGGAAGCCATCCGGCGCACCCGCGAGGCGGGCCAGGAAGTGACCCGGGCCGCGCTCTACGAGACCCTCAACCAGATGAACGGGGACAAGGCCTACCAGCCCTTGACCACCGTCGGACCGGTGACCTACTCGGCCACCGACCGCATGGGAGTGGACACCCTGCAGCTTTACGTGGTCAAGGACGGGGCCTTCCGGGCGGTGGGCGAACCGTTCAAGCCCGAGTACCTGAAGTAGGACGATCGGCGGATGGATCGGTCGGATCGCCCGGATCCGACCGATCCGACGGCCAGGACCTTCAACCAGAACCGTTTGGGCATGGAAACCACACCTGAAGACAGGCCGCCTCTGCTCGAAGTCAACAACATCGAGGTGGTCTACAACGATATCGTCCAGGTTTTGCGCGGGGTCAGCCTCCAGGTGTCCCAGGGGCGCGTCGTGGCCCTGCTGGGCACCAACGGGGCCGGCAAGACCACGACGCTGAGGGCCATCAGCGGGCTGCTCAAGCCGGAGAACGGCTACATCAAGGACGGCCATGTCCGATTTGGGGGGCAGGACATCACCAACTGGCTGGGTACGGCCGTGGTGCGCCTGGGGGCCGTGATGGTGCCGGAAGGACGCCGGGTGTTCAAGCATCTGACGGTGGACGAGAATATCCGCGTGGGATCGATTACGCGAAAGGACGGGGCCCAGCCGATTCGGGAGGATCATAAACGCATGTACGCCCATTTCCCGCGCCTGGCCAAGGTCACCAACCGTCTGGCCGGGTACTGCTCGGGCGGCGAACAGCAGATGATCGCCATCGCCCGGGCCTTGATGGCCTCGCCGCGCATGCTGATGCTCGACGAACCCTCCCTGGGGCTGGCCCCCTTGCTGGTGCGTGAAATCTTCGATAATGTGCGCCGCATCAACCGGGACCTGGGCACCACCATCCTGGTGGTGGAGCAAAACGCCAAGATTGCCCTGGAAGTCTCCGATTATGCCTATATCATGGAGTCGGGCAAAATCGTTCTCGAAGGCGCCTCCGCCCACCTGAAGGACAATCCGGATGTCAAGGAGTTCTACATGGGGATCACCGAGGGGGGCAAGCGCAAGTCCTTCAAAGAGGTCAAGTCCTACAAGCGTCGCAAGCGCTGGATGTAGACGTCGCCGCTATCGGGCAGGATCCCGTCTGGAGGGGATCAAGTCTTGATCGCAAAGCGTTGACGGGGCCGTGCGGTATCGGGGCGGAGGGTTGCCATGCAGATTCTGGTGGGATACAACGGTTCGGCCGAATCCAAGGCGGCCGTCAAGCTGGCCGGAGAGCTGGCCAAGCCCCTGGGGGGCCGGGTCCTGGTGATGACCTCCATGGAAGGGGGACCGCGCGAAAGGCCCGGGGATATCACCAAGGCGCAGGCCCATCTGAGCGAGGCCCGCCAGATGATGATCGCCCAGGGGATCCCCTGCGAGGTTTTCCAGTCCGTCAGAGGGCTGTCCCCCGGAGAGGACCTGGTGGACTACGCCCGGGAAAAAGCCATCGACCTGATCGTGGTGGGGGTGGAAAAACGTTCCAAGACCCAGAAGATCCTGCTCGGCTCCACGGCCCAGTTCATCATCCTCAAGGCGCCTTGCCCCGTTTTGACCGTCAAGTGAGCCGGTCTGGTCCGTAACGGCGGCCAGGGTTGCCCGTCCGGCGTCCTCCCCGCGGACCCGCCGCGGACACCACAAAGGTCCAGCAGGGGCGTCGGCGGAGGCAAACCCCGTTTGCATCGTCGAAAGGTGGCCCATGGGACTCTATGATTTTACCTTCTATGAAATGATTCGCCGCAATGGGCGCCTCTTCGGTTCGCGGACGGCCTGGATCGAAGCCGACAACGGCAGGCGCATCGGTTTCGCCGAACTTCACGACCGGGTCGTGCGGCTGGCCGCCGGGCTGCGGGACTGCGGGATGCAAAAGGGCCAGCGCATCGGCGTACTCGGGCAAAACAGCCTCGAGTATTTTCTGGTCTACGGGGCCGCGGCGGCCCTGGGGGCCATCGTGCTGCCGGTCAACTGGCGCCTGAGCGCCGAGGAGGCGCTTTTCAACCTCGAGGACGGATCCCCGACCGTGCTTTTGGCCGACGGTGCCTACCAGGCGATGCTCGATGCGGACGGGTCCCGGCTGCCGTCCGTGCGCCATCGCTTCACCCTTTGCGGGCAGGGCGCCTGGCCGCCTCTGACAGAGCTCGGGACGGACCGCGGGATGGACCCTCCGCCGGTATCCGCCGACGACGGGCTGGTGATCATCCACACGGCCGCCGTGGCCGGCCGGCCCCGAGGGGCCCTGCTGAGCCACGCCAACCTGCTGTGCGCCAATCTGCACTGGCAGTGCCGGCTGCAGATCGAGCCTTCGGACGTGCACCTGAATCTGCTGCCCCTTTTCCACGTGGGCGGGCTTTTCCTGGCGGCCGGGAGCTTCCACGCCGGAGCCCTGAACATCAACATGCGCAAGTTCGACGCGGCCCAGGCGGCGGCCCTGATCGAAACTTACCGGGTGACCCTGCTCTTCGACTTTTCGCCGATTCTGGGCAGCATCCTGGAGGTCGCCGGCCGCGATCTGAGCAGCCTGCGGGCCGTCACCGGCCTGGATACGGCCGAAACCATCGAAGCCTTTCAGCGGCGCACCGGCGGCACCTTCTACGCCATGTACGGTCAGACCGAAACCTCCTGCATTGCCACCTACGGGCCCTACGACGCGCGGCCCGGATCCGCCGGCCGGCCCATCGCCCTGGCCGACCTGCGACTGGTGGACGACCACGACAATCCGGTGCCGGCGGGCGCGGTGGGGGAAATCACCGTCAAGGGCCCCATGGTCTTCAAGGGCTACTGGAACCTTCCCGGGGACAACACCCATGCCTTCCGGGGCGGATGGCACCACACCGGAGATTTGGGTCGCCTGGACGAGGACGGGTTTCTTTGGTACGCCGGACGCAAGGCGGAAAAGGAACTGATCAAGCCGGGGGGGGAAAACGTTTATCCGGCCGAGGTGGAGAAGGCCATCCTGGCCCATCCGGCGGTGGCCGAGACCGTGGTCTTCGGCGTCCCGGATCCCAAATGGAAGGAGGGGATCAAGGCGGTCTGCGTGCTCAAGCCCGGCCATTCCCTGACGGCCGAGGCGCTGGTCGCCTTTGTGGGGGAGCGTATCGCGCGCTACAAGAAGCCTCAGTACGTGGACTTCGTTGACACCCTGCCGCGACAGGAGATCGGAAGAGCGTCGTGTAGGGAAAGAGTGTAGATCTCGGTGG
>CALJLV010000190.1 GCA_937982505.1 uncultured Desulfobacteraceae bacterium | reverse complement strand
CGCTGATTGATGTCAATCCTCGAAGGTCTGAATTCACCCGGCCGGCAGCGGGTGTGTCGGGTCGCCCGGAGTTCGGGTGTCAACCTTTCAAGGGAGTTCAGGGGTCAACCTTTTATCAAAAACCCGAAAGCGGCAAACCGGCTGAAAGGACGAGCGATTCTTTAGCGGCCCTTTTCCCCCTTTGGCTTGCCTTGCGGGGACGGATGTGCTCTCATGGCCTATCGCGCACCCAAGCCCAAGACCCGCCCCTTGATGGACACGCCCCCGCACAGAGCGCCCGGGACGGCGCCGGCCGCGGATGAGCGCCCCCGGCCGAGGACGCCGGCCTTTTTCATCCGGCTCGGCAATCTCCTCAACCGCCGCGGCGATCCGCACCTGGCCCTGGCTGCCTATGATCGGGCCTTGCAGAGATCTCCCGGCTCGCGCACCGCCCTGCGCAACCGGGCATTGACCCTCTGGCGCCTGGGGCGGATCGAGGATGCGGCCCGCACCCTGCGCCGGGTAGTGGATCTGGCCCCCGCGGACGGACGCGCCCGTTTCGAACTCGGCCTCCTGCGCCGCCGTCAGGGACGCCTGCACCGGGCCGCCGTCCATCTGCAAAAGGCCGTGTGCCTGGAACCGCGTTCCGGCCGCGCCTGGATCCACCTCGGCGACACTTTGAAGCTGATGGGCGAGGCCGGCCGGGCCCTGGAAGCTTACCGGCGTGCCGCCCTCGAACTGCCCGGCCAGGCGCAGATTCACTACCGCCTCGGGGCGACCCTCAATGCCCTGGGACGCCGCGAGGAGGCCCGCCGCCAACTGGCCCGCACCCTGAGGCTGGATCCCGCCCATGACTGCGCCCGCCATCTGCTCTGCGCTCTGCAGGGAAAGACCCCGGACCGTGCGCCGGCCGCCTACGTGCGCCGTCTCTTCGACCGCTACGCCATCGGCTTCGACCGCCAGATGCGCGGCCCGCTGGCCTATCGGATTCCGGCCCGGCTGGCCGGGGAATTGGCCGCCCGCAGGGGCGGACGGCGCCAGTACCGCAGCGGGCTCGACCTGGGCTGCGGGACCGGGCTGGCCGGCGCGGCGATGCGCCCCTGGACCCGGAGTCTGACCGGGGTGGACCTTTCGCCGGGCATGCTCGCCGCAGCCCGCGCCAAAGGTCTTTACGACCGCCTGGTCTGCCAGGACGTGGTCGCTTTCCTGGAGGCCTCCCACCAGTGCTTTGATCTGATGGTGGCGGCGGACGTGGTGATCTACCTGGGCGACGTCCGGCCCCTGCTGACCGCCGCGCGCCGGCGTCTGGCCGCCGGGGGGCGCCTGTTTCTGTCCACCGAGGGCACCCGCTACCCGCCCTTTCGGCTGCGGCGCACCGGCCGCTTCGTCCATCACCGGGGATACATCGAGGATCTGGCGGCCGCCTGCGGTTTTGTGATAGAAAGACGCCGCTCCCTGGTAATTCGCCGGGAGCGCGACGGCCGGGTACACGGCGATCTTTTTATTCTGGGCTGACCCTGATATGCCTCTTTCCACGCTGCGCCACGAACGGCTCCTGGCCGCCAACCGGAACGAATACGGCCCGGCCTGCGACCGCCTGCGCTGGGTCACGCCGCAAGAGGCGGCCGCGGCCGAGCGCCGGCGGCAGGCCCTGCTGGACGACCTGGCCGGGCGGGCCGCGACGGTCTGCGCCGGCACCAAGCTCGACGGCCGGCGCCTGTCGCCCGGATGCACGGCCTGCACCCGAGGCAGCTGGTCGTGCCTGTTCATCAGTGGCCGCTGCAACTGCCGCTGCTTCTACTGTCCCAGCGAACAGGACGGCAGCCTGGTGCCCACCACCAACGCGGTCCCCTTCGCCAAAAGCGGCGACTATGTGGATTATCTGCGGCGCTTCGGCTTTACCGGCGCCAGCATCAGCGGGGGCGAACCCCTCCTGACCCTGGAGGCCAGCCTGCGTTTCGTACGCGCGGTCAAGCAGGCCTTCGGCCCCGCGGTCCACGTCTGGCTCTACACCAACGGCACCCTGGCCAGCGCCGAGGCCCTCGGGCGCCTGCGCGCGGCCGGTCTGGACGAAATCCGCTTCGACATCGGCGCCACCGGTCTGAGCCTGGAGGCGGCCCGCCGGGCCGTGGGCCTCATCGATACCGTAACGGTGGAGATTCCGGCCCTGCCCGAGGCCTTCGAGGCGATGAAGGAGCGGATCCGGGCCATGGCCGAGGCCGGCATCGACCATCTCAATCTGCACCAGCTGCGCCTGACCCCCTACAACCTGCCCCGGATGGCCGACCGCGGCTACACCTTCCTGCACGGTGAGGCCGTGACCGTGCTGGAGTCCGAACTGGCAGCCCTGGAGCTGATCCGCTGGAGCCTGGACCAGGGAATCGACCTGCCCATCAACTACTGCAGCTTCGTCTACAAGCACCGCTTTCAACGCATGGCCGCCCGCCGGCGCAGCGCCGCCCTGGCGCGCAAGCCCTGGGAGGATGTCACCGCCAGCGGCTATCTGCGCACCCTGTGCCTGGAAGGCCCCCCAGAGGCCCTGGCACGGGCGGTCCAACCCGTGGAGGCGGCGGGCGAGAGCGGCTGGCGCTGGGCCACCACGGCCCGGGACCGCCTCGAAGCGGGCGCCGCCGTCTGGTCCCGGGTCGATCTTTCCCCTTTTGAAGCGAGCCTGCGCTACGCCGAGGCGGTGATCCTGCCGGCGCCCAGCTACCACCATGTCTTCGAGACCATCCCCCTCAACCGCAAGCGCCGCCTGGTGGTGGAAAAAGTGCCCCGCGGCGATCGGTTTCGCCTGCCGCCCGGCTTGCGCGAACCCCTGCGCGCCCTGGCGGCCGGTCTGCCGGCTCCGGCCGCCCCCCCTGACGACCCTCTCTGGGACCGGATCCTTTCCCATGAAGTGCTGGAGGCGGGATTGGGCGATTATTTCTGAAGCGGCCGATTCAATCCCAACCCGGCGGCAGTTGCTCGCAAAGATCACAGGAAAGGCGCAATTGCTGGATGCACTGGTGGGCTTTGCCGTCGAAGGTCAACCCGAAGCCCTTTAGATCCTTGGCCGGGGCGGCGTAACAGGCGTCATGGCCCGTGAGGCCCTCTTTGACGAAGGCATCGGCCATGACCGCCAGGCTTTCCGTCATCGGGTGTCTGAGCAACCCGCTGTGCAACAGGGGTAGGACGGCCTGCCGGAAAACCGCCAATGCGTCCGGATGAAGCCGCTGCAAACCGAATCGCTTGCCTCGCCAGCCGGCACTTGCTAAGATCACTAAAAAATATCATCGGGGATGGAGTCCCCCTTACAACCGCCCGGGTTCGGGCTGATGACTCCTACCGGAACAGACGTTCGGTGGGAGCATCGGCCAAGACGACTTCGGGCGTTTTTTTGAGGGAATCTGATCTCCCGGATCTTTCTCCTGCACGTTTCGAATGCGGGTGCCGTGCTCTGTTAAAGGAAGCTTCCCATGACCGAAACCTGGTTTTTGGCGACCCTCTGGCTCGGCCTGGCCCTGGCGGCGACCCTGCTCTCCATCTGGCTGCGCATCGCCACGGCCCTTTCCGAAATCGTGGTGGGCACGGTAGCCCAGTTGGTCATCGGCGCCCTGGTCAGCGCCACCGTGCTGGGGGTGCACGAGCCCTGGATCAAGTTTCTGGCCGGCACCGGGGCCATCGTGCTCACCTTTCTGGCCGGCGCCGAACTCGACCCGGTGGTCTTCAAGCTCAAGTGGAAGGAGGCCACGGCCCTGGGCATCGCCGGGTTCGTGGCGCCATTTTTAGGGTGCGCGGCGGTGGCCCATTTCTGGCTGGGCTGGGACCGCCAGGCGAGCTGGATCGCCGGGGTGGCTCTTTCCACCACCTCGGTGGCCGTGGTCTATGCGGTGATGCTGGAAACCGGCCTCAACAAGACCACCTTCGGCAAAACGGTCCTGGCCGGGTGCTTCATCAACGATCTGGGCACGGTCCTGGCCCTGGGATTGATCTTCGCGCCCTTCACCTTCCGGACCCTGGTGTTCGTGGGCGGCAGCATGGCCGCCTTCGCGATCCTGCCCTGGCTGACGCCGCGCTTCTTCAAGAAGTACGGCAACCGGCCCTCGGAGCTGGAAACCAAATTTATCCTGCTGTGCCTCTTCGGCCTGGGGGCCCTGGCCGGCTGGGCCGACAGCGAGGCGGTGCTACCCGCCTATGTAATTGGTATGGTCCTGGCCGGTACCGTGGGCAAGGACCACCTGCTGATCCGCCGCCTGCGGACGTTGACCTTCGGCCTGCTGACCCCCTTCTACTTCATCCGCGCCGGGTCCTTCGTTTCGGTGCCGGCTCTGATCGCCGGCCCCATGATTTTCCTGGTGCTGCTGGTGGCCAAGATGGCCAGCAAGATGGTGGCGGTCTACCCGGTGACCAAGTTCTACAAAAATCCCGGCAAGGAGGCCATGTACACCACCTTGCTCATGTCCACCGGGCTGACCTTCGGCAGCATCTCGGCCCTCTTCGGCCTGAGCCACGGCATTATCGACACCACCCAGTATTCCTTTCTGATCGCCGCCGTGGTGGCCAGCGCCGTGGTGCCGACCCTGATCGCCAACGCCTTTTTCCTGCCGCGGCACCTGCTGCGGCGCCCCGCCCCTGAAAACCGGGACGCATCTGTTCCCGAAACCGACACCGCTACGGTCGAGAAAGGAGAATAACCTCAATGGTCTCCAAAATCCTGGTCGCCTACGATGGTTCCATCCAATCCCAACAGG
This sequence comes from uncultured Desulfobacteraceae bacterium, assembly GCA_937982505.1. Classification (GTDB taxonomy): domain Bacteria; phylum Desulfobacterota; class Desulfobacteria; order Desulfobacterales; family UBA2174; genus UBA2174. Next base: position 32,322 of record CALJLV010000190.1, on the reverse strand, counting down.
CCTTCGACTTCGGCATGGACATGGCCGCCAAGTACGGCGCGGCGCTGAACGTGCTCTCGATCGCCCGGCCCCCCGAACCGCCGGTGAATGTCGAATTGCAGGCCGTGCTGGAAAGAGCCACCGAATACTTCGAATCCCACTTCGCCAGGATGAAGATCCGGGCTCAAGAGGCCGGTGTGACGACCGCCTTCGAGGTGCGCGTGGGTCACCCGGCCGAACAGATCGTGCATCTGGCCGACCAGATCGGCGCCGATGCCATCGTCATGGGCCATCGCGGCGAGAGTTTGCTGCAAAAATGGCTTCTCGGCTCGGTGGCCAAGCGCGTCCTGAGCTACGCCCACTGCACCGTGGTCGTCGTGCGCTGACCCGGAACCGGACTTTTCAGAACCATTTTTTCTTCTTGAAGTAGCCGACCATGCCCAGGCCCACGGCGAGCATGACGCCCCAGATCAGCCAATAGCCCCAGCGCCATTTCAGCTCCGGCATGTGCTCGAAGTTCATGCCGTAGACGCCGGCGATGAAGGTCAGGGGGATAAAGAGGGTGGCGATGACGGTGAGCACCTTCATCACCTCGTTCATCCGGTTGCTGAGACTCGACAGGTAAGTGTCGTGCATGCCGCCCAGGATGTCGCGGAAGGTTTCCACCATGTCGATGACCTGGATGGTGTGATCGTAGAGGTCGCGCAGGAACACCCGGGTCTCCGCGCGGATCAGCGCGGATTCCGTTTTTTCCAGGGTGCTGACCTCCTCGCGCAGGGGCCAGACCGCCTTGCGCAGGCCGAGGATGTCGCGCTTGAAGCGATGAATCTGCTGGATGTCCTCCGGCTTCGGGTCGGCCAGGATCCGGTCGTCGAAATCCTCGATGCGGTCGCCGATGTGCTCGACGGTAAGAAAGTAGTGGTCCACCACGGCGTCCATCAGGGCATAAGCCAGGTAATCGGCGCCCATCTGGCGGATGCGGCCCTTGGCGGACCGGATGCGCTCGCGCACCGCGTCGAAGAGATCACCCTCGTCCTCCTGGAAGGAAACGACGAAATGATCGCTCAGGATCAGGCTGACATGCTCCATCTCGACCTGGTGCCGGGTTTCGTTGAAGGATATCATCTTGAGGACGGTGTAGATGTAGCCGGGAAAGACCTCGGCCTTGGGCCTTTGGGACGTGTTGACGATATCCTCCATGGTCAGGGGGTGCAGGTTCAGGTATTTTCCCAGGGCCTCGATGAGGCCGATGTCGTGGATGCCGTTGACGTTGATCCAGGTCACTCCGGGTGCCTTGATGGCATCCCGGCAATGATCCACGGAGACATCTTTTTGTTCGCCGAAGGTCGTTTCGGTGTAGGCGAGGACATCCACCCGCACCGAACTCCTCTTGCGCTGGCCGACAAAAACCAAGGTGCCCGGGGACAGGCCGGCGCTGCCGCCGAGGGGTTGGTCCTTGGTTTTGCCTTTTCGGATCGACTTGGGCATTTTCCCCCCATTTGCGTGGATCGTTGTTGCGTTCGAAATGCCTTGTGAGCGCCCGCGCCAGGCGCTTTGGTCCGAGACCGATGCGGGCAAATGCGATCCTGCGGCGGGAGGAAACCCCGGCGACGCATTCAAGGCCGTTTGTGTCGCAGCCCCGGTTTGTATTATCCTGGGATCCGCATCATCGTTCGACCTGAACTTTCTCATACTGATTTCAGCCCGTTGAGGCAAGAGTTGAGCGCCGTGGGCGAAAACCGCCACGGCCAGGGAAAGGACCCGGGTAGTATGGAGGCATGGGCACAACCGTTGGCGTGGCTGAAAGTTTTTGGAGCGGCGGTCCTGCAGACGATGGTGGAAACGGGGCGAAACCTGCAGCCGGGCCTTCAGAAATGCCTGCTGGTGATGGTGGGCGGCAGCCTGGGGGCGGCCAGCCGCTACGGCGTCAGCCTCGTCGCAGCCCGCTTCTGGGGGTCCCACTTTGCCTGGGGAACCTTGGCCGTCAACCTGGTCGGATGCTTTCTCATCGGCCTGCTTTTCGCGCTGTCCGACCGGGCCCGGTTTCTGACGCCGGATCTACGGTTGTTCCTGGTCACCGGATACCTGGGCGCCCTGACCACCTTTTCCACTTTTGCCCTGGAGACCGTCAACGCCGGGCGTCTCGGATTGACCGTGCAGCCCCTGGCCAATATCCTGGCGAACAACGTCGGCGGGCTGGCGCTGGTGGTGCTCGGGATGCGCGTCGGCGGCCTGCGCTAGGGAGACATTGCCATGCTGGATTACAAGGCCATCGAAATTTTCACCAGCGAAGCGGCGCGCCACCAGGGGCAGCCGCTGGCCGAGGCCGTGGTGGAATACGTGCGCAACCTGAAGATCGCCGCCCGCTGCATCGTCACCCGGGGCATCGCCGGCTGCGACGAGAGGGGAGAAGCGTCCACCGTTCGGTTGGAAGTGCTGTCCCACAACCTGCCGCTGCGCATCTACATCGTGGTTCCCGCCGGCGAAACCGACCGCGTCCTGGAAGGCCTGGACGCCATGGTGGGCGAGGGGATCGTGGCCCTGCACGAGCTGAAGGTGCTCAGCCATCGGGCCCGCAACGCTTTTTTTCCCCGCCGGCTCCTCGTGCGCGACGTGATGACCGCCTCGCCCAGGAGCGTGGGCATCGAAACACCTCTGGACGATGCCACCCGGCTGCTGCTCTCGTCGATCTTTTCCGGCTTGCCGGTGGTGGACGGCCACGGCCGGCCGGTGGGCCTCATCACCCAGGGAGATCTCATCGCCCGAGCCGAGCTGCCGCTGCGCCTGGGCCTGCTGGCCGAAAGCGAACCGGACCACCGTGAAAAAATCCTGCGGCAGCTCGCTTCCCGCAAGGCGTCCGAGGTGATGACGACCCCCGTGATCACCATCGCCGAGGACCGCCCCCTGTCCGAGGCGGTGGAAAAGATGCTGACCAAGGGCGTCAAGCGCCTGCCGGCGGTCAATGCCGACGGCCGCCTGACGGGGATGCTGTCGCGTCTGGACATCTTCAGAACGGTGATGCACGCGGCGCCGGACTGGAAAGCCTTCGCCGCCCAGAAGATCGAGGTGCAGAACCTCAAACAGGTGGGCGACATTCTGCGCCGGGACACCCAGACCGTGGGCCCGGACACGCCGCTGTCCGAGGTGATCCGCGTCATCGACCGCGACGACATCCAGCGGGTGGCGGTGGTGGATGCGGACGGCAAGCTGCTCGGCTTGATCTCCGACCGCGACCTGCTGAGGTATTTCAAGCCCGGGGAGGCGGGTATCTGGGGGTTGATGGCCCGCATCAAATCGGCCGCGGAAAAGGATGCCTGCCGCGGCGAACTGGATCAATGCCTGGCGGCCACCCGGGCCGCCGACGCGATGACCAGCGATCTGATCACCGTGGGGGAGGACGCCCTCATCGAGGAGGCAGTGGCCCTGATGACCGAAAAGGCCATCAAACGGCTGCCGGTGGTGGACGGTAAAGGCCGCTTTAAAGGGATGATCAGCCGCGATTCGTTGCTGCGCACCGGATTCAAGACCGCCGGGTCGTGATCGCGGCTCAAGTCGGGGGGACTCGGCAAGGGCCGGGAAAGGGTCAGCGCCATGCTCTTGTTTCAGAGGGAACGATTCAGCGCCCGCATCCGGCTGGCCGACGACACCGTTGCCGAGCGCCCGGTGGAAATCCGCACCCATCCCATCACGGGCCGCACCTGTCGCATCACCTACAGCCGCGGAGAGGAGCGCGAGCCCGGGGCCGAATCCCTGCCGTCACCGCCGCCCTTTGCCGCCGATACGGCCGGCTGCCCCTTTTGCCGGGCGCGGCTTCTCAGCCACACGCCGCGGCTGGTTCCCGAGTTTCTGCCGCAAGGGCGATTGACCCGCGGCCGATCGACCCTTTTCCCCAACCTTTTCCCTTACGGCCGCTACAGCGCGGTGAGCCTCTTCGACGACGATCATTTCGTGGAGATCGGCACGGCACGGCTCTCTTCGTACGCGGACAGCCTGCTCAACTGCCGCGACTATCTGGCCCGGGTGCTGGCCCACGATCCGGCCGCCGTCTTCATGGCCATCACCCAGAACCATCTGCCGTCGGCCGGCGGCTCCCTGCTTCATCCACACTTTCAGATCCAGGCCGACCGCCGGCCGGCCAACCACCAGCGGTTTCTGCAGCAGCGGGCCGCCGGGCACCGCCGCCGCTTCGGCCTGCGCCTGTTTGCAGACTACCTGGAATGCGAAATCCGGGCCGGAGAGCGGCTCATCGGCGCCACCGGTCCCTGGCAGTGGCTGGCGGCCTTCGCTCCCGAGGGGTTTTTCGAGATCTGGGGCATCCTGCCGGGGATGACGCGTCTGAGCCAACTCGAAGACCAAGACTGGCGCCATCTGGCCCAGGGCCTGCTCAACGCCCAGAAATTCTACCGCGACCTGGGACGCAACGGGTACAACTTCGGCCTGCTGCTGCGCGAAGACGGCACCGACGACCAGGAACTGCGGGCCGTTTTGACCGTACGCGGCAACTATGCCCCCTGGGTGCGCAGCGATTTTACCGGCTTCGAGGTAATGCTCGGCGACATGGCCACCTTCACCGCCCCGGAGCAGACCGCGCACCTGGCCCGCCCCTTCTGGAATTCAGACGGCATTTAGAATTCCTGTTGGCCCCGCCGCCCGCCGAGGATATACTGCGGCCCGCAATTGCCGCGGCGAGGGATCCCGCAGGCAGGCATCCGAAATAAATTCAGGCAACGGGACGCTGCCGTGATCTTTTCAGTCTATCTGCTCCTGGCCATCGTTGGCGCGGCCTTCATCCTTTTCGTGGGGGGCTGGCTGCGCGTGGATCTGGTGGGGCTGCTGGTGCTTTCAGCCCTGGCGCTGACCGGCCTGGTGTCCCCTCAGGATGCCCTGGCCGGCTTCAGCAGTCCGGCGGTGGTCACCGTCTGGGCCATGTTCATCCTCTCGGCGGGGTTGACCCGCACGGGCATCGCCCACCAGCTCGGGCAGCCCTTGCAGCGTTTCGCCCGGGGAAGCGAAGCCCTCCTGGTCACGGTGCTGATGATCGCCGCCAGCCTCTTGTCGGCCCTGATCAACACCGTCACCGTGGCGGCCATTTTGCTGCCGGCCACCATGGAGCTGGCCCGGCGCAGCGGCCGGCCGCCATCCCGGCTCTTGATGCCCCTGGCCCTGGGCTGCCTGCTGGGCGGGCCCTTCACCGGGATTTCCACCCCGCCCAACATTCTGGTGACCGATGCCCTGCGCAATGCCGGTCTGCGCCCCTTCGGACTTTTCGAATTCACCCCCATCACCGCCGCCATCGTGGCCGGCGGGATCTTCTTCGTGGTGCTGTTCGGGCGCCGTCTGCTGCCCGCCCGATCCGCCCGCCCGGATGCCGCCGACTCCCGGACCCCGGGGACCCCCTATCAGCTCGAAACCCACATCTTCACCACCCGCATCCCCCCGGGATCGCCCCTGGCCGGCCGCGCCCTGGCCGAAAGCCGCCTCGGCTCGGCCCTGGATCTGACCGTTCTGGGGCTCCAGCGCCGCGGCCAGTTGATCCTGGCCCCTCGGCCCGGCGAAGTCCTGCAGGCCGAGGACATGCTCATCGTGCACGGCACCCCGGACCACCTCCAGTCCTTCCACGGCCACGAGCACCTGCGGGTGGAGACCCTGGATGCGCTGGAAGGCATGGCCTGCCCCAATCTGGCCTTGGCCGAGGTGGCGGTGCCCGAGGGGTCTCCCCTGGTGGGTGTCCCCCTGGTGAAAAGCGGTCTGCGAGGCACCCATCGGGTACACGTCCTGGATGTGGTCAAAAAAGACGGCGGCGGGATCGCCGACTTGCGCCATCACCGCTTTGCGGCCGGGGACCGGATTGTCCTGCGGGCCGAAGCGGAGGCCCTCCAGGCGGTGGTCCGGGCCGGCCTGGTGGCCCCTCTGGAAACGACTTCGCAGCAATTCTCCGCGGCCTCGAACGGCGACCGCGATCATCTGCTGGCCGTGAGCGTGCCGGCCGGATCGGTGCTGGCGGGCCGCAACCTGGTGGAAAGCCGCCTGGGCAACGCCTTTGGCCTGACCGTGGTGGGAATCCGGCGCAACGCTCAATACCTGTGCATGCCCTGGCCCACCGAAACCGTGGCCGCCGGGGATCTGCTGGTCCTCCAGGGCTCGCGCCGGGATCTGGAGATTCTCCAGGGGCTTCAGGATCTGGAACTGGCGGCCCCGTCTGCCGGGCTCATCGCCGAACTGGAGTCCCAGCAGATCGGGGTTACCGAGGTCCTCCTCTCACCGCGCACCGCCCTGGCCGGCAAAAGCCTGGCCGAATTGCTGTTCCGCGACCACTACGGGCTGAGCGTTCTGGCGGTCTGGCGCAAGGGCCGCGCCCATCGCACCGGTCTTCAGGACATGCCCCTGCAGTTTGGTGACGCCCTGCTGGTCTACGGCCCGCGGCGCAACCTGGAGGCCGTGGCCCGGGACCCGAACTTCCTGGTTCTGGACACGGCCGCGGCCCAGGCGCCGCGCCTGGAAAAGGCCCCCATTGCAGCCGTCGTCATGGTGGCGGTGATCCTGAGCGCCATTCTGGGTCTGGCCCCCATCGCCATCACCGCCATGACCGGCGCGGCCCTCATGGTCCTTTTCAGGTGCCTGAGCATGGAGGAGGCCTACCGGGCCATCGAATGGAAGGTGGTCTTTCTCATCGCCAGCATGCTCCCCCTGGGCGTGGCCATCGAGAACACAGGAGCGGCCCGCATGGGGGCCGAGGCCCTCATCGCCGCGGTGGGCCATCTGGGACCGCGCTGGGTGGTGGCGGCCCTTTTCCTCGTTACCGTGACCGCCACCCAGGTGGTGCCCACCGCGGCCCTGGTGGTCCTGATGGCGCCGGTGGCCCTGAGCGCCGCCGCCAGCCTGCAGATTTCACCCCATCTGCTGATGATGACCGTGGCCATGGCCGCTTCGGCCAGCTTCGCCAGCCCGCTGTCCCACCCGGCCCACCTGCTGGTGATGGGGCCGGGGGGGTATCGCTTCACCGATTATCTCAAGCTGGGTGTACCGCTGACGATCATCACCATGGGGGTGGTGGTCTGGCTCCTGCCGATCTTTTTTCCCGCCTGAAGGCCGTCCGCTCAGTTCCGGCCTCCGAATTCCTCGGAATCCATTTTCGGGACGAGACGGCTGCCCCGTGTTTGCTTCCGGATAAAGGCTGACGCCTTAACGCTTCTCGGCACCCAACGCGCCAGGACTGTTCTCGATGCTCAATCAAGACCCCGCGCGGCCGGCGGCGGGGCTCTTTGCCGCTCGGGTCTTGACAGCTTCGGAAACCCTCTTTATATAGCTAAATAGGAATATATAGGAGACCGCCAATGCAATCCTTCGTCCGGGTGATGAAAGCCCTCTCCGACCCCAATCGGGTCACCCTCGTCAAACTCCTCCAGGTGCGCAGCCTCTGCGTTTGCGAGCTGCGCGCCGCCCTGTCCATCAGCCAGCCGAGCGTCTCCAAGCACTTGAAGATTCTTGAAGAAGCCGGCCTGGTGACCTCCAGCAAGGAAGGGCTGTACGTCAATTACCGTCTGGCCGACGGGGCCGCCAACCCTTATGCGGCCACCCTCCTGGGCAGCCTGCGCCACTGGCTGGACCAGGATCCAAAGGTGGCAGACCTCAAGGCCCGGGTGCCCCATCTGGACCGCGAGCGGTTGTGCGCCATGATGTCGGTCGAAGCAGTAAATTCATAAACCGGAATAAATTGAGGCGGCCCGACGATTCGCCCACCCCATGGGAGAAGCATGAAAGAACGCACCAAATTAATGTGGATCACGGGAATTTTTCTGGCGGCCTACTACATCCCGTGGAGTCACCCCACGATCCGCCGGTCCGGCCTGGAAGCCTTCATGATGCTCCAGGAGTATGCCCGCGAGCACGTGCTCACCTGCCTGATCCCGGCCTTTTTCATCGCCGGGGCCATCGCCGTCTTCGTCTCCCAGGCCTCGGTGCTCAAATACTTCGGGGCCCAGGCGAGCAAGATCCTCTCCTATTCGGTGGCCTCGGTCTCGGGCACCATCCTGGCCGTATGTTCCTGCACCGTGCTGCCCCTGTTCGCCGGCATCTACACCCGCGGGGCGGGCATCGGCCCGGCCACGGCCTTTCTCTACTCGGGCCCGGCCATCAATGTCCTGGCCATCTCGCTGACCGCCAAGATCCTCGGCTGGCAGCTCGGCCTTGCCCGGGCTATCGGCGCCATCGTCTTTGCCGTGGTCACCGGCCTGCTCATGGCCCTGATCTTCCGGAAGGACGACGCCGCCCGCACCACCGGCCGGATCTACGTGCCCGACAGCGACGGCAAGCAGCGCACCCTGCTCCAGGACAGCCTGTACATTTTCACCATGGTGCTGATCCTGGTCTTTGCCGCCTTCGCCCGCCCGGCCGAGGGCTCGACAGGCCTCTGGCCGGCGATCTTCGCCGCCAAGTGGGCCATCACCATCGCCCTGCTGGTCATCCTCGGCTGGATGCTCAAGGCCTGGTTCACCCGCGACGAGTGCAAGGACTGGATCGATTCCACCTGGGGGTTCATGAAGCAGATCTTTCCGCTGCTGGGCGGCGGGGTGCTGGTGGCAGGGTTCCTGCTGGGCCGCCCGGGCCATCCGGCCCTGATCCCCGAGCAGTGGGTCTCGGCCCTGCTGGGGGGCAACTCGCTGTGGGCCAACCTGATCGCGGCGGTGGCCGGCGCCCTGATGTACTTTGCCACCCTGACCGAGGTGCCGATTCTTCAGGGGCTGCTCGGTTCCGGCATGGGCCAGGGGCCGGCCCTGGCCCTGCTGCTGGCCGGCCCGGCGCTGTCCCTGCCCAACATGCTGGTGATCGGCTCGGTCATGGGGGTCAGGAAGACCGCCACCTTCTGTGCCATCATCGTGGTCCTGTCCACCATCGCCGGGATGATCTACGGTTCTTTTTTTGGATGAAAGGAGCACACACCATGGATATCAAGGTACTGGGCCCTGGCTGCCCCAAATGCCAGCAGACGGAAAAGATCGTCAAGGAAGCGGTGGCCGAAGCGGGCGTGGCCGCCAAGGTCGAAAAAGTCACCGACCTGATGAAGATCGCCGGCTACGGGGTTTTCGGCACCCCGGCCGTGGTGGTCGACGGGGAGGTCAAGTCGGTGGGCAAGATCCCCAAGAAGGAGGACGTCCTCCAGTGGATCAAGTAGGAAACGGCCCGATTGCACCGAGAAGGCGGTTTGGCAGCGTATCTCTGTCGCCTGGCCAGATCGCCTTCATCGACGAGCGAACCGGTGTGATGAGCATTTTCCGGTCAACCAGCGCCTTCGGCTGATGACACGGCTACAAAGGTCCGATCGGTCGGATCGGCAAGCCGCCAGACAACCGTGCGTATCAGCGTTTCGTGGTGGACGGCGTCGTCCTTTACGTCGAGCAGGCGCTGCTGGAGGCCATCGATCCGGCAGAGGGCGCTTTGAAAGTGCACATGGCCGATTACGGGACATGGGTGTTGCGTTTTGACGATGTCTGAAAATCTTTATCTGATCAAGAGCAGCAGGCTCTAGAGGCTGAAATGACTGAAAATTGTTGCACTGGCGGTGGTGAGGTGATGATCCTGGCCTGTTCGGGCGGATCCAACGTCGGGCAGTTGTCCAACCAGGCAGCCGTGGAACTGACTGGAGAGGGGTTCGGCAAGATGTTCTGCCTGGCCGGCATCGGCGGAAAACTTTCCGGTTTCGTGCGCTCGGCCAAGGACGTGCCACAGATGATTGTCATCGACGGGTGTCAGGTCGGCTGCGCCCGGGCCATCATGGCGCAGGCAGGCGTTGCCCTGCGCGGCCATCTCGTGCTCACCGAATTGGGAATCGAGAAGAACAAAAATTTGGTTCCGGTGCGCGCCGATATCGAGCAGGCCAAGGCGGCTGTCCGGCAGGTGGCGGGTGAAAACAGGACGGTTGCTCCAAAAACCTTGAGCAACGGCTGTGGCTGCGGTTGCGAATGTTGTTGATCGAGCGTCTTGGAGAAAGAAACCAGTGATGGCATCGCGTCCAAAACTTTTCAGCGCAAATATCCGCCATGCAGCAGAGGCGGGGACGGTTGCTACTGCTCAGAAGTCACCAAGGGTTAAATTTTGCAGGCCATGCAAAAGGGCGCCTGCACCCTTGCCCGATGCCGTGAGGCGAGCCCCAGAGGCCGCTGATGCGCGCGGAAAATCCGCATCCTCCTGGAACAGGAGGACACCGATGCCTCGCTGGGCCAAACCTGAGGGGGGATAGCCATGCTGCTGGAGAGCTATCGATTGGAAATTTTCAACTCGGCGTGTCAGCCCGGCGCCATGGCGGTCCACTGCTTCGCCCACCTGGACCAGGACGTGGGGCCGGCCCTGCCCTATCTGAACAGCGTTCTGGGCGGGTTCGAATATGAGGCCTGGGGAGAACCGCGCCGACATCGAACCGTGCTTCACGGCCGCCCCCCGACCCCGGATGATCGAAATTATCAAACGCCTGCCCAAAACCAACTGCCGCAAATGCGGCGAGCCCACCTGCATGGTGTTCGCCGTGCGGCTGGCCGAGGGCGCCAAGGGGATCGATGGCTGCCCGGAGCTGGATGCGGGGCAGCACCGGCAGCTTGAAGATTACCTGGGCCGGTTCAACCTGGCCGCCCTTTGACGATTTCGCCCTGCCGCGTTTCCTGCACCCTGGTCTGTTGAATCCCGCCGCCCCGGACAGGAGTCATACGCGATCGGTCCGTCTCTGGTCCGGCCGTTATCGTATTAAATTTATCAACCAACCCGACTGACCAACAGGGGATATCTCCCAATGCGACTCCAAACAAACCGGAAACCGCTCGCCGACGTCAAACGCTGGATGGCACTGATCGTGCTCTCTTTGCTTGCCTCAGGCAGCTCCCCTGCCTATGCCGCCGACACCATTGAGACCCAATACCCCGGCTTGGCCGCGGGGATCCTCAAGAAGGCAATTCCGGGCCCTCTGGCCGAAAACACCCTGCTGACCGCCGACGGGATCACCATCGAAACGTCCCAGCTGCTGGCAGGCATCCAGGACCAGGAACCCGAACTGCGAACCCAGCTGGAAAAAAATCTCTTCTTTCGCCTGGAACAGAAGGCCACCCAGCAAATCCTCATCGACGAGGCCCGCAAGGCCGGCATCGTCGTCAACGACCCGGAAGACAGCCGACCGATCCAGACCCTTCTTGAACAGCAAACCAAAGCAATTTCCGTGTCCGAGGACGAAGCCCGCGCCTTTTATAGCACCAACCGGGAAATGATCGGCGACATGCCCTTCGAACAGGTGGCCGACCCCATTCGCCAGTACCTGCTTCAGGACAAGAAGCAGCAAGCGGTCAACGACTACATCGCCGACCTGGGCCGCTCCCGGAATATCCGCATCAACCAGGCATGGGTCGACGCTCAAAGCCGCCTGGCCGCGGACAACCCGGTGGACCGGGCGCGCCGCTCGGGCAAGCCGGCCCTGGTGGAATTCGGCGCCGCCGGCTGTGTGCCCTGCGACATGATGCAGCCGATTCTCGAGAACCTGCGCCGTGACTTTGCCGACCGGCTCAACGTGCTCTTCGTCCACGTGGGCGAAGAGCAGGTCCTGGGGGCGCGCTACGGGATTCGATCCATCCCGGTGCAGGTGTTCTACGACGGCCGGGGAGAGGAAGTCTTCCGCCATGTGGGGTTCTTCGCTCAGGAAGAGGTCCTCGAACAGCTCGCGCGGATGGGGGTCGAAAAATGAAGACCAAGTGGATGATAGCCCTTGTCCTGGCGGTTGCAGCGGCGGCCGTCGCCTTTGCGCTGGTAAAGCCCGATGGTTCCAAGGTCAGCCCGAAGGCCGCCGCACCGGCAGCCGGTCAGCCGCTCCAGGCCGTTTCTCAAACAGCCGGCTCGCCGTCTTCCGGGCGGGTCACCATGATCGACCTGGGCGCCGATTCTTGCGTTCCCTGCAAGATGATGGCGCCCATCCTCGATGAACTCAAACGGGAATACGCCGGTCGGGCCGACATCATCTTCTACGATGTCTGGAAAGACCCGGCCCCGGCCAAGCAGCACGGGATTCAGGCCATCCCGACCCAGATCTTCTTCGACCGCCAAGGCCGGGAGGTCCATCGCCACGTCGGCTTCATGGACAAAAAAGCGATCGTTGAAATCCTGACCCGTCTGGGCGTGCCCGCCGATCCGGCGTAACAACATCCCCGGAAAGGACTGTGCCGTGTTCGACCAGTTTTTCTTGACCGTGAATCAATGGATGACCGGGGGCCTGGCCATCGCCGCCGCGGGGGCTTTTCTGTGGGGCATGGTCAGCGTGCTGTTTTCCCCCTGCCATCTGGCGTCCATCCCGCTGATCGTGGCCTACGTGGGCGGCCAGACCACCGCCGTGCATCCCCGGCGGGCCGCCTGGTACGCCGGCGCCTTTTCCCTGGGGCTCTTTATCACCATCGCGGTGGTGGGCATCGTCTGCGCTTTTCTGGGCCGCATGCTCGGCGACGTGGGCGCCTGGTGGCAGATCCTGGTGGGCGCCGTTCTGATCTGGGTGGCCCTGGGGATGCTCGGGGTCCAGGCCTGTTCGATATCCGGCGCCCTGCTCTACCGGCTCAAGCTGCACGGCATTCACGGCGCCTTCGGCCTGGGGCTGGCCTACGGAATCCTGTCCGGATCGTGCACCTTCGGGTTCATCGCCCCGATTTTGGCCATCGTCACCGTACAACAGAAGATCTTCGCCGGCGCGCTGATGATGATCTTGTTCGCGGTGGGCCACTGCCTGCCCATCGCCGTGGCCGGCAGTTCTACCGCCCTGGTCCGCAAGCTGACGGAAAACAGCGCCTGGCAGAACGCCGGCCTCTGGTTTCGGCGCGCCGCCGGGGTGGTCATCGGCCTGTTGGGGGTGTATTTTGTGGCCAACCCGCTGATGCGCGCCTGAAGCGCTAAAACCGCTTGAAGATCCGTATCAACCAGTCGAGCATGCCATGCTGAAAAAGGTTTTCTATCAAGTGCCGTCTCTCGTCCTTCTTGCCGCGCTGATCGCTTTGGGCGTCAACCAGATCCGCTCGGACGGGATCCCCCTGGTGGGCGACTGGTCGGCCGAGGCCCGCTTCGTGGACGAGGCCGGCGATAGTCTGACCATCTCTCTGGACGAGGCCAGGAAGCGGTTTGCGGCGGGTGCGGCCCTCTTTCTTGATGCGCGTTCGCCTGACGATTATGCCCGGGGCCACATCGGCGGCGCCTTGAACCTGCCCTGGCAGGGCGCAGACCGGCATTTCATGGAAATCGCCGACCGCCTTTCAGGCGACAAGACCATCATCACCTACTGCGACGGGGAAACCTGCGACCTGAGCCACGAACTGGCCCTGTTTCTGAAGGAGATGGGGTTTGCCGACGTCCAGGTGCTGGTCAACGGATGGACCGTCTGGTTGCAGGCCGGCCTGCCGACCGACGAAGGAGCCTGACGCCATGGCGCCGCAAACCTGCCGCCCGGGGCGAGATCCCGGGGAAAAAATGCATGCCAGCGAGGCTACCCAAAGAACGGCGGAGCCCCACGGCTGCCGCGGCCACCACCATGGCCCGGCCCTGCGGGATACCAGCGGCCCCCGGTTGTTGTTGACCTTGGTGCTCAACCTGATCATCCCCACGGCTCAGATCGTCGGCGGCCTGCTGGCCAACTCCGTGGCCCTGATCTCGGACGCCGTCCACAACTTCAGCGATTTCACGGCCCTCTTGATCTCCTACATCGCCTTGCGCATCGGCCGCCGGGGGGCCACGGTGTTCAACACCTTCGGCTACCGCCGGGCCGAAATCATGGCCGCCCTGATCAACGTCATGCTCCTGGCCGGGGCCGCGGGGGTGATTCTCTACCATGCGGTCCAGCGGTTTTGGCACCCCCAATCCGTCGACGGCATGATGGTCATGGCCCTGGCCGGCGTCGGGGTCGTCGGCAACGGCCTGTCGGCCTGGCTGCTGCACCGCGACGCGGCCCACAGCCTGAACGTGCGCGGCGCTTTTTTGCACATGGTCGGCGATTTGCTCACTTCGGTGGCGGTGCTGATCAACGGACTGCTGCTGCTTTTTTATCCGTGGTACTGGCTCGACCCGTTCCTTTCGATTCTTATCGTGATGTTCATTCTCAAAAACGGGTGGGGCCTGCTCAGGGAAAGCACCGCCGTGCTGATGGACGCCACCCCCGGGCATCTCGATCTGGAGCAGGTGCGACGCTTTCTCAACGGCCTGCCCGGGGTTCTCGGGGTGCACTATCTGCACGCCTGGCAAGTCTCGTCGGCCAGCACCGCCTTTTCCTGCCACGTGGTGGTGCCCGACCAGCCGGTGAGCCGCACCGAACGGCTGGCCGATCAGATCAAACATGAGCTGTGGCACCGCTTTCGCATCGACCACCCGGTGCTGCAGTTCGAGACCGCGGCCTGCGGCCAGGGGACCCTCTTGTGTGAGATGGCCTGCAACGGCGCCTTGTCGGCCGAGGGGCAAACGGCTCAAGCGGCATCGGCATCGGCCGGCGACGCCCTGCCGGACTCACCAAACGGCAAGGCTTCACGCCATGCGCTGCTCGGCCTGCGGCTGTTCATGGGCGCCGTGTTTCTCTACGCCAGCTACAACAAGATCCTTCATCCCCAGGCCTTTGCCGAGGCGATCTACAACTACCGGATCCTGCCGGACGGGGCCGTCAACCTGGCGGCCCTGGTGTTGCCCTGGCTGGAGCTGGTCCTCGGCGTCTGCCTGGTGGCCGGCGTCTGGCTCCCGGGCGCGGCGGTGACCGGGACCGGGCTGCTGGCGATCTTTAGCGGCGCTTTGGTTTTCAATCTGGCCCGCGGGTTGGATGTGCACTGCGGTTGTTTTTCCACCGAGGCAACCGAAGGACCAGCCGACCTGTGGACCGTCACCCGTGACGCGGCTTTGCTGGCGGCCTCGGTCCTGTTGACAGTTCTCGTTTTTGGCGACCGACGCTCGCGCCTGGATCGGCGTGTTCAGACCATGCCGCCGAAAACGGACACCGCAACGCAAGGGGATGAATGACCAGGGGAGGAAAAGATGCGATTGATGTTCAAGGGATGGAAATTTGGGCTGTGCGGTCTGCTGTTGGCCGGTGCCGCCCTCGCCGCCGAACCGGCCCCCCGGGCGGTGATGACCGAGACGGTCTATGAATTCAGCCCCGTGGTGGAAGGCGCGCCCGTGGAACACGCCTTCCGGGTGCGCAACGATGGCGACGCGCCGCTGATTTTCGGCAAGATCCACACGGGCTGAGGCTGCACGGCCGCATCCAGCGCGCGGCAGATCCCTCCCGGCGGCGAGGGACAAATCATGGTGACCTTCAAGACCGACGGCTACGGCGGTGAATATGTACGCGAAAAGGTGCGGGTTCAGACCAACGACATCGAGCGGCCCTGGCTCGATTTGGCCATCTTCGGGCGGGTGGAAAACTTCGTTCACATCGAACCGCCGCGGGTGAACCTGGTGGGCAAAATCGGAGATGACTTGCGAGCCGTGGTCAAGATTCAGCCCCGGCAGGACTACCCGTTTAAAATCATCGGGGTACGCAACGCCCAGGGGGACAAGTTCATCCGCTATCATCTGGCAAACGAGAGCGACGGCGGCGCATATCGGCTGGAGGTGGAAAATCGTTCTTCCCAAAAAGGAACTTACTTCGATCAGATCGTGCTGCAAACCGACAACCCGCTGCGGCCGGAATTGAGGGTTTTCATCAGCGGGCGAATTTCGTAGCAGGGCATCGAAACACAAGGGAGGCGATCATGACAATTTCCAAACCCGAGATCGGCCACATCCTGTTTGCCACCGACCTGTCTGAAAACGCCGAGCGCGCCTTTGCCTATGCCGCCGGAATGGCCGAGGCCTATGGCGCCCGGGTGACGGTGCTGCATGTCATCGAGCGGCTGCCGCCCAATGCCGAAATGCTGATGACCGCCTTTCTCGGCTACCGGGATGTAGAGGAATTCAAGAAGAAAACAGAGACCGAGATCATCACCCGTCTAAAGCAGCGCATCACGCAGTTTTGCACCGCGGCGGCCGATGAGATCAGCGAATGCCCCCTCGTCCTCGACCGGGTGATCGTGGAGCCCGGCAGAGCCGTGGACCGCATCCGGCATCATGTGACCGCCGGTGGCTTCGATGCCCTGGTGATGGGCAGCCGAGGCCATGGCCTGGTCAAGGAAGCGCTGATGGGCGGCACGTCCCGCAAGGTGATCCAGGACAGCCCCATCCCGGTGTTTATCATCCCGATGGCCCCGAAGGAGCCCGCCCAATGAACCTCAAACCGGTTCAACTGCACCTGGAAACCGAATGCCGGGCATCGCTCCTGTATTATTCGCGCGTTGAATGAATCTGACGTCAGGGACGGAGCATGACAAAAATTAAGCTCCAACAGGACCATCTTCCCGTAACAGACGACCTTCCCGCCACCACCTTTTGCGACATCACCACCCTGGTGCGCTCGCCGTGCTGCATGATCCTGGAGTGCATCAGCGACGGGGTCTTTACCATCGACGCCGAAAAACGGATCACCTCGTTTAACCGTGCCGCGGCGGCCATTACGGGATTCACAGCGCAGGAGGCCATCGGCCATTTTTGCTTCGATGTCTTCCGGGCCGATATCTGCGAGAAGAATTGCGCCCTGGACCGTACCCTGGTTAGCCAAAACCCCCAGATCAATCTGCCGGCCCGCATTATTGGCAAAAACGGGGAGCGCAGGGCAATTCGGCTCAGCACCGCCATCCTGCGCAACGAGGCCGGGGAGGTGGTCGGCGCCGTGGAGACCTTCCGGGATGTTTCGGAACTGGAAACGCTACGGCGCGTGGCCGAGCGCCGTTTCACATTCGAAGACATCGTGGGCCGGGACCCGCAGATCGAGGAAATCCTTTCCTCCTTGCCGGATATCGCCGCAAGCGAAAGCACCGTCATCATCCAAGGACCCACCGGGACGGGCAAGGAACTCATCGCACGGGCCATTCACCAGCTCAGCCCCCGAAGGAACGGTCCTTTCGTAGCCCTTAACTGCGCCGCCTTGCCGGACACCTTGCTGGAATCGGAGCTGTTCGGCTACATTCGGGGTGCCTTTACCGGCGCCACCCGCGATAAACCCGGACGTTTCCAGACCGCCCACGGTGGAACCCTGTTTCTCGACGAAATCGCCAACACGTCTCTCAAGTTCCAGGCAGACCTGTTGCGTGTGCTGGAAGAGGGGTGTTTCACCCCCCCTGGGGGGCACCCGCGTCGCCCGGGTGGATGTGCGCATCGTGGCTGCCAGCAATGCGGATCTTTACGCCATGGCCCGGGCCGGAACGTTCCGTCAGGACCTTTACTACCGTTTGAACGTGGTCAAGATCGCTCTTCCCGCCTTGCGGGAAAGAAGGCCGGACATCCCGCTGCTGGTGGACCACTTCATCCGTCGTTTCAACCTGCGCAAGGATCGCGACATTCAGGGCGTGACCGCCGCCGCTCTCCATCGCCTGATGAACCATCCATTTCCAGGAAACGTGCGCGAACTGGAAAACATCATCGAGTACGCCTTCATCCGCTGCAAAGGGGCGGTTATCGATCTGGCACACCTGCCGCCGGATCTTATCCCGCCGCCGGATTTCCCAGCGGATCGCCTTTCCGACGTACAAAGCCGCGAGGCCGAAACCATCCGCGCCATTTTGCAGCGGCATCCCGACAGCCGCCCTGCGGCCGCCCGCGCCTTGGGCATGAGCCGCACCACCCTGTGGCGCAAAATGAAGCGCTACGGATTCATCGACAGTGAAAGTGAAACCTGACCCGAAACGGTTTCATCGATTGAAACGCTCCTCGAAACCGCCCCCCCTCTTTCGCCCGTCGCCGAATAAATCGTAATAAATTGATATTTTTGAAGTATTTTTCTTGCTGCCCCCTGCTGCATCCTTTGGCATCCTGCTTGCTATTTTCTTGTTTTGAGACAGATTCCACCGCGTTCAATAGTCGTGTCGTGCGGTTCAAGGAGCCTTGAAGATCGTGAATGACGTTGCCGCAAGTGATGATTGCCGGATGAAAAGCGCCGTTCCCTTGTTCGGTGACAGGGTTTCGCCTCATTTCGGGGCTTCTTCCCGGATCCTTTTGGTTACAGCCAACAAGGGCAACATGATTCATCGGATGATTTTGGACAGCGGCCTCGCCGACGGATGGCAACTGGCGCGTCACGTGGCGGCCCTGGGAATCAACACCCTGGTCTGCGGCGGCATCCAGAGGTTTCACAAAGAATGGCTGCAACACAACGGAATCCAAGTGTTGGATAACCATAGAGGGGTTGCCGAGGACGCGGTTGCCGCGCTTCTAGTCTCCCATGTCACTGTATCCAGACACAATAATCCTTATCAGAGGAAAGCGAGGTAGAAGGAAATGGAAATGCAGGCTGCACAGATTATCGCGCTGTTGGTCACAGGTATTGCCGTGGGATTTGCCTCGGGGCTGCTCGGCGTGGGAGGCTGTTTTATCATGGTGCCCGTGCAGTTCTGGGCGCTCAAGTCCATCGGCGTGGACCCCACCATCGCCATCCGCATCGCCTTCGGCACCAATCTGCTCGTGGTCCTGCCGACAGCCTTCAGCGGGGCCATGGCCCATCACAAGAAAAAGGCCGTGCTCTGGAAGGCGGGAATCACTTTCGGGATCGCCGGCGCCCTGGGGGCCTTTGCCGGGGCTTTTATCGCCTCTCAGTTGCCCGGCAAGGTGCTGACCACGGCCTTCGGGGTCGCCGTGATTCTCGGGGGCCTGCGCATGCTCACGGCCAGGCCGCCCAAGATCACGGATCAACCCTCAAACAGACTGTCCGCGTTCATCCTCTGGGGCATTCCCCTGGGAATCGTCTCGGGCATCATCGGCATCGGCGGCGGGGTCCTGATGATCCCGATCATGGTGTACTTCCTGAAGTTCAAAATGCACCAGGCCGTAGGCACCTCCACCGCCCTGATGATCTTCACCGCCTTCGGCGGAGCCCTCTCCTACGCCCTCAACGGTCTGGGGGTCGCCGGTCTGCCGCCTTATTCCACCGGTTATCTCAACTGGTACCAGTGGGCCATCCTGGCCGGGGCGAGCATTCCCTGGGCCGTGGTGGGGGCCAACACGGCCCACCGGCTGCCCGCCAAGCAGCTCAAGTACCTGTTTATCCTGGTGATGTTCTACATGGGGCTCAAGATGACCGGGGTCTTCGCCTGGTTCAACCTTCCCTTTTGAAGAGCGGCACAACGGATTTCATGCCTGAAGCAGTGCTCCGAATCGTTTTGCACCGCGGCAGCGAATGAAATCACCAGAGGGTCTCGACGCGGGAATAGGCGCGGATTTTCTAATCGGCGCTGATCAGCGGCCAGCCGGCGACCCGCGCCGTGGCGACGATAATCTGGTCGGCCGGATTTGTGTGGAACCCTTTCAGATGGGTGCTCTCCACGGCGATGGCCGGTGAAAGCGCGGCGATGCGGATTTCATTTTCGGCCAGTGCCCGTTCGATCCATGTCAACAGGGGGATTGAAAAGCCGATGCGTTGTTTTTCCACCAGCTTGGCGATCTCCCAGCAGGAGATGGCACCGATCCATTTTTCCCGCGCCTCTTGGAGTGCGACGCGGGCCGAAGCCGACAGCCTGGCGTGCTGCGCCAGGGCCAGCCAAATCCAGACGTGGGTGTCAAGCAGCACCGCTCTCACCGCAGAACCTCCCACTCCTCTTCAGCCACCGGTGAAACGATATCGCCCATGAAAACCACGGTATCCTTCAAAGGGACCCCTGGCTCGGCCGCGTCCGTTTCTTCACGATAAGGAACCACCTCGGCAATCGGCTTGCCGTGCCGGGTGATGACGATCCTTTTCTGGTGTCGGCTGACCTCGTCGAGCAAGGTAAGGCAATTGGCTTTGAACTTTGTGATCGCAAGGGTTTCCACGCTTTTTTCCCTTAAAAAGGGTCATTTTTATATGGCCATTCATGGTGGCCTCAACTTTATCTGTCAAGCCTGCAATGGTGGAGATTTCAGATTGACAAGGGCAATCAGAGGCCGTAAATTCGACCCCTATATTTCGTTAAGTGGCGAATTACGGCATGTGTGGTCAGCACCCTGAACCGCAAAGGATGACCGGATGCACGACATCATGACCTTGACCAAGGCCCTGGCCGACGAAACCCGGGTGCGGCTGCTGGCCGCTTTGCAGGACGGCGAGCTGTGCGTCTGCCAGCTGATCGAGTTGATCGGCCTGGCGCCTTCGACGGTCAGCAAGCATCTGTCGATTCTGCGCGGCGCCCGGCTGATCGAAGGGCGCAAGAACGGCCGCTGGATGTACTACCGGCTGGCCGGAGAACAAGCCCCCCCGGCGGCCAGGACGGCGCTGGCCTGGCTGCTCGAAACCCTGAAGGACAGCCCCTTGATTCTGGAAGACCGGCAGCATCTGGCGCAGATGATGAAAACCAAACCCGATGGGTTGTGCTGCAAATAGTCTCTAATGCGGCGCTTACATTCGAGTGCCATCCTGGGGGCACCGATTTCGCGGAAATCTTCAGCCCTCTGAAATGGATCCCGGGTCAAAGCCCGGGATGACGGCAAGGATTCTGGATCAGGTTCCGACTTTTTTCCGTCATTCCTGCGAAAGCAGGAATCCATGTTCATCGGAACGAGATGGCGGAAGACGAACCGAAAAACCCAAAAGCAGTCGTCACCGATCTTGACTGTCACGGAGGATCGATCAGGCAAAGGAGAAACATAAATGACCGATTCCACCCTCAAAAACCTGAGCTTTCTGGATCGTTTTCTCACCCTGTGGATATTTCTGGCCATGGCCGTGGGGGTCTTCGGCGGCTACCTGTATCCGGGGGTGCGCGATTTCATCAACATCTTCCAGGTGGGCACCACCAACATCCCCATCGCCGTGGGCCTGATCCTGATGATGTACCCGCCCCTGGCCAAGGTGCGCTACGAGAAGCTGGGGTTCGTCTTTCGGGATGTGAAGATCCTGGCCCTGTCGCTGGTGCAAAACTGGATCATCGGCCCGATCCTGATGTTCCTGCTGGCCATCGCTTTCCTGTCCGGCCACCACGAATACATGATGGGCCTGATCATGATCGGTCTGGCGCGCTGCATCGCCATGGTGCTGGTGTGGAACGATCTGGCCCGCGGCGATGCCGAATACTGCGCGGGGCTGGTGGCCTTCAATTCCATTTTCCAAGTCCTGTTCTTCTCGGTGTACGCCTGGTTTTTCATCACCATCCTGCCCGGCTGGTTCGGCCTGGAAGGCTCGACGGTGAACGTGACCATTGGGCAGATCGCAGAAAGTGTGTTCATCTACCTGGGCATTCCGTTTATCGCCGGTCTGATCACCCGCATCATCGGCCTGAAGACCAAAGGGGAAAAGTGGTACCATGAGCGCTTCATCCCCAAGATCAGTCCTCTGACCCTGATCGCCCTGCTGTTTACCATCTTGGTGATGTTTTCCCTCAAGGGCGAATACATCGTCAAGCTGCCCCTGGACGTGGTGCGCATCGCCATTCCGCTGTGCATCTATTTCCTGATCATGTTCCTGCTCAGCTTCTTCATGTCCATGAAATTCAAGGCCACCTACGAGCAGGCCACCACCTTGTCGTTTACCGCCGCTTCCAACAACTTCGAGCTGGCCATCGCCGTGGCCGTAGCCGTCTTCGGCATCAACTCCGGCGAGGCCTTTGCCGCCGTGATCGGCCCCCTGGTGGAGGTGCCGGTGCTTATCGGCCTGGTAAACGTGGCCCTGTGGTTCAAACGCAGATATTTTCCCTACGAGGTCAAGACACTCACCGGGGTCTGCCATGTCACCTGTAAGCCATAATGTTGGGAGAGGATTATGGACATCTTGAAAAATGACGAGATTCGACAGGCCGTTTATCAAGGCGCCAGGCCGGTTGCCGTTGCTCTGGCAGGCGTTGTTGCTCTCGATCCTGCGCTACGCGGCCCTGCCCTGGGTGGCCGGGTACCTGTTCTGGACGATCATCAGCGTCCGTCGGGATAATCCGCCGCCGGCTCGATGCGGCGTATGATAGAAATCCGATCAAAATCGGAATCATAGGAACAGATGGAGTGGCAACCATTGACTTCACACACCGCGGCGTGAAGCGCGTCGCGGGCCATGATGCCGGGAGCGGCGTTGTCGAGCAATTCGCGGGTTCGGTCGAGGATTTCTGCAGTAATCGGCAACACTTCCGGGAAGATTTGGCGGGCCAGATCATAAACTTGTCTGCCTTCGCCCCATCTTCCGATGGACAAGTAGCGGTGCAAGATCTCCTGAAGGGTTTCTGCGTCTATTACGGCCGAGACGGTTCCATCGGCAGCCCTTCCGAGAAAAGTGATACTGGGTTGTTTGAAAGGGTGCTCAGCACCGGCGGCATACATCAAGATGTTTGCATCGACCAGGATCACCCGACCTCCTTGGACGGCGCCACTGCCTCGGCTTTCATCTCTTTTGGGGTTCCGACCGGCAAATGCATCGCAGCCAGCTTGTGGACTGCGGCAACGCGTGTCCCGCTGGTCAGCACCGCGTAATGCCTCTCGCAGGCCGATCGGACCAGCTCACCGAGGCTGACGCCTCTTTGGGCGGCGATGGCGGAAAGGCGCTCGTGCAATTCAGGCGGAAACAGAATGGTCGTTTTTTTGGAAAGCTCCATATGCACCTCCATAGCCGTATCTTAGATCTGCCCTGGCGTCACGTCAAGCGTCTGTTTTGAATGAAACGACAAGCAAAGGATCGAACGATGGACACGCTGAAGAACGACGAAATCCGCCAGGCCGTGCGCCAGCGGTACGGCCAGATCGTCGGCGGCCGTCAATCCGGCTGTGGCTGCGCCCCGGGCTGCTGCGGTACCCCGGCAACCGATGCGGCGGCCGTTTCCCGGGCCGTCGGCTACAGCCCCGAGGAGGTCGGCGCCGTACCCGAGGGGGCCAACCTGGGTCTCGGGTGCGGCAACCCCCAGGCCATCGCCGCCCTGAAACCCGGCGAGGTCGTGCTCGACCTGGGCAGCGGGGGCGGTTTCGACTGCTTTCTGGCCGCGCGCCAGGTGGGCGCGGCGGGCCGGGTCATGGGGGTGGACATGACGGCCGAGATGATTTCGCAGGCCCGGGCCAACGCGCAAAAAGGCGGCTATGAGAACGTCGAGTTCCGTCTCGGTGAAATCGAGCACCTGCCCATCGCCGACAACACCGCCGATGTGGTGATCTCCAACTGCGTCATCAACCTTTCCCCGGACAAGCCGCGTGTCTTTGCCGAGATCTACCGGGCCCTCAAGCCCGGCGGCCGGCTGGCGGTCTCCGATGTGGTGGCCACGACCGCCTTTCCCGAGGCGGTGCGGGAAGATCTGCGGCTCCGGTCCTGCTGCATCGCCGGGGCGTCGTTGATCTCGGAAGTCGAAACCCTGCTGCAGGCCTGCGGGTTTGTGGACATCCGGGTGGAGACCCGGGAAGAAAGCAAGGCCTTTATCCGCGACTGGGCCCCGGGCACCGACGTTGCCGATTACTTGGTTTCGGCAGACATCCATGCCGTCAAGCCGGCGGCGCGCCCTTAGGGCCTGACATCGGCGCCGAAATGGTCATTGGTCATTGGTCATTGGTCATTGGTCATTCGTCATTGGTCATTGGTCATTGGTCATTGGCCACTAACGAATGACGCGAGCGCGGCGCCCCACAGCAGCCCGTCACCCCGGGCTCCGACCCGGGGTCCATGTCAGAGGGCTGAAGATTTATGAAATATCTTCAGACAATTAAACGCAGCCGCAGGTGAGAAAGGAAGATTTCCGAAGATGAACGCCGCCAAGACCCGCATCCTGTTTTTGTGCACCGGCAACTCATGCCGCAGCCAGATGGCCGAGGGCTGGGCCCGTCACCTGCGATCCGATGTCATCGAGGCCGCCTCGGCCGGTATCGATCCCCACGGCCTCAACCCCCTGGCTGTACAGGCCATGGCCGAGGCGGGAGTGGACATATCGCACCACCGTTCCAAGTCGGTGGACGAGCTGCGCCACGAGCCGTGGGATCTGGTGGTCACCGTCTGCGGCCACGCCAACGAAACCTGTCCCGTCTTTCCGGGCCGGGTCAAACGGATGCATGTCGGCTTCGACGATCCGCCCAGTCTGGCGCGCACCGCGCGCTCCGATCAAGAGGCCATGGTCCATTACCGGCGGGTACGCGACGAAATCCGCGCCTTTGTGGAAACACTTCCCGAAAGCCTGCCTTCTTGAAGATTATCGTTTCGGGTACAGAAAGGAAGGCGCGGTGGTTAAAAACTTGATCCAATCCGCCATAAAGCGAACAGCGTACAAAATCCTTGAAAATCTTTAATTGACATAACGATTTTCAAGGAATACTATGGCAACATGATTCCGAGGCCAGAGTCCCTCCGCCAAATTCAAGCGTCTTTTCGGGTTCACCCCGTCACCGCACTACTCGGGCCGCGACAGTGCGGCAAAACCACCCTGGCCAAGATCATCGCCGAACAAGAGCCGGCGACGATCTTTGACTTGGAAAATCCGGTGGATGTCCGCCGTCTCTCCGCCCCGATGCAGGCATTGAAAGACTTATCCGGCCTGGTGATCATCGACGAGGTCCAACGGCAACCGGAGCTGTTTGAACTGTTGCGGGTGCTGGTCGATCGACCCGGCCGGAAAAGCCGGTTTCTGTTGTTGGGCTCGGCATCGCCTCAACTGGTGCGAGGTGTCTCCGAGTCTCTGGCCGGTCGAATCGGATTCGTCGATCTGTCGGGTTTTCAACTATGGGAAGTCGGAGAACAGCATCGCGACCGCTTGTGGCTCAGGGGAGGATTTCCACGGTCTTTTCTGGCGGCGTCCGCATCGGACAGCGTCCAATGGCGCGAAAACTTTATCCGCACTTTTCTTGAAAGGGACATCCCGCAGCTGGGGATTTCCATCGCCTCGGAAACCCTGCGCCGCTTTTGGACCATGGTGGCCCACTATCACGCACAGGTCTGGAATGCCGCCGAATTCGCCCGTTCCCTGGGAACGGCGGAGGCAACGGCACGTCGTTATCTCGATATTCTGGCCGGTGCCTACATGGTGCGAGTCTTGCCCCCGTGGTTCGAAAATCTCGGCAAACGCCAGATCAAGGCGCCCAAGATCTTTATTCGCGACAGCGGGCTTTTTCACAACCTGCTGGGAATCTCGAACCTGCCTGAGCTTCAGGGGCATCCGAAAATCGGCGCATCCTGGGAGGGCTTTGCACTTGAGCACATCATTCAGGCATTCCGGACCCGGGACGCCTATTTTTGGGCGACTCACGCCGGGGCCGAACTCGATCTCATGGTCACCATCGCCGGAAAGCGCCACGGGTTCGAAATTAAATATGCCGATGCCCCCGGCAAAAAGCGGTCAATGCATATCGCCTTGAAAGATCTGGGGTTGGAGCACTTGTGGGTTATCTACCCCGGTGATCAGAAATACGCCCTGGACGAGCGGATTACGGTCATTCCGCTCGAAGAAATTTCGCAAATCGAAACGATCAGATATTGATCACCTTGTCCGCCAGTTGCATCGCGGTGACGATGTCGAGCATGTTGGTGGTGACACCCACCTGTTTTTGCTCCAGCAGATCGAAGTGCGTCAGGCAGGTGCCGCAGACCAGGATTTGCAATCCGCCGGCCTCATATTCTTGAAGCACGTCCAGGACCGCACTGCCGTCGATGGTCAGCTTGACCCCGTTGTTGACAAAGACCAGCCGCCACAGTTCATCGCCCATCTCGGCCAGGGTCTTGACGAAGCTGATCATCAGCTTGGCGCCCAGTCGATCGTCTCCGTGGCCCATGCCATCGGAAGTGATCATGACCATGATGCGCCGGTGCTCGCAGCGCTCGGCGGACACCGGCGGTGCGGGGGCCGGTGCCACCGCCGGCGCTGCAGCGCGGCCCAAGACCACGAGGT
The DNA here is from genome assembly GCA_937982505.1 of uncultured Desulfobacteraceae bacterium. Taxonomy (GTDB): domain Bacteria; phylum Desulfobacterota; class Desulfobacteria; order Desulfobacterales; family UBA2174; genus UBA2174. The sequence goes on along the minus strand of CALJLV010000190.1, from coordinate 6,466 downwards.
CGCCACCGCGGGTTTCGGTCTCGGTGGCAAACCCTTTGCTCTGGAGAAAGCGGGCCACGTTTTGGGCCGAGGCCGCATTGTCCACCGTCACGCGCACCGATGTCGCCTGCTCGTTTTCGATGGCGGCCTTGGTCTGGAGTACCGGAGCCGGACAGGCCAGGCCCCGGGCATCGATTTCTTTCATCCGGTTTCTTTTCCTTTTCTGGGTTGCTGCGTTTGGTACCTCGGGTCGTTACTGTCTCAGACGACCCGGATCATTTCCTGGCCGGCGCCCGTCACCTCGCCGATTTCGGCGGCGGCCTTCACCCCGGCGGCCTGAAGGGCTCCCACCAGCCTGCCGGCCTGGTCCGCGGCCACGCTGATCAAAAGCCCCCCGGAAGTTTGCGGATCGAAAAGCACGTCCTGCATCACGGCATCCATACCCGTTTCGAAAACCACCATCGCCTGGCGAAACTCCCGGTTGCGATAGGCCCCGGCCGGCACCAGGCCCATGGCGGCCAACGCGATGGTTTCAGGAAGGATCGGCACCCGGGCGGCCGCGAGGCGCACCCCGCATCCCGAACCGCTGACCATCTCGGCCAGGTGGCCCAATAGACCGAACCCGGTGACATCGGTGCAGGCCGACACGTCGAAGGCCTCCATGGTTTCGGCCGCCGCCCGGTTCAGGGCCGCCATCTGCTCGGTGACCATTCTGGCCGCCGCCGCCGAGGCCAGCCCCCCCTTGATGGCCGTGTTGAGGATCCCGGTGCCCAGAGGCTTGGTGAGCACCAGCCGGTCGCCGGGCCGCAGGTTTTTCTTGGCCAGGACCCTGGCCGGGTGGATGTAGCCGGTCACCGAGAGGCCGTACTTGAGTTCCGCATCCTCGATGCTGTGGCCGCCGATGAGCACCACCCCGGCCTCGCGCAGCACGGCGATGCCGCCTTCCAGGATGCGGCGCAAGACGGAAAAATCCATGGTCCTGGCCGGAAAGGCCACCAGGTTCATGGCCGTCTTGGGCACTCCCCCCATGGCGTAGACGTCGCTCAGGGCGTTGGCGGCCGCGATGCGGCCGAAATCGTAGGGATCGTCCACGATGGGGGTGAAAAAATCCACCGTCTGGATCAGGGCCAGCTCGTCGCTGACCCGGTAGACCCCGGCGTCGTCGGCCCGTTCCAGACCGATCAGGACATTCTCGTCGGTGGGAAAGGCCAGCCCGCACAGCGCCCGGTCCAGGTCCCCCGGACCCAGCTTGGAGGCTCAACCGGCCCCGGCCACGGTGGTGGTCAGGCGGGGATGCAGTTTTTCATCCGTCATGAATTGACCTCTCCTGAAACTCGCTGCCGGGCAGACGTTACTTTTCCGATCAAGCCGGACGGGCGCTTTTCCCGCATGCAACCGGCGACAGCGTTCATCGCTTGGGCTCCTGGGGATGACATCCCCTCCCGCTGTCATTCCGGAGCGTCAGCATCCCCCACCTGCCATTCCCGAGCGCCGGTATCCCCCACCTGTCATTCCGAGCGCCAGCGAGGAATCCGCATTTGGACACAACAGCGGGAAACATCCCCAATCGGCAAAAACCTTGCCTCACGCCAGAGGCCGATACCGGACGAGGGCTTGTGCCATCTATCGACCTCCTCCCGGCTTTCTTTCCCGACTGCAGATCCCTCGTCGCTTGCGCTCCTCGGGATGACACGGGAAGGAGAACTGATGAAGCGGGCCAAGTTCCTGTCTTTCTTCCGCCATTTCCGCGCAAGCGGAAATCCATGTTCATCGGAACGAGACGGCGGCAGACGAGCCGGAAATCTCAGCAAACCTGATGATACCCGAAACCTGAGACCTGAAGCCTCCCGAAACCCTTCACCCCTCGCGAACAGCCACCGCCTCGAACGGGCAGATCATCTCATCGGCCCGGTAGGTGTGATGTCGGCCGCAGTGCGGACACGGCTCCTCGAGCGCCACCCGGGCATCCAGGCGGCGGCTGCCGTCCGCTTCTGTCACCACCCCATTGTTGTCGACCATCCGGAAGGCGGCGGTCTCGAATATCTTCCCCGTTGCCGGGCAGTTGAAAACAAACTCCACCCATTCCTCCTTAAATCAAACCTTTTATGGGTAAGGCCCGCCGCGGTCCATGTCCAGTAGATAATTTCGATACGCAACACTTTTGCCATTACTCTAATCAATTTGACAAGCACCGCATTGCACCGCTAAATGGAATCCGTTTTTTCATTTTTCTCCGTTTTCCTCGCAAGCAAGGATTTCTCATGTCCTTTTGGCGCCTCGGATTTACCTGAGTTGAGTCCCGCCGCTGCCCGGGTTGGCATGCACGGGAAAAGGACCGTGGCGCCGTCGTGGAGCGCTCCCCCTAAGTTTCGCCATTCTCGCTCTCCAGAGGTCCTTTTTCCTCGGCGGATCAAAATTCGCGGGCATTTCCGCGTGATTCCGGCGCGGTTCATCCGCAGGCCAAAGGAGAGTTCCATGAATGGACCCGTTCGCCTTTCGTCCACCGCTTCGGCCACCTTTCTCGACAAGGTTCGCCGCTTGCTGCCGGCCGGCGGCAACCTCAACCTCTGCCTCACCTGCGGGGCCTGTGCTTCGGGGTGCCCGGCCACAGGTCTCGAGGGTATGGACCCTCGTAAGTTTCTGCGCATGGCGGCCCTAGGCATGGACGAGGAGATCGCCGGCCATCCCTGGGTCTGGCTGTGCTCGCTTTGCCAGCGTTGCGTGTACGTCTGCCCCATGGCCATAAACATCCCGGCCATGGTCTACGAGGCGCGTAAGCTCTGGCCGCGCGAAACGCGGCCCAAAGGGATTCTGGGATCTTGCGACATGGCCCTGCGCAACGAAAGCTGTTCGGCCATGGGCACCCCGGAAGAGGATTTCCGCTTCGTGGTCGAGGACGTCGTCGAAGAAGTGCGCGCCAACCAGCCCGGCTGGCAAGACCTTCAAGCCCCCATCGACAAGCAGGGTGCCGAGTTCTTCCTGAGCCAGAATTCCCGCGAACCGGTCACCGAACCCGAGGAAATGGTGCCCCTGTGGAAGATCCTGCACCTGGCCGGGGTGGACTGGACCTACGGCAGCACGGCCTGGGGCGGTGAGAACTACTGCATGTTCCTGGCCGACGACGACTGCTGGAAGACGATCACCGAAAAGACGGTGCGCAAGGCCGAGGCGCTCGGCTGCCGGGTGTATCTGAACACCGAATGCGGGCACTCGACCTACTCGGTCTGGATGGGGGTGCAAAAACACGGTATCGCCACCGATCTCGAGATCGCCCCCATGGTGCGCTACTACGCGCGCTGGATTCGCGAAGGCCGGATCCGGCCGAGCAGCGACTGGAACCGGGACTCGAAAATCCGGTTCACCGTCCAGGACCCCTGCCAGCAGGTGCGCAAGAGCTTCGGCGATCCTTTGGCCGAGGACCTGCGCTTCGTGGTCAAGACCTGCATCGGTGAAGAGAACTTCGTCGACATGACCCCCAACCGCTCGAACAACTTTTGCTGCGGCGGCGGGGGTGGCTACCTGCAGTCGGGTTTCACCGAGGCCCGCCACGCCTACGGCCGCATCAAGTTCGACCAGGTCATGGCCACCGGCGCCCGGTACGTGGTCACGCCCTGCCACAACTGCCACGCCCAGATTCACGACCTGGGCGAACACTTCAACGGCGGCTACCACGTCGTCCACCTGTGGACCCTCATCGCCTTGTCACTGGGCGCCCTGGGCGAGGAGGAGCGGGCTTACCTCGGTCCGGACCTGGCCGAGGTATGGCTGCCGGGGCAACCCGGCACGCCGAATCCATTCGAGAAATGAACGGAGGATCGGCATGGACTTCGAGCCGCAGATCCTGGCCTTCTGCTGCAAGTACTGCGCCTATGCCGCCGCCGACCTGGCCGGTTCGATGCGCCTCGACTATCCGGCCAACGTCAAGGTGATCCAGGTCCCGTGCAGCGGGCGGGTGGACATGATTCACCTGCTCAAGGCGATCGAGGCCGGCGCCGACGGGGTCTACGTGGCCGGCTGCCTCGAAGGCGAATGTCATTTCCTTGAAGGCAACCGCAAGACCAGAAAGAAGGTCGCCGCCGTCCAGAAGCTTTTGACCGAGACTGGGTTGGAGCCGGAACGGGTGGCCATGTTCAACCTGAGTTCAGCCATGGGGCCGCGCTTTGCCGAGATCGCCGCGGCAATGACCGACCGGGTCCGGCAACTGGGTCCTAGCCCTGTCCGCGGCGGTGGCCGGCCGCAGACCGAAAAGCTGGAGGCCGCCTTCCCGGACGAGGATTGAACAATGAGTGACTGGCAGCCCAAAATCGTCGCTTTCTTCTGCAATTGGTGCACCTACGGCGCCGCCGACTTGGCCGGGGTCAGCCGCCTTCAATACCCGCCCAACATCCGGGTGATCCGCCTGCCGTGCTCCGGGCGGGTGAGTCCCAAGTTCATCCTGGCCGCCTTTCGCGAGGGAGCTGACGGCGTCTGGGTCTCCGGCTGCCATCCGGGAGACTGTCACTACATCGAAGGCAACTACTATGCCCGGCGCAAGTTCACGCTGTTCAAGGAATTGATCGAATACATGGGCATCGAACCGGGGCGGCTGCACTTTTCGTGGATCTCCTCGGCCGAGTCGACCAAGTTCGTCCAGGTGGCCACCGAGGTGATCGAACGGGTCCGGGCTCTGGGGCCGGTCACGCGGTTCGTCAAGACCGGCTTGGGGATTGTTTCATGATGCATCTGGTACACATCGATCCGCGCCTGGACCGGCATATCGAAGATCTGCGCCGGGCCGGCAAGAAGGGCCGCATTGCCGCCGATCACGCCGATCAGGTCATTGCCGCGATGAAAAACGGCGGCCCCGGAGAGGCCCGGCTGTTACCCCAGACCCACAAGGGGGAAAATCGTCTGGACGGCTGCGTCAAGTACGACCTGGGCGGGGGCTATCGCATGCTGACCGTCAAGCATGGCAGGGAGCGTTTCGTCCTCTTTGCCGGCAGCCATGACGAGTGCGACCGCTGGATCGAGAACAACCGCGAGTTGGCCCTGGAAGCCATCCGCGAGCGCTGCCGCCAGTACCGGATCGCCCACGAGCCGGGAGCCGGGCCGGCGGACCGCCTCGATCCCGACCGAGATGTGCGGCCCGACGACGAACCTGGACTGGTACTGGACCAAAGGATCCTGCGTTTGGTGTTTGCCGGACTTTGCGGAGCCGATTGATCGTTTCGATGGATCGCCCCGGCAGCATTTAAATTATCGTTTTGCCTGGCATCGCAGCGATCGGTTAAGAGATATGGCTCGTTTGATTGGCGCCAGGCAGTGACCGACACCTTTCTTGAGGAGGACGCAACGATGGGAAAAAACTGGTTTGCCACCCGCTGGGGCATCATCGGCGTAGGGGCCTTTATCGGGGTGATGGCCGCCTTGCTGCAAAAACTGGGCAACCCCGGCAACATGGGGATCTGCGTGGCCTGCTTCGAGCGGGACATCGCCGGGGCCCTGGGGCTGCACCGGGCCGCGGTGGTCCAGTACATCCGGCCGGAGATCATCGGCTTCGTGATCGGCTCGCTCGTCGCCGCCTACCTGTTCAAGGAGTACCGGCCGCGGGCCGGCTCGGCGCCCATCGCGCGTTTCATCCTAGGCGTCTTTGCCATGATCGGGGCCCTGGTCTTTTTGGGCTGTCCCTGGCGGGCCGTGCTGCGCCTGGCCGGCGGCGACGGCAACGCCATCCTCGGCCTGGCCGGGCTGGCCTTCGGGATCTGGATCGGCACCCTGTTCTTAAAAGGCGGCTACAACCTGGGCCGGGTCCAGAAGACCTACCCCTCGGTGGGCTGGCTGCTGCCCCTGACCCTGCTGGGCTTTCTGGTCCTGATGCTCATCTATCCCCAGGTCCCCGGCCAGCCCCAGAACGGGGTCCTGTTTTACAGCGAGAAGGGGCCCGGGGCCATGCACGCCCCGCTGCTGGTCTCCCTGATCGCCGGCCTGGTCATCGGCTTTCTGGCCCAGCGCAGCCGCTTTTGCACCATGGGGGCCCTGCGCGACCTGATCCTCTTTCGCCAGGTGCATCTCTTCGGCGGCTTTCTGGCGCTGGTGGTCTTCGCCTTTCTGACCAACCTCGCGGTGGGGCAGTTCAAACCCGGTTTCGCCGGCCAGCCGGTGGCCCACACCCTGCATGTGTGGAACTTTGCCGGCATGATGCTCGCCGGGCTGGCCTTCGCCCTGGCCGGCGGCTGCCCGGGCCGTCAGCTCTTTCTGGCCGGCGAGGGGGACGGGGATGCGGCCGTCTTTGTCTTCGGCATGATCGTCGGCGCCGGCATCGCCCACAACTTCGGCCTGGCCAGCTCGCCCACCGGCCTGGGTCCCCACGGCATGGCGGCGGTGGTGGTGGGCATGGCGGTGTGCCTGTTCATCGGGGCGACCATGCGGCAAACGGCCAAGTGAATGTGTTTTGATCGTTGAGAGCGTTTGGATCGTTGAGAGCGTTTGGATCGTTGAGAGCGTTTGG